>JAGCSE010000300.1 GCA_017964325.1 Victivallales bacterium | reverse complement strand
TCTTCGATTATTTGTTTTTCCGAGATGTTACGGCTGATTCGTTTTTGGATAAAAAGGCTTATGGCTTTGAAAAAACCGCTTTGCTCTCCCTTCTGGAATCCGCTTTGCTCTCCCTTCTGGAACCAGTATTCTTTGAAATAGTTTGCAAAAATTTCCATTGTATCCTGCATGTTGTTGTTCTCCTTGTGCTTGCTGTACTGGCCATATATAATTTGATTCTTGGGCAATAGCGGCTGTTTTAAGTGGCGCGTCCCGCGCGCTTGGGCAAGGGGCTGTCTTTCCCCATTCTGCGCGCCGCTCCGGGCGCTTGAGTGGGGTTACGATTGTTTCGCACTCCATGCGATGTCGCTCCGCGACGGAGTCCCGCTGCCATGCGGCGACAGCCTTCACCTAATCATCTTGTCTTTAATCAATTAAGTGTGCCAGTACAGTCGGATGAAGGGCTGTTTCCCTTTGTTTCATTCAAGTATTGCCTGGCTTGATCGGATGTCAGCCCGAATTCACTGGAGAGGTCTTCGATTATTTGTTTTTCCGAGATGTTACAGTTGATTCGTTTTTGGATAAAATGGCTTATGGCTTTGAAAAAACCGCTTTGCTCTCCCTTCTGGAACCCGCTTTGCTCTCCCTTCTGGAACCCGCTTTGCTCTCCCTTCTGGATTCCCTTCTGGAACCAGTCTTCTTTGAAATAGTTTGCAAAAATTTCCATTGTATCCTGCATGTTGTTGTTCTCCTTGTGTTTAGGTTTGAGGTCGATGCCTGATGTCATCCGCATGAAGTCGAAGTCTTCGGTGGACAGGTCGTGGAAGGACGGGTCAGTCTTGATTTCATGGCAGAAGTCAGCAGGCGACCGTGAGTAGCAGATGGCCTTGAAGACGGCGCGCAGGGCGCCTACGTTGATTTCCTCAAGCTCGACGGGCTTCAGCTCGCGGGGCGAGATGACGTTTGTCGGGCAGTCGGCCATGAATGGCTTCAGCTCCGGCGGGCAGTCGATAATGTCCGAAAGGCGCATCGGTCCGTTCCATGGCTCCAAGCCATAATAGAGGACGAAGACCAGCAGGGGCGGGAGTCTGTCTTTCCGTGCCATGCCCGACAGGAAATCGTCTCCCCGCAGGTCATGCAGTTTCCTGTGTTCATCCTCAAGCGACCGTCGGATTCCGTCCCAGTGGGCGGCTGCCGTGATGAGGTTCCTCAACGGCATCGTGTTGCTTACATAACTTTGGTGTTCCGTGGCGACCAGCATCCATGTCGCCTTGTCGGAATGCTTGACGACGAGCCCTTTCAGCAGGTCGTTGTCGCAGACCTTGTATTTGAGGCTGTTCCATGGGCATTGGATGATTCCTTCGGGATTGCGGTCCTGAAGCGACTGGCGGTCCACCTTGAAGCCGCTGTGGCGGAGGGCGAAGTCCACCAGGTCGGCGAACACCTGGTTCTTTGTAAGGAACAATTTGGCCGGCTCATCCGTTCTATCCATTATTTTACCTTCTTAATATATCCTGCATTTGAAATAAAACAAAATTTTTTTGCAGGAGTTACAATAGCATGGTAAAAATGAATTGCAAATAGAGTCATATACTATCATATAAAATCATTCTTGAATCATGAGAAAGCCAAGAAAATCAATCCATTCCTGATGACTGTCATAAGTTGTAATTCATTAATTTTAAATATATAAACAATTATTATGCCTGAAGAATTTTTTTATTTGTATTTTGTCTTGTTGTGTAAATTATTGACAGTGATTGATATATGCAATAATGCTATGGAATGAATGTTATTGTTGACTGCGGATATTTTCAACGCAGAGGCGCAAAGTCACAGAGGCGCGGAAAATTTCACCTGCTTTCCGCAAGGGGACACTCATAGCGCTTCCATTTATCTGTAACTTTTAGGATTAGGGAATGTATTAGCCATAAAAAGCTGAAATACATACCCTATTGGCTATTGTGCTGGACATATATAATTTGATTCCTGTTGAATGTTTTCAGTGGTACGCCCCGCGCGCCATGTCATGGGGGCATGTTCCCCCTCGTTGGGCGCCGCATAGGTGGCGCCCCCTTCGGGCGCGCTGAATCAGGGAGGGCGTCTTGCCGCCAGCTGCGCTCACTGTGTTCGCTTGCAGGCGGTTACGAATGTCTCGCCCTGCGGGCGGATGGTCGCCTTGCGGCTTCCATAAACTACCCTATTGGGGAATAGAGCGTTGTCAAAATAATTATGACCAGCACAATAAAAGTTACGGTTAACCTGAAATTGGACAACTGTTTCAAGTGTGTCTGAGTTGGTGATATTGTTCTTCTGCGAGACGGAGGAATTGCTGGACTGCGGCGAAGGCGATAGCGGCATCTTGCGGACGTTGTATGAAGCGAGCGTAGGCTCGTGGCCCGTCATGATCAGGGGAGGCATAGCGGCGTCGAAGCATTTCCATGGCGGTTTGGAAATATTCTGCCTCAAAATCTGTCGGTAGAATTTCCTTTGCAACGGATTCGACGCCATTTCCATAGTTCAGCAACGTATAGATCAAGTCGTATGAATCCTTATCTACATGGCGGTTGTCAAAGGAAATAGCTTTGAGGATGATGTATGCAACGGGACGGCATACGGAAATGAATTCAGTGACCTTGTCGCCATGAAGGTTTTGACCGTCGATTTGTACTGTCAATGGAGTATGCAAAGCCAGCCCCAAGCCTTTTACTTTTATTGCAGAAAGTTCATGTTCGACTTTTTGGACATGCCGATCAGGTGCACCATCGTAGGATGTAGTGAGAAAATCCACACTGACAGTTTGGCCATCGATGGTGATATCGAAAGTATGGGATTTTCGTGAACCATCGTCATTTTTCGCATATTGGAAACCTGCCTCTTTCATGATACGATGGATATGTTTGTACTTTTCATCTTCTGTCACGGCGAGAGAAATGCCAAGGTCAATATCCATGGTACCACAGTGCAATGCTTGAGCGGGGAGGTATCTTCCTGCTGGAGCAGTTATGAAACGAGGCGCAAGGCCACCGACAAGAACAAGATACTTGCGGTATTCACCAAGTCGCCCCCAGAGTTCCAGAAGAGTGCTTTCAACCAGACGTGTGAACTGGGGCGTATAATTATGGATATTTTTATATTCAGGAATCATGACATGAGTTTCTCCCTATAATGCTCCGCTTGGTCTATGGCACGGCCTGGCATTTTCAATAAATCAAGATATGCTTGAACATCGCAGACCAGCGGCAAGCCATTGACGGTCTGAAGTTGTTGAAGACGCCCCATGTCGGAAGGAACGGCCAAAAAAACATTGCCATTGGATTGGACGGGAAAAAGTCCGGATGTGGGCGGTGGCAGTTCTGTGACGTATGCCATTACCGTTGGTGGTTCCATATATGCTGAGCGCATAGCGGCAGCCGTCCACCCAGTGAAGGCAAAAAGCTGTTTGTTTAGATTTAGAATCTCAGCTGTTTTATTGACGCAATCTAGATAGTCCCGTCCTGCGATGGCATAGTATTGTTGGGCATGAAAACGTTGGAAATGATATACATGCGTCCAGTCATCCAAAAATCGGTTGAAATCAACAACGGAATAATGGCGATTTATCTGGTGGACATATTGTTCATCGACCATTTTTTTCATGAGAATAGAAACATATCCTTTGTTCAAGCCGCTTGCCTGGACCAATTCAGTTTGACGCCATTTTTTGCCATGGTCTGACAGTAGAATCCTGCATAGTCGTGATCCACGGCCCGCAAATACGGTGTGTTCAGTCGGTTCAGATCTTTTAACCACAGGCTTTTTCATCATGCAATACACGTATGTGAAACTTGGCAGGGCAAGGGAGGCATAATCATCCGAGACGAAGAAATTCAAATTCGCCTCCATCAGGACGCGTGTTGTGTTTTCTGTGATTCTATCAGAAAGAATGACCAGGAGATAATGACGTTCGTCTAGAATATGCTTAAGTGCGTGGAAGAGACTGATATCCTCCATTGTCAGCTGCGTTTTGAATTTTAGGGCGATGTGATGCCCATTGCGTATATCTAGAACACAGTCCACTCCAAGCTGGGCTTCAGTGTTGGCCAGTTTAGCGTCAAGGCCTGTCTTTTTGCGCCAAAATGTCAGAAAATGGTTAATTTTGTCTTGGTATTGCATAATCATGATCACCTCAAAGTTTAATATATGATATAGTTTGCAAAAATACAAACTATTTTCAAAAAACTTTTGTGTGATTCTTATAAGTCTTTAATGCGGCGGTTATAACGCAGAGGCGCAGAGGTACATAAGACAGAGGCCAAATGGTCACCAATCTGCGAGGGAGCCGTCCTGTCGATGCAGGGAGGGAGTGCCGGCGATGATGCGCGGATGGCTGCGGCACAAATCCATGTCGAGCTCGACGCCCCAGCCGGGCTTGTCGTTCAGTTCGAGGAAGCCGTCTTTCACGACGAGCGGCTCCGTGATGACGGCGTTGCGCCAGTCGTTGAGGAAAAGTCGCTCCTGGATCAGGAAATTGGGGGCGATGGCGTCGAGATGCAATGAAATGGCCGTGATGACGGGGCTCATCGGACAGTGCGGCGCGACAAAGCCGTTGAAGGACTCGGCGATGGCGGCGATTTTGGCGCCTTCCATAAATCCATGGCAATGCGCAAGATCAGGCTGGACGACTGAAACGGCGCGGGTTTGAAGCAGTCGGCGGAACTCCTGTTTGAGCGTGAGGCGTTCGCCCGCTGCAATCGGAATGTTGACGTTGGATGAGACACGTGCCATGCCTTCTTCGTCCTCCGGTTGGACAGGTTCTTCGAAGAACAGCAGGTTGAGGTCTTCCAAGGCATGGCCGATCTGGATGGCGAGGTCGCTGTCGTAACGGCCATGGCCATCGAAGAGGAGTGGGGCGTCTGGGCCGACGGCGTCGCGGATGGTTTCGGCGGCTTTGCGGATGTGTTTGACGGTTTCGAGGTCGCGAAGCGGCCATGTCGGAATAGCTAGGCTGAATTTGAAGGCCTTGTAGCCAGCGGCGATGGCTTCAGCCGCCTTGTCTTTGATGACGGCGGGATCGGTGGCGCCGCCAGTCCAGCCGTTGGCATAGACGCGGATTTTGTCGCGGATTTTGCCGCCGAACAATTCATAAACTGGCTTGCCGAGGGCTTTTCCCTTGATGTCCCAACAGGCGAGTTCGATGCCGGAAATGATGGAGGCTTTCACGACACCGCCTTTCCAGAAACGCTCCTTGAAAAGATGTTGGACAAGGAGTCCTACGTCAAGAGGGTTCTGGCCGATGACGAGATCGGAAAGGTCGGTCAGGACGCCGAGAAGTGAGTCGTCATGGCTTTCGAGCGTCGCTTCGCCGAGGCCTGTGATGCCTTCGTCCGTATGGACGAGAATATAGAAATAATTGCGGTTGGAGAGCAGGCCGCAGCCTGGAGTGGGGGCGCCGACGAGCAGTGGTTCGATTTTGGTGATTTTCATTTTTTCTATGAAGGCGCAGAGCGGATTGGCTAATTTATCTTGACTTGTCTGATGTTGTCAAATGTAAGAATCGCGCGGGATTTGTCTTGCATTTGGATGCGGAAGCCGAAGAAGGCGGGAGTCGCTGTGTATTCGGGGAGATTGAAGATGACTTTACGATGCCATGCGCCGTCGGCCTTGATGGTTTTGGCTTCCGATTCGACTATGATGGCGAGATTCTCGTCCAGCATGACGGCGGAGATTTTGTAGGATTCGTTCGTGTCCGCGAACAAATCCGTCCGAAGACGCTTGGGGGGATTCTGCGAGAGAGTCTTGCCGATGCGGCGATGGAAGATGACGTCGGGATTCGCGTAACCGATGAACTGCGAGGCGAGAAGCGTGTTCCCCTGGCCAGTCTTCGCTACGCGGCTGTAGCAGTAAGTACGCTTGTCTTTGGGACTTGTGGCGCGGACACGCCATGGCGAGCCGTCGGAAAGATATTCAAGGCCGTCGTTCTTGCTGTCGGAGACGGCGGGTTGCGAACAATAGAATGGATAGAGGACGGTTTCGGAGAGATTTCCTGCGCAATCCTGCGCTTGGGCGGCGAGATACCATATCCCTTTGCTGTCGGGTACCTCAACAGGGAGCCGTGAACGTAAGAGCTTGGGATTCAATTGTCTCAGTGTCACTTCTTCAGGAGATTTGACCAAATCCGCGTTGAAAGAAGCGATACCTGTGGCGTCCGTCGATGAGAAATAGAAAAGTTGGAAGGGGGAGAGTTCGGGAACGAATGATAAATCGTCGATACGGAGGACCTTGGGGGATTTTGGTGTTTTGTAGTCGCCGAAAACGAGGGAGGAGACCGTGTATTCTTTCTTGTCGGGCAAGGCCTTGGCAATAAGTTCGCGAAGATTGAGTGTGGCCTGATGCCATTGGCCGTCGTCCTTTGCATCGGGAATATTGCCGATGACGGTTTTGACATTTTCGTCGCTGCCATTCATTTTGATTGTAAGCATTTCGTCGCCAACGTTTAGGAAAAGATTTGCATTGGTGCCAGGCATGAGGCGGTAGCGGAAATAAAGGAATGGGAATTCCGACAGCTTGGCGGTTCGCGATATGGTGTAGAGGAATCGACGGTAGTTGTCTTCGACGGAAATCTGGATGCAGGAGGAGTTTGTGATTTCATCTGTGACAATTTCCGTGAGGGCGTTTCTCGTGCTTTTCCAGAGAGACGTGCTGGGGGAGTAATGGGAGACATGGCGGAAGGCGTTGGTTCCCATTGTAGAGACGGCGGGGGGCAGCGGCGGCGTCTTGTCCTGCGAGAAATCGAGATTCCATGACCATTCGACAGGCGGCGCTTCGACTCCCGTGATATTGCGGACGCCTTTCAGGCTGGCGATGAACGGGGCACCGTCCGCCAATGGGCCACCGAGCAGGTTGTTGTCGGATAACATATTCCACGTCAACGTCTTGGTATGCGGATCGAACTGCGTGTTGTAGCGGTTCAGCGTCCGCACCGTTCCGTTGACAGTCAGGGAGGCGTTGGTGAAATTCATGGCTCCAGATTCATTGTTGAACGTGACGGAAAGCGAGTCGGGAGCACATTTGGATGTGGTCGTCGGCGAGCTGGCGACGACCTTCGGGATGGAGTCGTCGAAATAATACATATAATGTGCGGCGGGGCCCCAGTTGCCGTTGGTGTCAACGGCGCGGATGTGGAAATATTGGAGGAATGGCTTCATCTTGTCGAAAGAGGCGGTGGTTTCGGCGGTGTCCTGCACGGTGTCTGGAATCGTATCATCCTTGTCGTCCCACACATAGCTATAACCTGCGATGCCGCTTGGGTCGTTTGCGGACCAATTGAGCACGAAGGGCTTGTTGACGGTTGTGGCGATTTGCGCAAGTCTCACGTTGGAAACGGAATACGTGCTTCCTGGCTCGGTTCCGGAGTAGTAGAAATTGCCGATGGCGAGCACGTTGGCTATCCATCCTTGGACGGGGAAGTTTGAGGCTCCATCGGGATGGGCGGTGAACGGATTGTCATTGCGGAGAAAATCGAGGCCGACGACTTGGCGGTGCCATTTGCCGTCCGCCTGGATGTTGTTCAATTCTACATAGTTGTTGTCGCGCTTATCGTGGTCGGTCATGCCGAGAATCCATCGTGTCGGGCCGAAGATGGAGAAATCGATATAGGTGTCCGGCGATGGGATGTTGTAGTCAAAAGAGAGGATTGGATAGGCATTTGCGGAGAAAGAGGGGAGATGGAACCTGACGGCGGAATCCGCGCCGCAGACGGTGTTAGTGACGCGGACGGCGGGCAGTTGGTTGTCTTCGCGCAGTTCGTAGTTGAGTTTTACCTTACTGGAGGATAGGGACGTGGTGGCTTCGAGGGCAGGGTAGGCGAGGCCCGCGAGAGCTGTTCGGGCGTCTTTGACGATGGGGCGAGACGGGGGAGTCTTGTCCTGCTTGCGGTCGAACACGAAGGCGTTGGCGAGCGTTTTCACGGCTGGGAGCGTGACGCAGTCCTGATAGAGGAATGTGAATGTAAGTTCCTTTGAATCAGGGCTGAACGCAGAGAATTGCGGCGTGATGGTCAACGTCCGTTTTGCGCTGTCATAGACAGTGTTGAGGGAGTTCAGATTCATGGACTGTTTGTCGATATGCAAGGTTGCGTCAGGTAGAATCGGCACGACGTCTTCAGGCCCTTTGTATTGAATGACGATGGGATTGCCGCCCCACGGCTGGCCAGGTTTTGGGGAGATATATTCGGCGACGAGCGGCGTTGAGGCTGGTTGGGGGCGTTCGTATGACATGAATCGTTTCCATGTACCGTCCTCTTGCTTTGTTTCGACGATCAGGAATTTGTCATCAGGGGAGGCAGGCTTGAAAAAATGCGTGATGTCTTTCCAGACGGCGGTGGATTCAGGGGCTTTTTGGCTGTTGTCATCGGTGGTGGCGAACCATGCGCGGTATTCGGGCGGTTGCTGATTGGGGGCGACAAGCCATCTGGTGGCGACGTTGGAAGATTGGACGGATGAGAGCCTTAAGTTGCGGAGCATGTAGGTCGCGCCACGTTGGTTGCCGTTTAGACCAGCGTTAAGATAGCCTTCATGGAGCATGCCAATCATCATGGATTTTAGCGTCCATGACTTGTGCCATGGATATTTTGCATGGATGGCGCGGTTCAGGTCGATGGAGACATGCGACCATTCGTTGTTCTTTTTCTTCTGGATACCATCGATTTTATAGAGGTTCGGGGCGTCGTAGTCCGGGCCTGTCAACGTGATGAAATAGCGGCTACTAGGGTCTTCGAAGATGCTGAAATAGAGGTTGACGAAGGCGTTCGGCGATGCCTGGAAATCAAATTCCAATTTTGTAATTTGCAGAAGATCAACGTGTTCCAGATGAATTTTCGCTCCGAAATCACCGCCTGAATTGGCGTTGCGGAAAATAAACGGTACGTCGGTAACCTGGCCGTCCACATTCTTTGATTTGGAGAGGTCAAAGGCTATTTCCGCGCTTTGGTCGCCGTTCCATGACGAAAACGGGCAAAACGCCGCGAGCAAACGTGGCGAGGAAGTGATTTTCAAGGCGGGCAGTTCCTCTTGCTGCGTAGGCTGGAGTGGGTGGAAATCGGGGCGGACATCGTTGTATTCCGCCAATTCGTTCGTCAACGGCGCCTTGCGGGAGAAATGACGGTAGTTAACTTTCACGCGGGCGAGCACAATGGAGTTGTGCTGTGTCCAGAGGGCGATGCGGCGGCCAGCCTCCAGCGGCGACTTTTCGTTGAAAGAAAAGACGGACGTGTTGTCGAACCAGACATCGTAGTTGTTTCCGGTCTTGCGGATTTTCAAGGCGTACCATGCGCCGTGGACGGGGCGGCCGCCTGGATCATAATCGACTGCTATGGCGCGGGTTACAGGCGCGCGGAAACGGTTGCGCGGGATTAGCTCCGCATCGGACTGCGTGACGACCTTGTCCCGCCGCCAGAATTGCGTCCATTTTTCAGACCATTTTGCATCCCAGGCGGATACGATGAGATTGTAGCCGGAGAACAGCTCATGGCCGTCGCCGTCCAAGGCGACGTTGATGTCGCCGACGCGCGGGTAGGACATACTGGCTCCTTCGAGCATTTCGCCCTGCCGCATGCGCATTCCCGCGAAACATTCGATTGTGTAGTCGCCGTCGAGGTCGAATTTCGACCAGAGGGCGGCGGTGCCTTTTGATTCGCCGTTCATGTGGGACCAGCGCGGGTCGCAGGCGAAGCGGTTGGTGACCTGCCAGCGGCCGAGCTGAATCCAGTCCGTTTCCGCCTTTTCAAAGAGGTAGTCTTTGAGGCTTTCGCGCTTCAGTTCCAAGTGGATGAAATCGAGTATGGCGGGGATGTCAACGGCGAAAGAACGTCCTGTCAACGGTTTGTCGTCATGGACGCAGAACAGTTCGACACCGTCGATGGAAGCCCAGAAGGCATGGCCGTCTTTTTGGAAGGAGAGCTTGCCGTAAGAGTCCGTATCGGGCGTGCGCGGCTGTTCGCCGATCTTCTCGTCGATAATCTGGGAGCCCGGAATGACGGTCTTGCCTTTTGATGTAAACGGCGATGATGCAAGTATTTTATCGCCACGGAGCAAGGTGATCGTGCCTTTCAGCGTGGTCGTATCCAATTCTGTTTTCAGAAGATAGGATTCAGGCGATTTCCAGTCATCCGCACCAAAATGGTAGTTGAGATTGGGTTGGATCGGGGCATTTAGCGTAAAGGCTCCATAAAGGTCGCCTGTATAGATATGTGTCTGCGGGAAGGATTGATCGGCTTTGTCGCCCTGCTTGATCCATGCGTAGCGGGAAGAAGCCCAGCCCTGCATGAAGGGGTCATTGGCAAAACGCGCAATGTCAACCGTTTGCTCCCAATCGCGGTTCAGGGCGGCGAACAGGACAGGGCGGGTGAATTGTGCATCTGGACTGTCTGCAAGAATGGCGACTTTTCCTCCAAGTTCCTGTGCGGGAACGGGATGGCGAATCATCAACTTGCCATTGGCCCATACGGTTACGGAATTGGCGAACGACGTGTCCGCCGCGAGTTTAAGCGGCGTCTTGCCATTCCACGGGAAGGGCAGGGCGACAAGTGTTTTTTCTGAATCACCGTCAGCTAGCCTCAACTGAATCTGGCCGCCGTCTTCGCTTGTCCAGATGGCGTGGAACTGCTGTTTGTTGCCGACTGCGAGGCCCTGTGCACCCTTGGCCTTGCTGTTAAGCAATTCGATTTTAACACGTTGTGTCTGCCAATCATCGTAGCCGATGGCGGTCATCACGCGATTGGATGTGGATTTAGGCGGCAAAAACACCAGGCTGCCAGGTTTGTTTTCGTAATGCCAAAAATCGTCTTCGCGTGCGTTTGGATTGGCGGAAAGGACGGCGTTATGGAGCAGTTTGCAGATGTCCTTTTCAAGAAACGCCTCCGTGATGGTCTTGACTTCAACGTCGTCGAAGAAGGTTTCATTTGCGCCTTTGGCATAGAGGCCGATTTTGCCGCCGATAAATCTGGGGTCATGTTCACTTGACATGATAACTGCATCATCCAGAAGGATTTGTAACTTATTTCCGTAAAGCCTGACGGCGAGTTTCCACCATGTTTCTGAACGGCCCATGAGGGTGACAGCCTGGATGGTGTTGTCGTTGCCATCTACGCGGCTGATAAGTTTGAGATCGGCGGCGCGATCACCGAGCGTGGGGAGATTCCATTCAATGCGGTTGAAATTCTTTTCGTCGAGATAGCCGAAAATCAGACCGAATTGCGAAAGGAACGGCTTGATGGAGACGGAAGCCTCGTAGTCGCACCAGAAATCATAGCCAGTGACGATGACGGCTTCACCTTGGGGGGCTGTGGCGGAGAGGCAGAACGGGTTGGGGCTGCGGTCGGCGACAGGCTCGTAGCCTTCGCGGATGCGGGCGGCGGGATTTTCATGGATTCGTTCCATGACGGAGTAGATTTTCCATTCGCCTGAAACGGGCGTCCAGACGCCCCATTGCTTCGCCTCCTCTTCCGTGCGCATGAAGTCATCGCCGAAAGCGAATGGCTCAAGACGTTGGTAGTCAAGCTTTTCGATGGCTGGTTTGTCATCGGTTTTCGTCACGGCGGACTGTCCTTTCAGCTTTGCGAACGTGGGAACGCGGACGAGTCGTTTGGTTGGCGTTAGGATTTCGAGCCAGAGGCCGTGGCGGCGGACGATGAGCGGCGACTTGCCGTCGAGAGCAATGTTTGCAGCGGTTTCCACCGTGCCGTCGCTGATGCGGAGGGTCATTTGGTTGTTTTGGAAGAACAGCGTGGCGGAATCCGCTTCGGGCGTGCCGAGCGCGAACGTGAAATCCTTTGCGTTTGCGGCCGGGTAGGCGCGAAGCTCGAAATTGTCATGGCGGATTTTTTTCAGTTCGACGGCGTTTTGCGGCCAGTCGAGGGAGAAAGCCTGCAATGCGGCGACGACGATGAGAATGGCGAAAAATGACGAGCGGTTCATCTGACAGTCCTGCTGATAATGAAAAAGAAGAACACGCCGACGAAAGTCGGCATGGGATGTGGGCTTTTTTTACCAATAATAACAATGCAAATTTAATTAAAATATCGCATCAAGTGCTGAAAATCAATTCATGGGATGTGGAAAGGGGGCGGCAGGGCGAATTATTAGCGGAAATAGATGCAAAACTTGCATGGGAGGCTGTCAAAAGTTTGTTTTTTTGCCAATAGCCTACATATTAAATATTTTGCAATAGAATAGGCTGGAAAAACAGTGGAAAAGGGAAACACAATGAAAAAGCGATTGAACAGCAATGACATCATGAAGAAAATGGCCGCCGACATGGATTTGTCGGGCAAGAGCCTTGAAAAGCAAGTGGACACATTCCTGCAAGGGTATTTGTATCATTTACGTTACACGTTGGGAGCGAATCCTTTGCGCGTAACGGACAGTGAACGCTACCTTGCGTTTTCATACGCGATACGTGATCAGATCATCACACGTTGGTGGGACAGGATCGAGTCGTACCACAACGCGAACGTGCGGCAGGTCTATTATATGTCGTTGGAATTTCTAATTGGGCGGCTGATAACGAATAACGTCATCAATTTGGGACTGGAGGCAGTCTGCAAGGGGGCGTTGAAGGCGCAGGGCATGGATTGGGAGAAGCTCTGCTCGATGGAAGTCGATGCAGGTCTCGGCAACGGCGGCCTTGGCCGTTTGGCGGCGTGCTTCCTGGACTCGATGGCGACGATGGGGCTGCCGTGCTATGGGTACGGCCTGCGCTACGAGTACGGCATCTTCCGCCAGCGCATTGAGCGGGGCGAGCAGTTGGAGGAGCCAGACAGCTGGCTGGGAGACGGTTATCCATGGGAAATCATGCGGCCTGAAGACCGCGTCCGCGTCCAGTTCGGCGGCCATCAATTGGTTTTGCATGAAAACGGTCGTGAAATCTGGAAATGGGAGGCGGACGAATACGTCTGCGGCGTCCCCTACGACATTCCCGTAATCGGTTACGGCGGCAAAACAGTGAACACGCTACGTCTTTGGTCCGCAAAGGCTTATAATGAAATCGACTTGGAGAATTTCAACCGCGGCGAATACGCGAGCGCGGTCATGAACAAGATGACTGCCGAAACGTTGACGAAAGTCCTGTATCCGAACGACAACATGGAGCAGGGCAAGGAGTTGCGTCTTCGCCAGCAGTATTTCTTCGTCTCCTGCACATTGCAGGACATTCTGCGCCGTCATATCTTCCGCGAAAATTCGTTGGATTCGTTGCCGGAAAAGGTTTTCATGCAGTTGAATGACACGCATCCGACGCTGGTGATCCCCGAACTCATGCGCATTCTCGTGGATGAAAACGAAATGGATTGGGACAAAGCGTGGAAGATTACGACGGCCTGCGTTGGCTACACGAACCACACGATTCTGCCGGAAGCTCTTGAAACATGGGGACTTCCATTAATGCAACGGCTGTTGCCGCGCCATGTCCAGATCATTTCGGAAATCAATTTCCGCTTCCTGGGGCTTGTCCGTTCGATGTATCCTGGAGACACGGAGCGTATCAAGCGGATGAGCATATTCGACGAAGACCGTGGCAAACAGTTGCGAATGGCGCATTTGGCGGTCATCGGAGCCTCGAAGGTGAACGGCGTCGCAAAAATCCATTCGGACATTCTCAAGACTCGTCTGTTCAAGGATTTCGCGGAAATGGCCCCGGACAAGTTCACAAACATGACGAATGGCATCACGCAGCGCCGCTGGCTGCTTGGCGCGAATCCCGAACTGTCCGCCTTGATTACGGAAAAGATTGGCTCTGGCTGGATTTGCAACCTAGCAGAACTGCGCAACTTGGAACAGTTCGTCGATGACGATGACTTCTTGAGGAAACTTGACGACATCAAGCGGGAGAACAAGAAGAAACTTGCAAAAGTCATCCGCGAGGCTCTCGGCGTGCCCGTGAACATCGATTCACTGTTTGACGTGCAGGTGAAGCGCATCCATGAATACAAACGGCAGTTGATGCTTGCCCTATACATTATTATTCTCTACAACCGCCTAATTGACAATCCCGACTACGACATGGTGCCGCGCACGTTCATCTTCGCGGGCAAGGCGGCTCCCGGCTACGCAATCGCGAAGAAGATCATCAGCCTCATCAACCATATTTCGGAGGCGGTGAACGACAACGCGAAATTGCGCGGCAAGCTGAAAGTCGTGTTCCTGCCCGACTACCGCGTGTCGTTGGCGGAGCGGATCATGCCAGCGGCGGAAGTCAGCGAGCAGATATCGCTGGCTGGCACGGAGGCTTCGGGCACGGGCAACATGAAACTGATGCTCAACGGCGCACTGACAGTCGGCACAATGGACGGCGCCAACGTGGAAATCCATGACGAAGTCGGGCCGGACAACATCTTCATCTTCGGAATGCGTGCGGAGGAAGTCGAAGCCAATCGCAGCACATACAATCCGAAGGAAATCTACGAATCGGACATGGAAATCCGCCGCGCCATCGACAACATCCGCATGAACGTCTTCAGCATGGGCAATCCAGGCGAGTACAACGACTTGCTCGACTCGTTGATGAAACGTGATTTCTATATGGTGCTGAAGGACTTGCGGTCTTACATCGATATTCAGGCGAAGGTTGATGAAACCTATCGCGATAGAAAGGAATGGCTGCGGCGTTCACTGATCAACATCGCCCGTTCGGGCAAATTCTCCAGCGACAGGACGATATCGAACTACGCGGAGGAGATTTGGAATCTCGAACCGTTCCAGCCATAGGAGATGCGATATGACGACATTCAAGCATAATGGCGTGACGGCCCATCGCGGCGAACCGGTCCATTATCCTGAAAACACGCTTCCAGGCTTTGCGGCGGGAGCGGTCTGCGGTGCGGATTGGGTGGAAACGGACGTCCATTTGACGAAGGACGGAGTTCCCGTGCTTTGCCATGACGCGACGACGGGCCGCACGGCGGTCGCCTATCTCGTGATTGCGGATTCGACGCTTGCCGAACTGCGCGAATTGGATTTCAGCCATTCCTATCGCACGGCGCATGGCTTGGATGTGGAAAGTTGTCCGCGGACGTTGATTCCGACTCTTGCGGAGGCTTTACAGTTGATTCTGTGGACGAAGCAGGCCCGTTTTTCAATTCAATTGAAAGATGACGGCATCGCGGAGGATGTGGCGCGAGTCATCAAGCAGTGGCACGCGGAGGAATGGACGGGATTCAACGAAGGGACGTTGCAGCGGCTGCTGGACATCCGTAAATTTTTGCCTGAAACATACGTTTTCTACGATGTCGGCAAGAAAGACGTGCCAGTTGAGGACTATATAGATGTATGTCGCGCCAACGGATTCCAGGAGCTGGTGATGCACCACCAGTATGTGACGACGGAGAAATGCGCGAAAATCCGCGAGGCGGGCGTTCTGCCTGGCGCGTGGAATGTCGGCGATGCTGAAAAGATGCGGAACTTGCTCGGAATGGGCGTCTTCCGCATTTACGCAGATGCGCCGTTGACCATGCTCGACGTCTTGAAAAAGACGTTGTAGTTGTTTTGTTTGTGTTTTGGGAGTTTTTGACATGATGCGTTCCGATCAGATTATCAGCACGGTGGGAATGATCCAGAAGGACAATCTGGACGTCCGTACCATTACGATGGGAATCAATCTGCTCGACTGCCGCCATCAGGACGTCGAGGTGATGTGCCGCCGTGTTGTGAACAAGATAGAAAAGTACGCGGGCGACTTGGTGGAAGTCTGCGACCAGGTTGTGACGAAATATGGCGTTCCGATTGTGAACAAGCGGCTGGCGGTCAGCCCTGCGGCGGATGTGGCGGCGGGACATGACGCGGAGGGCTTCGTCGCGTTGGCGAAGGCGATGGACCAGGCGGCGCGTTCCGTCGGCGTGGATTTCATCGGTGGCTACAGTGCGCAAGTGCAAAAAGGGGCGAGTACGTCAGATGATGTTCTGATGGAGACGCTTCCGCAGGCATTGCTTTCGACGGGGAAGGTCTGCGCGTCCATCAACGTCGGCTCCAGCCGTGCGGGCATCAACATGACGGCGGTCGGCAAGCTGGGCGGCATCATCAAGCAGTTGGCGGAAGGAAGCCGCGAACAGGATGGCTTCGCCTGCGCGAAACTTGTCGTTTTTACGAACCAGCCGGAGGACAATCCGTTCATGGCGGGGGCGTACCATGGGCATGGCGAGCCGGAAGTCGTCATCAACGTCGGCGTCAGCGGGCCAGGCGTCGTGCGCAGGGCGTTGGAACGCCGCATCGAACGCGACGGCGCGGAGAATCTTGGACTGGACGATTTGGCGGAGGAAATCAAGCAGACGAGCTGCCGCGTGACGCGTTGCGGCGAGTTGATTGGACGGGAGGTGGCGAAGCGTCTGGGCATTGGATTCGGCATTGTCGATTTGTCGTTGGCGCCGACGCCGAAAGTCGGCGACAGTATCGGCGAGATTCTGTATATGCTTGGACTGGATGCAATTGGAGCTCCAGGTTCGACCGCCTGCATCGCGATGTTGAACGACGCGGTGAAGAAAGGCGGCGCATTTGCATCGCAGTCCGTCGGCGGTTTGAGCGGCGCGTTCATTCCCGTGCTGGAGGATTCCGCTTTGGCGGGCGCGGCTGAGCGCGGCGAGTTGAGCATCGAGAAGCTTGAAGCGATGACCTGCGTGTGTTCCGTCGGTCTGGATATGATTGCGGTACCGGGAGATACGCCAGCGGAGACGTTGAGTGCGATGATTGCGGATGAAATGGCGATCGGCATGATCAACAAGAAGACGACGGCCGTGCGTTTCATTCCCGTGCCAGGCAAGAAGGCTGGCGACCGTGTGGAGTTCGGCGGGCTGTTCGGCGGCGGGACGGTCATGTCCGTGCCGAACATTGGCAAATCGGCCCGCTTCATCCAGTACGGCGGACACATTCCCGCTCCGATCCACAGTTTGAACAATTGAGGCTCGGATGTAATTTAAGATAAAAAGAAAATCAACATAGGCAATTAACAAAAAGCGGCATCCATTATGAAATACGCGATTTTAGGTGACATTCACGGGAATCTTGAAGCATTGGAAACGGTTTTGGCGGCGACGCGTGAGCTGGGCGTTGACAAATACGCCTGTATCGGCGATGTCGTTGGTTACAATGCGAATCCCAAGGAGTGTCTCGACATTTTGCGTGGGCTTGGCGACGATTTGATCGGAGTCGTGAAGGGCAACCATGACGAATACGTTTCGAACGGGCAGGAGACAATCGGTTTCAACCCGCTTGCCGCCGCCGCTGTGGAATGGACCCGTAAACAGTTGGGACCAGATGACTTGGAATGGCTGCATAATCTTCCATACCAACGTAATCTTGGTAATTCCGACGCACGTTTCGAGATTGTCCATGGGACGTTGGACATGCCGCAAAATTGGGGATACATTTTCGACCGTTTCAGTGCGGAGTCATCTTTCCAGTATCAAAAATTTCCTGTCTGCTTTGTCGGCCATACCCATGTGCCGCTGGCGTTTGAAAAGACTGAAGCCATGACGGCAGGGGGATTCTATGAATCCATTACCATCGAAAAGAACCGCAAATATCTAATCAACGTGGGAAGTGTCGGCCAGCCTCGCGACGGAAACAACAAGGCGGCTTTTGCCGTTTATTCGACCGACGACGGGAAGGTGACGCTTTACCGCGTGGAATATGATATTGAAACGACACAGCAGAAAATCTTAGATGCGGAGTTGCCGAAACGCCTAGCCGATCGCTTGGCTGTTGGCCGATAACGGCTTACGGAAAAAGAGGGTGCGGCCGTGCGATTACTGGTGATAAAGCCAAGCAGTCTCGGAGACGTGGTGCATGCGTTTCCAGCCGTTGATATGTTGCGCCGCCATCTGGGAGGGGAGCTGGAATCGCTGACATGGGTCGTAAACGACACTTTGTCAGGCATTTTGGAGATGTATCCAGGCGTTGACAGAATCGTCAAATTCCCGCGTGCGCGGATTTGGCATCTGGATGCCGTGAAATCGTTTCTGGCGGATTTGCGAAAAGAGCGCTATGACGTGTCCATCGACTTTCAGGGGTTGCTGCGCAGCGGTCTGATGTCGTGGGCGGCTCGTGCGCCGCGGCGGATTGGCTTTTCGACTGGGCGCGAAGGCTCGCCGTGGTTCTACACGGAGAAATACGCGCCTGTGGAGAAGCATCGCCACGCCGTCGAGAAGAACGGCGATTTGGTGAGACAGGCGTTTCCAGGTTGCGGAAATCTGGAGATTCCGGCGTTGAACGTCGGCGACCGCTGGTTGGAGGAAGCGGATGGAATGTTGTCGGAATGCGCGGGCGGAGGCCCGCTGTTAGCCGTCGGCTGTTCGTCCCGCTGGGCAAGCAAGAATTGGCCGCCGCATTTCTTCTCCGACGTGTTGGACACGGTGGTTGAAAAATGCGCAGACGTGCGGATATGGTTGCTGGGGGCGCCAGACGAACGTCCTCTGTGCGAACAAGTTGCAGCTGGCTGCAAGATAGCGAAGCCGTTGAATCTTGTGGGAAAAAGCAAGATGATGGGGCTTGTCGGACTATTGGCGCGAAGCGATGCGCTGTTGACGAACGACAGCGGGCCGATGCACATCGCGGCGGCTTTGCGAAAGCCATGCGTGGCGTTGTTCGGTGCGACAGATCCCGTATTGACAGGACCTTACGGTCCTGGGCTCCATACGATCATCCGCAGCGGCTGCCCGCAGAGTCCGTGCTTTCGGAAACAATGCCCGAAAAACGGTGTCGAATGCAGCGGCTGGACGGAGGTTAGGGAGGTTGCGACAGCGGTACTTGGAAAATTAGGCCTAAAGGGATAGGCTTTCGGCAGTTGTATAACAGAGAGACAGGCATCAAAGGAGACGATAGATGGTTCATTTGCAAAAAACGGCGTTTATGGTTGCCGCCCTGCTGGTTGGTGCATGCGTTCATGCGCAGCTCGGCATGAAGTTGGAGAGCGAGCAGGACTGCTATCTTCGCTTTGAGCGCGTGCGGTTGCGGCTCACTGTGCGAAACTACAGCGGTAACACATTGGTGTTCGGCGGTGAAGAAGCGACGGAGCGTGGAAAGTTGACGTTTGTCATCCGCCGCCAGTCCGGCCAGATGGTCAAATGCTTGGATTTATCCGCGAATCCCATGTCGGATATCATTCTCGCGCCTGGCGTGAACCGCCAACTAGTGGTGGATATCAATACATTGTTCGATATGCAGCGGCCTGATGTGTATAAA
Source organism: Victivallales bacterium (assembly GCA_017964325.1). The sequence continues at coordinate 39,994 of JAGCSE010000300.1, read as the reverse complement.
ATTGAGGCGCACATCGACCACCACCGCCTTCCGCATGTTTGTGCTTCCGAGCCGATTCTTGTGGAGGTGAGAGAGGGTAACATCATGAAGGAGAGGATTATCGGACTGCCGATGAAGAAGGAGACTGATCAGATTCGGAATGTGAACGTGAAGCTGATGCAGTTTACGGATTCCGTTGGAAGCATCTGGTGTCTTCGCGTTGAGGATGACGAACTGGTCTATGGCGTCTTCCGCCTTGGCCCGTTCATGGGCTCATCCGTGCCGCAGATGGATGTTGACGGGACGAGTGCGATTCACATTCTCATCCAAGTGGGGCCGCATTTGTACTCCTATTCTGTGTTCAGCATGGTTGGAGAGGTTGTAAAATTACGTCAACAAGTATATTATGTAGCGGATGGCGGATATCCGCAACTGAGCCGCAAGTCCGGATATCTGAAAGTCGAACATGCGCGCGTCGCCCAACAGGGCAAAGACTACAATCTGAAGGATATGACTGCCACGCAGCCAAAGGAATGAAATGCTGTGTGGATGATAATGATATAAATAATTTGTATATAGGATTTATCGGAGGAAGCAAGAATGAGCGAACAAAACGAACAGACTTCGGGGACGCAACAACCGCAGGAAACAGCGCAGGCGAAGACTCCGACAGCCGCGACTGGAGCGCAAGTTCCGCCGGCAGCACCACCGCAAGTGCCGCCGCGTCCTCAAGTTCCGCCGCAGGCCGCGCCACAGCCTCAAGTTCCGCCGCAAGTTCAGATGCCGCCGCAGGCCGCGCAGATGCCACCGCCTGGAGCGTATTACCAAATGGCACAGCCGTATGCAGGCATGCAGCCACCGCCGATGGGGGGCTACTACCAGATGCCGCCACAACAGCAGCCTCCGCATGTACCGCCGCATCGCTCCTCTGCGCCAGTCGTCTGTCCGTATGCTGGAAAGCGTTCGCATGGATGGATTTGGGGACTTGTAGTAGCATTGATCATCATCTTCGTCGTGTTGCCGATATTGGGGCTTCTGGCGTTGGGGGCGATTGGCGCGATGTTCAGTTCCTTTGTTGACGACCAGATTGGCGATGTTTCGAACTCATTAGGCGGGACTGAAATTGTCGCGAAAGGCGATTTGACCCGCCGCGTTCTTGTCAAAGGCGAAGGCAAGCGTGAAATCGCCATTATAGACGTGAAGGGCGTGATTTTGCGCGGGCGTGGTACGACTGGAGTCGTTTCTTCCGGCGATTTGTGCAAGATATTGAAGGAGTTGAAGAAGAACAAGGATGTAGTGGCGATTGTCCTGGACATGGATTCGCCTGGAGGAGAGATTGTTGCGACGGATGAAATCCATCAGGCGATGCAGGATTGCCGCGCATCTGGCAAGAAAATCGTGACGTGCATGCACAGTCTTGGTGCCAGCGGCGGCTATTATCTTGCGGCCGGCGGCGATTGGATTGTGGCGAACCGCATGACAATGACGGGAAGCGTCGGCGTGATTATGTCGTCATACAACATCCAAGGGCTGGCAGAGAAAGTTGGCATCAAGCCGGTGGTCATCAAATCTGGCGCCATGAAGGATATGCTGTCGCCGATGCGCGATTTGAGCGAGAGCGAACGCGAATATCTTCAGAAGCACATTGATGAATCGTTTGGCGAGTTTGCGAAGATCGTGGCGGCGGGGCGTCCTGCATACGCTGATGAGCAGGCAGTCCGCAAGGCGGAATTTGCGGATGGTCGTGTTGTGAGCGGTGCACGTGCCATGGAGCTTGGTCTGATTGACGAGTTGGGCGGCATGGAGGATGCGTTGAAGAAAGCTCGCGCCCTTGGAAATGTCGAAAAACCGACCATTGCGCGTTATGGTGTGCGTAACCGTTTCTGGGATAGCATCTTGGAAATGCGTTCCTCTGAAAATCCGTTGATGAAAGCTGCCGCTGTCCATTTGAAGCCGGGGCAGTTGTATTATATTGCGCCAACGGCACTTGGATTATAAAAGCTGAAAGCTTAAAGCCAAAAGCTAAAAGCAAAGGCAGGAAGCCAAAAGCCAAAAGCCAAAAGCCAAAAGCCAAAAGCCAAAAGCCAAAAGCCAAAAGCTAAAAGCAGAGGCCAAAAGCTAAAAGCAAAGGCAAAAAGCCAAAAGCTAAAAGCTGAATTTATTTATTTTTCAGGAAAATCTGAACATGAAAAAATACACCATCATTGTTGTTTTGCTTCTGGCGATTGGACTTTGGGCGGAAGAGAGTTTTCCAAAGGCGAGCCGTATCGGTATGCCTGATCCTGTTGCCAGTCCTCTGGCTGAGTCAGGCGGCCTTTTGAAGGAATATCTTGGAGCGTCTCCCAAAAGCCTCAACTACTTGCTGGACAACAATGTGATGAGTGCACGGGTCTTCGGGGCCATGTTCGAGAGCCTGATTGAAATGGATTCTTCTACGTTGGAATACGATCGTGCTCTCGCCGAAAGATGGACGATATCCGACGACAAATTGGAATTTACTTTCTGGCTGGATCCCGCCGCCCGCTGGAGTGACGGCAAGCCGGTAACGGCAGAGGATGTCGTGTGGACGTATAAGACCATTGTCGATCCAAAGAACATGACTGGGCCGCACAAAGTGTCGTTGGAGCGATTGGAAGTTCCTGAAATCGTCGATGGCGGAAAAGCCGTCCGCTTCCGTGCGAAGGAAGTCCATTGGCAAAATCTTGGGGCGGCCGGTGGCATGGAGATTCTGCCGAAGCATATTTGGGAAGGGCAGGATTTTAATAAGATCAACTTTGATTTTCCCGTTGTGTCAGGACCTTATAAAATCAAGGAATTGAAAGAGGGCTTTTATCTTGTGTTGGAGCGTCGTCGCGACTGGTGGCGCAATGGCTGGAAGAACCAGCAGAACATAAACAATTTTGATGAAATCAAATGCCTTTTCTTTGAGGAACAGGAAAATGCGTTTGAGGCGTTTCTAAAGGGTGAGATCGACGTGTTCCACGTCTATACGGCGAGCCAGTGGCACAAGTTGGAGGAGCGCGTTCCAGCCGTCCGCAAGAACTGGATTGTAAAACAATCCATTTACAATTACAGTCCTGTTGGCTTCCAAGGCTTTGCGATGAACATGAGGCGTCCGCCGTTTGACGATGTTCGTGTACGCAAGGCACTTGCGCATTTGGTTGACCGCGAGACCATGAATACGACGATGATGTACAGCCAGTATTTCATGCACCGTTCCTTCTGGGAGGATTTGTACGATGACGAACATCCCTGCAAGAACGAACTCGTGAAATTCGATCCTGCTGCGGCACGGAAACTGCTGGCTGAAGCGGGTTGGAAGACGAATCCGAAGACGGGCATATTGGAAAAAGATGGCAAGGAGTTCAGCTTTGTGTTCCTGAACCGTGGCGGCAGTTCGGACAAATACGTGACGATGTTCGGTTCCGCCTTGAAAGACGTCGGAATCAAGATGACGATTGAGACGAAGGATTGGTCCGCCTGGGCTAAAGACATGGACGCGTACAATTTTGACATGACATGGGCCGCTTGGGGCGCGGGGCTTTTCAAGAATCCAGAGTCCATGTGGTCGTCCAAGGAGGCCGACCGCGAAGGCGGCAGCAATTTGACAGGCTTCCGCAACGCCGCCGTTGATGCGTTGATTGAAAAGCAGAAGTCGATTTTCAGCGTGGCCGAGCGAAATGAAATCTGCCGACAGATTGACAAGCTCATCTATGACGAATATCCGTATGTGCTTCTGTGGAACATCAATTATATAAGATTGTTGTATTGGAACAAGTTCGGAATGCCCAAGACGGTTTTGGGCAAGTATGACAGCGGCAGTGGCTACAGCGCCTACTGGTGGATTGACGAAGATGCCGTGGCGGAATTGGATGAGGCGCGCAAAGAAGACAAGTCGTTGCCTGCATCACCAAAAGTCGTTAAATTCAAATGACCTGTGAATGTGTGAGGAACGGGAGCATGAAAGCAAGATGGTTGGTTGGAGTCGTTGTCCTGATGGCGGCGGTTGCTTTCGGCGACTATGAGGAGTTACAGGTGACTGTGAAGCGTGTCCGGCCGAATGTCGATGCGGAGGCAATGATGGCATATTACAGGACGAACGCGCCGGACTTGCTGGAGGAAATCGAAAAACGGCGTGTGGCGTATCCTGAGGCCATGGATGCCTATCTTGGCCAGCTTGCCGATCATTTTCAGGAGATTGACAAGCTGCGTGGTGAAGACAACGTGATGTATGAACGAAAGGTGAAGGAGGAGCGTCAACAGTGCCAGGTGCGGCGGTTGAGCAAGACGGTGCAGCAGTTGGCAAAGGCGCCGGCAGAGGAGGGCGCGGATGCAAAGGCGGAACGTGAAAAACAACTGAAGGCGGCGCGTCTCCAATTGCGAAAATTGTTGGAGGCGGCGTTTGACGAAGCTCAGCAGCAGCAGTTGATACAAATCAATCGTTTGGAATCAGAAGTCCGTGACTTGCGCCGTGTTGCGACGGAACGCAGCAAGAATCGCGGCTACATTCTCCAAGAGCGTTTCCGCACATTGACAGGCGAGGAATGGCCGGAGGAAAAATGATATGAATTAATCAGCAGACACTGGTTGCGGCATCCCAAGCTATTCGATAAGGGAAATGCAGGAGTCTATGAAAGACTCTCCAGCAGGCAGCACTTGTATGTTGTCTTGCTGCGGCAGGTATTTGCCGCCGTTGCCAGAGGCGACAATGCGACCGCCTTGTTCAAAGAAATATTGGAACTGCTTCTTGTTGAAGTCCCTGGCCATCAAGTCGTTGTATGATGATTCATCGCCGTCGGGCATTACCACCACGTCATAATGGCGCAGACGGCCGTCGTTGATTTCGTGGATGGAGAAGACATCCACGTCGAGTGCTGGTTCCTTGTCCAATTCCAGAAATTCATGGGTGGAACGCGTACCTACGCAAGCCAGCGACAGGAATCCCACGCGTAAAGGATGGATGTTTTTTTTCGGAAATTCAAGAACAGGCTTGATGCCTGTCAAGGCATGAATGTAACCCATTGCAATATTGTAGGTTGATTCATATAATTCTGGATGGAAACTACTAGCCACAACCTTTCCTTTGCCGTATTGGCCGAAAACGACGGCCGGCGTGTCCATGAAATTGTAGGGGCCCCTGCCGTGTTCGCTGACACAACTTTTGAAAACGACTAGAATTTGGCTGTCGCCTTTGCCGGTCGGTGCCGTCGGACGCATGACATTGCCGCCGTCGTAATCGACGATATAACGTCCAGCCTTGATATTCAGCAACTTGGCGCCTTCATTCGTGATTTCGACTAACAGGTCTCCCTGCCTTCCATTCGCGTTGTCGATGTAGTCATACGGCAGGAACTTGAATCTTCCAGGCCGATTCATGGCGTTATAGCTTCCAGCGCAGATGCCGAGATAGCAACCGCCGTCATCGACGAATTTTCTGACGCGATCAAAGCCGACAGGCCCCATGGAGTCGATTTGTCTGCTTCCACCGCCGCCTGGACATACAAGTAGTTGTAACTCATCAAGTTTGCCATAACGTATATCCTTTCCGTCCAGCAACGTCAATTCAAGTTGCGGGGAATTTGCCAGCAGTCTGGCCCATCGTAAGGGGCCATTGCCAAAGCAGCCTTTGTCGAGAAACAGTCCGACTTTCACCTTCTGCAAATCTGCTTGGGTGTTTTTTGTTGACGTGGATGATGCCGTCATCGATGCCTTGCTCATGATTTTTATATTTTCAGATTGTGTCTCTGGTGATGCAGGATTACTGCAATGGTGTGCATCTCTCCCGCGCCGTTTGAGAATGTGCGGGAGAGGTGCGAAAATGCGTCAATTGAAGCCGAGCTTGCGGAAGGTTTCAACCTGCCGTTTGATGGAATAGCCGCCGACGGGAGCCAATAACTGGCCGGCCCAGTTGATGCCGTCGCTGAATTCGATTTCCGTCTGGTATTCAAGCATGCGTGGGCAGGAACGGAGTTTCGGCATCAGCGTAAACCAGTCCAACGTGCCGTCGAAGGGCATGGAATGGAGGTCGGCGTAGCCTGTGTTGTCATGGATATGAGTCGTGACGACATATGGCTGGGCGAGTTCGAGAGCGTTCGCCTCTTCGATGATGCCGTGTTCCCACCACATGTCATGCTGTGATTTCGGGTACATTTCCATTTTCTTCCACGGATAGGGAGCCATGAAATGCGCATGGCCGGTATCGTAGCAAATGCCAATGGCGGAGCTACTTGCGAAAGGTTCGACGAGGCCGACGACTTCCTTCATGGAGTTCGGCGGCTCGAAACTGTTCTCGACGGCGACGATAATGCCGATTTTTTCAGCCACGGGGACGAGTTGTTCGAGTGTTTCGATGGCGAGCGGTCGTAACAGGTTCATATCCACATGTTTGATGCAGTGATGCCATGCGCCGACGTGGATCGTGTAGGTCTGGCTGCCGAATTCAGCGGCGATTTCCATTGCCTTGATGTGGTCTTGGATCATGGCAGGGCGGCGTTCCTTTTCGGGGATGTTCAGATCGAATTCACGGCCGGCCGGAGCATGGATGGAAACGATGTGGATACCCATCTTCTTCTTGAAATCACGGAGAAAGTCGATGAATTCAGGATGCTTAAGCCCTTCGGTAATCCATGACTCGCTGAAGACGAAGCGGTCGATGCCGTAGTCGAGATATTCACGGGCGATTCTCGGATAGAGGCTTTGCGGGTAGGCGGTCCATGGGAAGTTGTAGGAGAGTTTGGCGTCTGTCATGATAGTGTTCCTTTTGATGGTTTAAAAGAAAAAACATTATTATGAATATAGTGTGGAGTTGTGAAAAGTCACTTTAACGGCTATAGTGAAATGTTGTTTTTGGAAAATGAAAAAGGAGCTTTCATGTACTGGCAGGGTATTGTCATCGGGCTGATTTGCTTTTTGTGCATCGGATTGTTTCATCCGCTGGTCATCAAAGGAGAGTATTATTTTGGCGTTAAGATAGGATGGGCGTTTCTGGCGGCTGGTATCGTATCAGTCGGGCTGTCATTGTTCATTGAGAATGTAGTGACGTCTGCAACGCTTGGCGTCATCGGTTTTTCGAGTTTTTGGAGCATCCATGAAGTGTTCAAGCAGCGGGAACGTGTGAAAAAAGGATGGTTTCCGGCAGGGCCGTCGCATAAGATACAAAACGAAAAGCTGAAAGAATAATTAGTAGATTGAGGCAATTTCAAAATTGCTCAAATGGCTTTGTTGCGGCCGCGGCTGCAACCAAATAATCATCATGCAATCTTATCTTCTCATGTCAAACCGCGCGATGGCGGTGCCATTGCGCCTTTCTACTGGGGGGAGGACGTGAGACGTGAGACGTGAGACGTGAGACGTGAGACGTGAGATGGGAGACGATTAGACGATTAGACGATTAGACGGCAGGAAAATTTTTTTGCGAAAAAACAAGAAAATGAACGATAGTAGTACAGAATAGAGAATTGCAAATTATGGACAATAGATCGACATACGAAATGATGAAATCATGGTCATGGGCGGACATTGCGCGGGAAGTGAACCGCGAGGCGAAGATGCCGCTGTCCGTTCATGTGCCGCTGAATTGGCCGGAGTCGCACAAGCTGGTTTTCTGCGATTGCGCGATGAATGCGTACGTACTGGATACGCCTGGTCTAAATACCTCTATTACAGGCGATTCACTGATACGGATGCTTCAGAGGACGATGTTGTTCAGCTGGGCATTTGGCGATCCCGCATTCGTGCCTGATTTCCGCCAGACGATATTGCGGAGGCCGTTCGGCGGGGCGCCGATCATCGAAATTGAATTCAGCGCGTGGAATCTTATCTATACTGCTCTTTATTTTGTTGACAAAGGCGGCAATCTACGCATTAAAATGAGTGTCCGTAACGACGATCCGAAGTCGCAAGTCGCGCATTTGTGGCTACATCCAAGTCGTCCGTTGGAGTCGAAAGTGTTTTCATACCATTATTATTCGTATGAATGGGACGCCTCCAACTGGCAGAATGACGAAGATTTTGAGTATCATCAAGGCGTGTTCTACACACAGGATGGCGTGGCGGGTTGCGTATCCGCGAATGGTTTTGACACGACATGGGTGAAGGATGTGGACTTTACGGGAAAGGATGCCAACGCATTGTTCACATGGGAGAAGCCATATCGTGTGCAGGAACGCTGCAAATTATTCAAAATGAATCATCTGCTGCATATTCAGCGTGAATTGAAGCAAGGGGAGGAGCAATCGTTCGATTTATCGTTCATGGCGGAACCGCTAAACGACGGCTGCGACAAGCCATTTGACGATGCATTTCAAGACGCGCTTCAGGAATGGAAGTCGTTGGAAGGCAATATCAATGTAACGCTTCCATACAGCCGCGACACAGAGGCACTTAACGCTGTGGTGTTGAACAATCTGCAATTGCTCATGGCTGACGGTGACCGCCTCCGTCCATGCCAGGGCGGCAGTTCCGAACGTTTCTACGTCTGGGTGTGGGAGGCGATGTGCGCCTTGCGCCCCATGCTGCGGCTCGGCTATTTCCCGCAAGTCCGCAAGGCCATTGATTTCATCTTCTCGTTACAGGATGGCGGTTGCCCGCCAGTTGGCAAGTTTACGACAACAAAAGGAGCCATCGGCACGAGCGGCCCGAAATGGGCCAATACGACGGGAGCCGCCTTGATTCTGGCTTGTGATTATCTGGAATATTCTGGAGATAAAGATTTTGTGGATGAATATCTGGATAAGATGCTGCGGGCTGGCCGTTGGATTATCGGCGAAATTCGCGCCACGCGGACGGAAGGGATTCTGAATTACGGCGTCATGCCCGAAGCTTGTGCATCCGATGGCGATTATGGACAGGTTGTGTTCACGGATTGCTGGCTGCTCGGCGGTCTTCAACGCCTCCGCGATGTACTGAAATTGTTGGAACATCCTGATTATCAAGAATTTGACGATGAATGCCGCCAGTACAAGCATGATTTTGACGCAGTATTGGACCGTGTTTCCACGCCGGACGGCTTCATTTCAAGGTCGTATGGCGATGATGCCCATGTCTGCAACGAATTCCGCTTCACGGATACGTGCCTCGACTGCGTGGCGGCAGGCGTTTCATCGGCTCTTGAACCGCGTATGGCGAACTACCTCAAGTGGTTGGAGGAAAACGCCTTCAAATGGCTGTTCTGTTCGGAGGTGACGCCTGGAATCTATTATGTAGGCAACAACGAATTGACCTGCATGAAAATGTATTTGGAGCAGGGGGAATGGAAGAAGGCATGGATGGCGGCGGCCGTGTTCAGGCGGTTTGTCCTGACGCCGGACGTCCATTTGACGGCGGAACGTTATTCCGCCAACGACATCGGTTTCACGGCATGGCAGCCCAACGGCAGCAACAATGGTCGATTCATCGAGATGGAACTGTGCCGTTTCTGGTATGAACTGCCCGATGGGCGGGTCATTGTCGGCGGCGGATTCAACGATTTCGAGCGTGAGAAATGTCCGCAAGTGCTTGGGCTTCACACACGTTTTGGAAAAACGGATGTGATGGTGGAGCCGGAGCGCACCGTCATCAAGACAGAAAAAAACATACCCGCAGGACAGGTTTTCACTGGCCCGCGGGATGTGGTGGTTTTATAGCGCGGGGCGGAGCTCGCGCATCTCCATGCTATCGCACCACGAAGGGCTTGCCGCCGTTTAGGGCTGATTTGTGCATCATCATGCAGGCACGGAGGTTGCGGAGGCCATCCTCCGCATTGATCGGTGTGCCGTCGATGATGGATTTCGCGTGTTTGGCGATGATTTGCTGGTAGATGTTCTCCGTTTGTCTGGGGCGCAGCGCCTTCACGCCTTTGCGGCCGAGGTCCGCTTCAAGGCGGATGCCGTAGGGCTCATCTGGCGTTCCAGATAATTGGAAAAGTCCGCCATAGCAACGCAATACGCCTTCTTCACCATAGATTTCATAGCCGAGATTGGACAGCGTGCCGACAAGTCCGCCGCGCGGTTCGGAGAAGGCGACTTTGATGGAGCCCTTCTGTCCGTTTTCCAGCTCGAAATGGATGTAGGCGCCGTCTTCGGCCTTGATGGCCAACGTCTTGGGCAGATAGACGGCTTGGACTTTATAGACATTGCTGCCGAACATGAATTCCGCCATGTAGAGACAGTGGCTGGCGACGTCGCCGATGGGGCCGCCGAGCTCCTTGACCTTGCTGCAACGCCATGTGGCGGCCTCTTCGGGCGTGGAGCCGTAAAGGAATTCCATGTGGAAGCAGGAGTCGTTGACAAGACCGATCTTCCCGTCTTCTATGTATTTGCGTGCCATTTGGTTGTAGGCGTTATAGACCATCATGTGATCGACCGTGAGACTGAGGCCTTTCGCGGCGGCAAGCTTGATCATGGCCTTGGCGTCTTCGGGAGTGGTCGCCATAGGCTTTTCGACCATGACGTGCTTTCCCGCCTTCAGGGCTTTGATGGCGATGGCGGCGTGGCTGGCGTTGTTCGTGGCGATATAGACGGCGTTGATTTTCTTGTCCGACAAAATGTCGTCAACGGTCTTGTACCACTTGAGGCCCAATGCTTTGGCGGCTTTTTTGCGGGCTTGGTTCATATCCGTGGCGCCGACGAGTTCAGCGAGGGGATGTCCGTCAAAACGTGTCTTGTCGCAGCCGAAGCCTTCTTTGGCGATGCGGTTTTCCGCGATGCCACCGAACCCAATCATGGCGTAGGTGATTTTTTCCATGGTATTCCTTGTCTGTTTACTATGCTATAAATGATAAGAACGTTAATTATTTCTCCATGCGGTACTTGTACATATCGTAACCGACGGCGCGGGATGCGTTGATGATTTCGGGGTAGGGCGTATCGACGATGTCGGCGAAGCCGATCTGGTAGTTTTCGCCATCCAGACCGCGGCCCGTGGTCGGTTCGTCACGATATTTGAACCAATGGCATCCGACGAATTGCGGATGACGCAACACGCCTTCCACGTAGGACTTGTAGAGGTCTGCGCGAGCCTGCTGGTTGGCGGTGGAGACGAGGCCCGTGTGGAACATTCCGCGGTCGAGAGCTCCGAAATGGAATTCGCCGATGATGAGCGGAATATCTTTGCTACCCGGATACTTGAAATCCGCGACGTCGCCGCGGTAGAGGTTGTAGCTGACGATGTCACAGTACTTTCCGGCGGCTTCGGCGGCGAGATTGTTGACCCATGCGAAACGGCAGCCCGCGTAGAGCTGATGCGGCGCAACGGCTTTGAGGGCGTCGCGGATGGTGCGGAAATACGTGTCGGCGAATTTTGTGTAGAAGGCGCGGAGGTCGTCGCCCGCCTTGGCTTTGTCCGGAGCTTCGCGGGATTCGAGCAGGGCGTCCCATGACGCATGATTGGTGCCCCAGACGGCGTTCAACTTGCTGATTTCACCGTATTTGGCTTTCAAATCCTTGATGAATTCAATCTTGGCGGCCTGCTCCTTCGGCGACTGCAACGACGCGATGGACAACGAGACATCGTCGCCCCATGCGATTTCATTATCGACAAAATAGCCGATGCACCATGGGTCACCGGCGGATTTGCCGCGCTGCTTTTCAACGTTGTCTTTGATTGAGGCGGCGAATGACGGGTCGAACACGTCTTTAAACTTGCCCCAGTAGCCCGTGCTACCTTCAAGATTCTTGCCGTATGTTCCGAGATTGACGAAATAGGGCGTCTTGCGCATGAGGAAAATGTTTTGGTCCGACCAGTTGGCGATGGTGTTCATGCCCCAGCTGCGGAGGCGGCGGTGGGACATTTCGGAGCTGAGCCTGTACCAGTCCGGTCCGAATTTGCGTTTCAAGTTGGCTTTCAGGAAATTAAAGTTCTTTGGCTGGCGGCCTTCATAGTAGCCGTTGACGACGTGCCAATCCTTTCCAAGACAGTCTTTGAATTCCGGATCGTTGCCAACAAAATCTTTGAACCACGTCTCGCGGTCTTCAATCGGCGTGGAGCCTTCGAGGCCGACGCAGTCCGGCCCGGTGCTGATGAAAAGTTTTCCGTCGGGATCGACGAGCCACCATTTGCCGTTGTATTTCATCGTGCGGAAGAAGCCGGTGGCCTCGAAGGACGGGCCGTCCGCCCAGCCGCCCCATCTGTCCCATCCGGCAGGGCCTGGATTTGCAGCCAAATCCTTTTCTTCCAATGCGATGCGTGATACGAGATCGGCCGCGTCCTTCACCTTGCCGGGCCATTCGCGATGGATGAACTGCCCGTATGTGTCGATGAATGGGAAGAAATCCTCCGGCTTGACCCGCTTGGCTTTGTTGCCTGCATATTCGTCATGGGCGATGACGGATTCGATTTCAAGTTCGACGGGGAAGGCTGGCGAGAGTCCGAACACGAGGAAGCCTATGACATTCGTCGGATCGATGGTCTTCGTGGAGCCGCCCATGGAGCCGCCGATTTCGACAGGATAGCCGCGCATTCCGAACAGTTTGACGGCCATTTCCTCTTCTTTGCGAGCGATGGGAACCGTCAGCGTGCCGCGTTGGCCGGGGGACAGTTCGATGGTTTCCTGCAGGCAGTTCACCCGTCCGTCCGCTCCTGGATTGTCAACGCGGAAGCCAACGTTCTGCGTGCGTTCGCCGATGTTCTTCAGCGTGAGGGAGATATAAGCGTATGGCGTGAGGTCCCATTTGCCGTTTGGCGCATTCAGCGTGATGCCTGGCCATTGGCCCTGTGGTTCCAGATGGACATGGAAACGGCCCGGAGCAATCCATTTCGTGGTTGCTTGGCGGTGTTCGACGAGTTTTTCGGGAACGGATTCCTTGAAATCATAGAGGGGCATGGAAGGTTGGGCATACAGTCCCGTGCCGAGCAGCATACCGAAAATAATTGCGTGTGTGGTGGTTCGTTTCATGGACGACCTCTTTGTTTTTTTTAGAAAATTAAAAAGAAGACGAATATTGGTAAATGAACAACTTGAAACAGTTGTTAGAAACAATACATTAAGAAAAGGTTTTTGCAAACCTATTTGAAAAAACAATTCAAAAAGGAGGTTATCATGTTTGACAAAAAGAATTTACTGATGATTGCAGCAATTGGTGGCATTGTGATGCCGTTGACGATGACGGCGCAGCCTGGGCCTGGCGGACATGGCAAGCCGCCGCATCAACCGCCGGTCGTGCAGCCGCCGAAGCCCAGTCCGCAGCAGCCGCCGAAGCCTGGCCCGCAGCCTGGACCGCATGTGAAACCGGCCCCGCAACCAACTGGACCGCAAGTGAAGCCTGGCCCGCAGCAGCCGCCGAGATTTATTACACCGCCGCCTGTTGGCGAATACCGCCCCGGCCACAAGAACCATCCGTTGCCGCCGCCGCGTGAACGCGACCATTACAAGGATTGGAAGGCTTTGCGCCACAAGACTTTCTACAAACTGGCCGAAGCTCCGGAAAGACTGCAAGTCTCCATGCGCGTCGGGCAGGAAGTGAAAATCAAATTGGAGGAACAGGTCGGCGACGGTCTGCGTTGGTTCGCTCGATACAATGAACATATACTGGATGTCGATGTCGAGCATGAAGGCGGCCATTGGTACAAGTTCAGCCGCACGGCCTATTCCGAAGTGGAAATCGAGGCCGACCATCGTGGCGATACGCTGGTGGAACTCGTCTATGCGCGTCACGATGAATGGGACCGCGGGGAACCGCCGCAGAAAGTCGTGCAGATTTTCGTCCATGTCGAGTAAGAGAACAAGGCTTAATGCCTGAGGAATAAAGAATCAAAAAGCCGTGTCGCCGTGGATGGTGGCACGGCGTTTTGATGGAGGAAGAAAATGGAAATAGAAGTCGTGAAGGGAGATATCACCAAACTTGAAGTGGATGCGATTGTCAATGCGGCCAATTGCGGGCTGCTGGGCGGTGGAGGAGTCGATGGCGCCATCCATTATGCGGCGGGAAGGGAGCTTTTTGATGAATGCGTGAAGCTTGTGGAAGGGCTTCCCAATCATCGTGGGCAGACAGGTGAGGCGTATCTGACGGGAGCGGGGCGGTTGCCATGCCATTATGTCATTCATACGCCTGGACCAGTCTATCGTGACGGCAAGCATGGGGAGCCGGAGCTTTTGGCGAACTGCTATGCGAATTCATTGCGCCGTGCGGAAGATAAACAATGCCAGTCTATTGCATTTCCGTGCATATCGACGGGAGTGTACGGCTATCCGTTGGAAGATGCGGCGAAAATCGCCATTCAGACGGTTAAGGATTTTCCTGCGGTTTCAGTCAGAAAAGTCATATTCTGCTGCTTCAGCGCGGGCGACGCCGCCATTTATCGGAAATTGCTTGAAAAATAGGACGATGGGGCGATATGCTGAAAAAGGAAGAAACCATTGTCCATGCCGTTGGCTTGTCGAAGTACTTGAAGGATGGACAGTTTGTCCAATTGCCTGAAGGTTGGGAGTTTGTGCCGTCGGGCGATCCTGCATTGACACGGCGGCTCAAGGCGACGGCGGCGGACTACTGGGTGGTGAAGCGGAAAGTCGGGCGGAAGGAGTTTGGCATTGGACTTTGCGTGCCTTGTGGTCTTGCAGCCGCTATTTCGGAAGAGCTTAAGGCCGAACGTGAAACACCAGAATACCAGAAGAAATTGGAGGCGGGACGGAAACGGCGTGAAAAGGAGCAGGAGGAGTACAAGGAGGATTTCGAAGCCGCCGTTTTGGAGTTTCTGGACTTTGATGAACGGTGGCATGAACTGGCCGTCAGATTCGCCCACGTCGTCACGGAATTCACGACGCCTGTCGGAAGCGGCACGGTGGCGCGGACGCAGCACATTCCAATTGAAGAACGGGCCCGTGCCGCCGTCATTGCATGGATGCGGCACAACACGACGGATTACGACCATAAATATATCCCGCGCATCGCGGGAAAGCGTCGTGAAGTGCGGCGCGATCTTGCGCATGAATCGCTGATATTATTAGAGGAATACCGCCGTGGTCATGATGCGCCGCCTGAATGCCCGCTTCAAAAGGCGTTGTCCAAAGGAGAGGAAAAGAAAAAGCCGATCTCAATGAAGCCGAAGAAAAGCGATTTCTGGCTTTAGGATGACTTTTATGGGAGCGGATAGTCATAGAGACACGACATATCCAGTCATGCCAAGTCATGCAGAATCATGTTCATTTGCACTTTTGAGCATGAATCCACAAGGGAAGAAAGAATGAAAAGGGTATGAGGAGAATATGAAAAACAGTGGTATGATTTCCTAACATTTCTGTCTGTCATGCTTTTGATGATTGTCAATTTGTTTCTTAGGGAAAGAAATAATAGAAAATGACAGAAGAAAAAATAAAAAAGTGCATTTTTTTCCCATAAAAATGATAAGTTCGACTTTGCATTCATCAAAAGTCATATTATGTTATCATAAATGAACGTAATAGAGATGATTTTCGATGAGAGGGGATGACATGGAAGATGATTTAGAAAGGATAAAAAATCAGAGCATCATGAACAACCCAGCACCATTCAATCTTCCTGAAATTGGTAAGAGATTGCGCACGATTCGTGCGTATCAGCGCAAGACGCAGTCCACGATGGCCAAGGAACTCGGTATCAGTCTGTCCCACTATTCCAAGTTGGAGATAGGGATTGGCGGTATGAGCCGTGGTCTTGCCTTTGCTTTGTGCCGTCAGTTTGAAGTGCCTGAACAGTGGTTGCTTTATGGCGAAGGCGAACAGCCCGATTTGGCGGCCATGACGGCCAAGAGCAATGCGAAGCCTGCAACGACCGCGCAGCCCATGCAGACTGTTTCGGACGAGCTGATCGTCAGGATTGTGGAAATCGTCGAGCAGGATGACATCAAGCCGTTGGCGAGCCAGATTGCCAGCGCGATGAACATTTCGCGGCCGCGCGCCATCGCCATGCTGGTGAAGGAAAAGCTGCGGAACGAAGAAGAACAGAAGGCCTGAAAACCGTTTCACTGCGCAGGCTGACAATGAAAATAGCCATTGACACTCGCCATGGAGCCATGCAAGTGTCAATGGTGGTGTCTTTTTTGATATTCATTCAGGAAAATCTCGTGGAGCGGTAAAGCCGCAGCCAAATAATCATTATTCAATATTTTCCTCCCATGTCTTACCGCATCTCATGTCAAACCGCGGGATGGCGACGCCATTGCGCCCTTCTACTGTATGGGGGGACGTGAGACGCGAGACGTGAGACGCGAGATGGGAGACGATTTGTCGATTAGACGATTAGACGGGAGGAAAATCGTCGAGAAAAAACAAGAAAAAGGACGATTGTAGTACGAAAAGTGTCAAAAAACAGCAAAAAACGACGGGGTTTCTTGCTTTTTTTCAATGAAGGGTTATTTTAAAAACATTGAAACCCTCGCACATCTTTTACGGAGAGGTGACAGAGTGGTCGATTGTGCAGCACTGGAAATGCTGTTTACCCGCAAGGTAACCAGGGTTCGAATCCCTGCCTCTCCGCCATTATAAAGTATTAAATGACCTCGGATTTGTCATTTTTTGACATCCGAGGTTGTTTTTTGCCTGTGCATGTTCTTTTCCTTGTGATTTTCGCCTTCAAGCCGCCAAAAACGGCGCTTTTCTTTTCTGGCGTTGCTGTGCTGCCAGTACAGTAGAAAGACGTGAATTCAAGCTGGAATGACATCTTTACATTTATTGATGGATATATTATAGTAATCATTCATACAACAACAGTTCAATTGTCATACAACGCCACAAGAGAAAACAAAATGGGAAAAGTCATCGCAATCAATGGAAGCCCACGCAAGGGTTGGAATACGGACACGTTGCTGAAGAAAGCGCTGGAAGGCGCGGTGTCGGTCGGCGCGGAAACGGAAATGGTGTATCTATATGATCTAAAGTTCCGTGGCTGCGTCAGTTGCATGGCCTGCAAACTGCGGAAGGAGCCTCGGCCGTTCCGTTGTGTCCAACGGGACGATTTGACAGCCGTTCTTGATCGTCTCCACGAAGCGGACGCCGTCATCATGGGAAGTCCCATCTATTTCAGCGAAATCACAGGTGAATTGCGCTCCTTCCTGGAACGCTTCTTATTCCAATACTTGAACTATGACGACTACAGCAAACCGTTGAGTTCACCAAAGAAAATGGCAATGGTCTATACGATGAACTGCCCTGAAGAATGGTTTTCGAAGATTGGATACAATGAACTTTTCCAACGCTATGAGAATATGATCAAACGATTTTTCGGCCACTGCGAGACGCTCTTCTCCACGGAGACGCTCCAAGTGAAGGATTACAGCCGCTACCATATCGCGAGCATGGATGGCGACGCACGAAAAGTCCGTCACGAGACCGTTTTTCCGCAGGACTGCCAAAAGGCATTCGATCTTGGCGTAAGGCTGGCCTCCATTTCCAAGTAGTAGAGTGACATTCTCGCCGTTAGCGACACAATGCACGAAATACTGCCACTTTTCATTGGAATTCCCAACAAATCATAACACAATCGAGCATTATGATTACTGACACGCAAAAACAATTGAAACGGCACATTTTTGCAATCTTTCTTTTGGGAGTCATTTTTCTGACTGGATGCGTCAGCCCGCTTTCCCAGTGGAACGACTCTGCGCCGGCGAAAAAAGCGTTGGTCGAATATGTGAAAACCGTCACTTCGAAAAGCTCGCCCGACTACATTCCCGCAGAAAATCGAATCGCCGTGTTCGATTTGGACGGTACGCTCTTCCTGGAGACAGATCCGACTTATTTTGATTGGCTGCTTTTCGAACACCGTGTTCTGGAAGACCCAAGCTACAAGGCGACGGACGAACAGCTCGCCGCCGCCAAAGCATCTCGTGGCGGCAAATTCCCAAAGCTGGACAACGCCCGCGAACGCATGGTTTCGGAAGCTTATAAAGGGTTGACATTAGATGAGTTCGATGCTTTTATCCGTAAATTCATGGATGAACCTCAGCCAGGCTTCATCGGCATGAAAAGAGGTGACGCGTTTTACAAACCGATGATGGAAGTCGTTGATTATCTCGTTAAAAACGGTTTTATCGTGTATGTGATAAGCGGTACGGACAGGCTTACCGTGCGTCCATTGGCGGACAAGCTGCATTTGCCGCCACGGCAGGTCATCGGTTCGGACAGCACCATCGTCGCCAGCGGTCAAGGCGAAAAGGATGGGTTGGACTACACATTCAGCAAGGAAGACACCTTGCTGCTAGGCGGCAGGAATCTTGTCAAGAACCTCCAACTGAACAAAGTAACCATCATTGCAAGGGAAATCGGTGTCCAGCCAGTGCTGGCCTTCGGCAACAGCCTGACCGATGCAAGCATGCTGAATTACGCCATCCATGGAAATAAATACAAGTCTCTAGGCTTCATGTTGTTATGCGATGATCTTGAACGCGAATACGGCAATGCCGCCAAAGCTGACAAGATGCGCGGCGATTGCGCCAAAAACGGCTGGATTCCCGTCTCCATGCGTGATGACTGGAAGACGATCTATGGTGAAAACGTCATGAAAAAACAGGACTGAAACGTTTTCATTACTGTTATGTGGTAATATCGTTGGCTACTTGTAAATGGAGGAAGAGAGGTTATTTTATTGCAATGAAGGGGGTTTAAGTAAACAAGTCCGTGATGAGCAACGATGACTCAACCACATAGTGACAATGACTTCAATAATTCCGCGGGGCCTTACGCGACGCAACCGCACAGCGACGACGGCGGCACGGTAGGGGCTTATGCGACGCAGCCGCACAGCGACGAAGATGATGCGTACGCAAGCGGTTCCTCTATGCTGCCGCCTGGCGGTCTTCCTTTGCTGGATGGCAAGTATCTGGCACAGAAGCGTTTGGCAGGTGGAATGGGTGTCGTCTATAAGTGCGTCAAGCGAGCAACAGGAGAGGTTGTCGCGTTGAAGACGGTGCTGTCGGACGGGCCGATGACGGCGGAGGACATCAAGTCAATGCGTCGCAATTATGGGCGCGTCCACGCATTGTCCCACGACCATATCGTGCGTGTCAATGCACTTGAAGTCGATGAGCGGAACGGTCAGTGGTATGTGGAGATGGACTGGGTTGAGGGTGAAAGTCTGGAGGGGCGCCACGGGCAGTTCGGAGGGGACATGATGCTGGTGGCGCGGGATGCTGTTCGTGTCCTGCGGCAGGTCGCGGAGGCGTTGGATTATGCGCATGGCCGCGGCGTTGTCCATCGCGACGTGAAGGAAGCCAACATCATGATCGAAAAGGCGACGGGCAATGTCGTGCTTATCGACTTTGGCATCGCTGGCCGTGCTCCGCACGCCGCTGGAGCGAACGGAACGCTTCCGCATGAAGTCACGGCGACTGCGACAGTTAGCGCGTTTGCGGGCACGCGGGGCTATCAGTCGCCCGAACAGTGGCTCGGCAAGCCTGTGGAGATTGCATCGGACGAATATTCTCTGGCGGTGACTGCGTATCATTGTCTTTCCGGGCATCTCCCGTTTTGGAGCGCTAACGAAGGGTTGCTTCAGGAGATGGTGTTGAACGATGATATGCCTCCTGTGAAATCTCTGCCTGATGTGGCGAACGCCGTTTTGAAGAAGGCGCTTGCGAAGAAACCGTCTGAACGATACGAAAGCTGCAAGGCGTTCATTGACGCATTGGAAAAGGGGTTGTCTTCACTCATGGGCGGTGCTGGACAGCCGCAAAAGACAGTCGGAAGCCAGCCGTCGAATGGTGGTGAGGCGGCATTTACAACGGCGGATTTCTACATTCTGGCGAGCAAAATGGAGGATTGTGTTGCGGAGTGCGAGAAGCGTGAATGGGACCGTGGGCAGACGTTCGGCGAGCATCTGGATATGTTCAAGCGGGTGTGCAAATCCGCTAAAATGGCTGCGTCCAACAAGGATTATTCCGCCGCATACAGTCTCTACAAACAGGCGGAGGAGGAATGGCGTTGGCTGGAGGAAAGCGAGCCGTTGCGGAAATCAGCGGCGGATTGTCGTATAATAACGGAGAACGCACGTGAAGCCGCCGTGACAGCGGACGCGGAACATCTTGAAAAAGAAGACTTTCAAGCAGCCGTGAATTTGCTGAATACTGGTGACGGCCATTTTGCGTCTGGTCGTTTCGAAGAGGCGAAAAAATCGTTTTCGGAAGCGGGGGAGGCATTCAAGAATATTGCAAAGGCATCGCGCATCAAGGCGTTGAAAGCGAGGATAAAGGGAGCTTACGACGCGAAGCGTTTGGATGAGGCTCGTCGTGCCGTCGACGAATTGAGGAATCTGGACGATGCGGTGGCCACGCAGATGGAGAAGGAAGGAGATACGGCTGTACTGCGGGAGAAGGCCGCCTTGAAGACGAAGCGTGTCAATGAGTTGGAAGCTGCCATAAAAGAAGCCATGAAAGGCGGTCGTTTTGGGGATGCGCGGCGGAAGAACGTTGAATTGAAGCAGATGGATGCGACGAAGGCCGCGCAGTTGGAGGCGGCGATTCGTGCGGCGGAGGCGGCTGACGAAGTCGCGAAAAAGTCGAAACGGGTTGAAGAATTGGAGTCGGCCATCAGAAATGACGTGCGGGGTGGGAGTTTTGATCATGCAAGGCAGTTGGTCGAAGAAGTGGGGAAGTTGGATGCGGCGAAGGCTGTGTCGTTGGGGATGTTCATCGATGAAAAAGAGAAATCTCGGAAGGATGAAAAGGTTGGTGCTTTGGAAAAAGCCATTGAGACAGCCATGGACTCCAACCGTTTCCAAGATGCCTATCAAGCCATTGGAAAGTTAATGGAACTTGATGTCGCGAAGGCGACGTCGTGGCGAGATGTTATAGATGATTTATATTGCACCGTTGGCTTGGGGGCTGGGCGGATTCCGAAATTGAAGGAATCCATTACTAAAGATGTTGAGGCTGGGTGTTTCGAGAAAGCGCGGCAGTCATTAGCAACATTGAAAAAATTGGATGCGGAGGGAGCCGCGCAGTTGGAGACTTTCATTGATAATAAAGAGAAGTCTTGGAGGAAAGAACAGATTAACGCTTTGGAGAAGTCCATTGAGACAGCCATGGACTCCAACCGTTTCCAAGATGCCTATCAAGCCATTGGAAAGTTAATGGAACTTGATGTCGCGAAGGCGACGTCGTGGCGAGAAGTCATAGATGAACTTGCGAATTCTGACAGGGAGACAGAACAGATTTCGGAATTGAAGACAGCCATCGCAAAAGCCATTGCCGCGGGAAAATTTCAGGATGCGCGGCAGTCGCTGGATGAATTGAAGACACTGGATGTGGCGGGGGCTGCTCAGTTGGAGGAGGAGATAGATTCAGCGGAGGCGAATTGGGCGGCTAGGCGCGTTGAAGTTCTGGAAGCGGTCATTCGCGAGGCCATTGATGAATGGCGTTTCATGGATGCACGGCGGGCTGTAGATGAAATGAAAAGATTGGACGAGGAGAAAGCCGCGTCATGGGAAGCGGAAATAACGAAGCAGGAGGCATCAGAAACAGAAGCAGAGACAAAGACAAACGCAGAAGCTGGAGGCCAGACAGAAGGCAAGACAGGTGACAAGACCAACAAGTTTAATAAGTTATTGATTATTATTATTAGATTTGTTATTAGTTTGGGTATTAGTTTTGCTTTATCATTTTTATTATCAATGGGTGGATGTGGATGTAGAGATTCTTCGAAAACGAATAAAACTCAAATAAGTCCAGCTGCTAGGGAACATCTTGTTGAACTTTTAAAAAATAGTAAAGATGAAAAGAAATCTTCTGTTAGTGAGGTAGTCAAACCGTCTATTCGCAGAGATGGCGAAAGTTACATCGTGACATTGAAGCCTGACGTGGAAATCAAGCTGATAATGGTCAAAGCAGGTAGCTTCATGATGGGAAGTGAAGAGGGTGGAATTGACGAGAAGCCTGTGCACCAAGTGACGTTGACAAAAGATTTCTGGCTGGGGGAGACGGAGGTTACGCAAGCGCAGTGGAAAGCTGTAATGCAAGGAGTTGAGGATGATGAAGGAAATGAATTCAATTTTGATTTATCATATTTTAAAGGTGATACGCTTCCGGTGGAACGAGTGCTTCTTGAAGATGTCGCCGCTTTCTGTGATCAATTGAATCATCAATTTAAAAATATGTTACCAAAACACTATCTGTTCGATCTTCCGACTGAAGCGCAGTGGGAATATGCTGCACGCGGCGGTCACAAATCTCAAGAATGTAAATATAAATATAGTGGGAGCGATAATCTGGATGAAATAGGTTGGTATTTAGAAAATTCAGGCGAGGAGCATTTGGATGAAAAAGGTAATACGCTTCTTTTTTCTGAAGAATCTATAGCGAAAACATTGGAATCTAATAAAATTATGACTCATCCTGTTGGTATGAGGAAACCGAATATACTAGGGCTTTATGATATGAGCGGCAATGTGAGTGAATGGTGTAACGATTGGTATGGAATTTACTTGCCTAGTCCGATAATTGATCCAATTGGATCAAATTATGGCTGGCGGCGTGTGGTCCGTGGAGGCAGTTGGAACCAGACAGCTGGGTGTAGCCGATTGGCGTTTCGTACCTGCTTAGATGCGTCGCTTCGCTTTTCTAATGTCGGTTTTCGTCTTGCATTGGTTCCAATAGATACGCCGCCTAAAGTGCAGAAGGGTGCTACCGTATATAAAGAAGAGACCTATGGGAGCTATGATGTCTTTTTAGTCGATGGTGGTTCCAATAAGATTCGAGTGATCAAGGAAATCCGCTACGTTACAGGGCTTGGATTAAGAGAAGCAAAGGTTTTGGTTTATGAACCTGAAGTTTCGAAACTTGTCAAGGCAGACATCCATAAGGATGAAGCGGACGAAATCAAGAAGATTTTGGAAGCTGTTGGTGCAAGGGTTGAAATAAAGAAGATCACCCCTTGATATAATATATGAAACATGGCTGTGTTTCATAGGATAAAAACAAAGAAGATAAACACCATCGTGAAAAAATCAGAAGTTGAGAAAGGGCTGTTGCTTGCCGTAAGTGGTTATGCAACAGCCTCTTGCCTTCTTTATTGTCAGATTTTCTGGATCAAATAATAAATGGATGGGAAATCGCCGCCCGTGGAGAAGCGGAGCTTGCCGTCGATGACTTCGGCAGGCGTCTGACCGACCTGCATGCCGAAGGAGTTGATGGCATCGACACGGAAGGCGTTGACCGTCGTATCCAGTTCGAAATCGGCGGCGATGACCTCCGCTTCGATGGGGCCATGGCCTTTGTCGTACTGAATGGTGTGGTTGTCGTTATAGACGGCGCCCGTGTTGTCGGCATGCCCGACGACCGTCAGCAGGATGTTTTCCGATTCCATGATCGGTTCGTCGGTCAGGGAGCTTAACGCGATGACGGCGTATTCGTTGCGGCATTTGATTTTCAGGCCTTTCAGTTGGATTTCACCGGCGGCGTTCAGGAAGCCGCTGACGGCTTTCGTGCGCGGCGAGTCGATGACGAAAAGTCGTTTATCCAAATCGCGGCGGAGTTCGCCCGTGTCTGATTCGATGACGCGGGCATCTTTCGGAAGACGGGAAATGGCTGGATCGACGATATTTGCGCCATCGGGGACTTTCGTCGTCGGAATCGCGACGGCGGTCTTGCCAAGCTGGGCGGCGCATTCGAAGGCCGGCGGAATGCTGTTGACCGTACTGTTCTTGTTGGCGGGATTTTCGTTTGCCTTCGTGGGGCCGCTGTAGGGGATGACGGTCATGACGTCCGATTCCTTTACGTCGCCACGGCGCAGAAGGAGGGCGGCATGATAGAAAAGGCCGTAGCGGGCGGGATCGTTGAAGGCGTCGAAGATGCCGCTTCGGTAGGGAACGCCTGACAAAGCTTCGCCTGTGACTGGGGCGGCGATCATGTCGATGTTCGGGCGGCAATCATAACGATAGGTATGGATGGCAGCACCAGCCCAGCCTTGCAAAGCGCAGTGGGAGGCCAGATGGAGCGTGCCTTCGGCACGGTATTCGTTGGGCCATGGATCGTCCCATTCGGAGATGAAGAACGGGCGGTCTGCGGCACGCATGAAGGGGAATCCGTCGATCCATGTGGAGCGGTTGGCGAGGAAGCTCGTGTTCATGATGCCTTTTTCGTGGGGCGTCCATTTCCAGCCGTAGTGGTAGGTATGGCTGTCCATGTAGGTCATGTCGGCTTGGGAGAGCAGGGTGCCGCCGCCGCCGGAATTCCAGTTGGTTCCCGTGATGGGGATCTTCACGCCAATGGAACGCATAAACGCTTGCATATCATCAAAATAGCTCTTCTGTATCATCAACTTGAAATTGAACATCGCAAGCGTGGAATTGTCGGTGAAATCGACTGGCGTCTCCGCTGGCGGCAGTCCGTTCTCCTTGCGCCATGCCTGGTATTTCTCCTCCAGGCGTGTGCGATATGGCTCCACGAGCTGTTCGCAGTGGGCGAAGATTTCGTTTTCGTTGGCGATTTCGGACATGACGATGACGGGATCGTCCTTGTAAGCTAATTGCGTGTAGGGATTGACATGCGTCCAAATCTGCTCGCAGAACTCCTTTTGCAGCTCGATGAGATGTTCGTCGAAATTCGACTGCGGACGGGCGGAATCCGCCAGTCGTTTCGTGTTTTCGACGCCGTCGCCTTCGCGGAAACGACGGTAGGTCAGCATGTCGAAATAGACATAGATGCCGTTTTTCTTGAGGGCGAAGATGAGATAGTCGAGTCGGTCCATGCTCTCTGAATCGAGGGATCGCGTATTCTTAAGTAGTTTTCCTTTCGTGAATTGGAAAAGGTTTGGCGTTGACCAGTCGCCGTCCAGCTGATGGAAGCGGACGATGTTCAGGCCGGTCTTGGCGAGTCGTTTCGCGACGATTTCGCTGTATTCATGGGAGGGGAAGTTGGCTCCGCTGTTGAAATTCGTGCCCCAGAAACGGGCGGGCGTTCCGTCTTCGAACGCGAATTTTCCGTCTTTGACGGTGAGGAAGCCGTGCTTTCCCGCGGGCTTTTCATCGGCGAAGATGTAGGAGAGATCGATTGGCACGTCATCCCATGGGAGGGTGAATGAAACGGTCCGGTAGCTTGATTTGTACATGATGGCTTCCTTTTTGGGTGGGGGATGTGTGAAAACAATGTGCTAAAAATTTATTAACCTATATTGTATGTGTTAAAATCAAAATAGCAAGACGGAAAAGTGAAATTGTATTTGACCAAATATATATTGAGTATATATTATTGGGCAAATGAGTCATTTTCTGTTTTTCATGAGTGGGAAAACAATGAAATTGAAAGATCTAATCCAAGAATTGTCCAAACTTGGCGTGACATTCATTTCCCATGGAGCAAACCATGACCTATACGGCAAGAATGGAAAGAAAATTCCCATTCCACGTCATGCAGAGATCAACGAATTGCTTGCAAAATCCATTCTAAAAAAGGCTAAGAATTTCTGACATATTGAATTAATAAACCATAAAATAGGATGCAACCATGAAAAAAACATATTTTGCAACAATCCATGAAGACAAGAACGGCCCATGGCGGTATATCTGTGCCTTCCCTGATTTCGACAATATTGCAACTGAAGAGAATACGTTGGAAGGCATCGCCAGAATGGCGGAGGAAATTCTGTCTGAGAAATTGAAAGAATTGCAAGAGGAAGGAGTTAAGCCTCCTGTTCCAACGGAGGATTATGACGCATTGTCCTCCAAGGCGGAAGAAGACTTCGGCCCCGTCGCATTTATCATGCCAATCACTGTTACTGTGGATTCTCCGATTGTCCGCATCAGCATGACGATTCCACAAAACAAGCTTGATATTATCACCAAATATGCAAAACAGCGTGACACGACACGTTCCGCACTGATGATTGACGCGACGATGGATTATATGAAAAGGAATAGGTAAGGTATTTTTTTGATATTTTATATTAAGTAAAAAAATAAATCGTCAAATGCTTATGAATACAGACGTTTTTTCCACAATGTTGAAAACAGCATTGTCCATACTAGGTTACTGGCCATTTGCCCTTATATTTTGTATAATATTAGTAGCAGGTATTGTCAAGCTATTTCGTCCTCAGATCAAGGGATGGTTCGGAGAGACATTGCTTCATAAGCATCTTCAGTTGCACCTTGATAAAAAGCTGTATATTGTGCTTCATGACATCATGCTTCCAACGGATGATGGAACAACTACGCAAATAGATCACATTATTGTTTCGCAGTGGGGCGTGTTTGTCATTGAAACAAAAACATATTCTGGATGGATTTATGGTGACGAATATGAACCGCAATGGACAGTCGTGCACTTCAATCGCAAAGACAGATTCCAGAATCCTCTGCGGCAGAATTACAAGCATATCGCCACACTGTCTGAATGTCTTGGCATTGCAAAAGAATATTTTAAAACAGTCATTGCTTTCAGTGGCGAGTCTGAATTCAAAACAGATATGCCACAAGAAGTCATGTTATTTGGAGATGTGGTAGATTACATAAAAGAACATAGTGTGGAGACTATTATCCCAGCAGAACAGGTGAAGGATGTGGTGGATACAATTCTTGAATGGCAAGCTACATTGACAAAAGACCAAAGAGCCAATCATGTTCGAAATCTACGGAAAGCACATGAGACACCCAAAAACAGACAGGAACAACTTGATGTTTCATTGAATAATGATTTAAATTCAAAAGACAAAAATCAAGTTTGCCCTAGATGCGGTGCGCCAATGGTTTTGCGGAAACGGAAAGCGGATGGTTTGCCTTTCTGGGGATGTTCACAATTTCCTAAATGCCGTTGTGTTGTGAATGTAGAATCCGTTGATATATGATTTTGCAAAAGAAAGACATTGCCAAGTCCATTTCGGTTTCATTGAAGCGCAAGCTGCGCCTCTTGGCGGCAAAATACGAGACGGCGGATTTCATGAAAGAGGATCCGTCGCAGTTCATGCACCGTTATACGGAGCCCCTGGATGTTGAAATCACGGCGTTTATGGCGGCAAATCTGGCGTTTGGAAGACGGTCGTGCATTCTTAATTGTCTGGAGAAAATCTGCCAGGAGATGGGCGGTTCGCCAACGGAATGGCTATTGTCAAGGCGGTTTGAAAAAATCTTTTCCGACAGCGGCAAATCGTTCTACCGCATCTACAGCCATCGCAATATGCGCTACTTGTGCGATACCATGAAACGATTGATTTTGGAGAACGGCAGTCTGGGGGCGTATTGCCGCCGTTGTTATGAAAACGGCGATTGCGAAAAGCATCCTGGACGATTGGCGGCGGTGATTGCGGACTGTTTTCCTGAAAACTGCAAGCCGTTGATATCCAATGGAAAGACAAGTGCCAACAAACGGCTGAATCTGTTCCTGCGATGGATGGTGCGGCAAAACTCACCCGTTGATTTGGGACTGTGGGATTGGTATCCTCCTACAAAATTGCTGATGCCGTTGGATACGCATGTCGTGGCTGTCGCGAAGGAGTTCGGACTGGTGCCAGAGAATGCCATGCCGAATTTGAAACTGGCCATCAAATTGACGGACATTATGTCTGAAATTTTTCCAGGCGACCCGTTGAAAGGCGATTTCGCGCTCTTCGGACACGGAATAATGAGTACTGAGTAATGAGTAATGAGTAATGAGTAATGAGTCATGAGTAATGAGTAATGAGTAATGAGTAATGATTAATGAGTAATGAGTAATGATTAATGAGTAATGATGGCTGTTTTTAACGCAGAGGCGCAGAGGCGCAGAGTGGATTGGGAGGGAATCTTGCATGGAAGATTTGAAATCATGAAAAAAAGCACTACATTCATAAGTTGCTTTATAGTAGTTTGCAATGAAAACATCGGCAAGTCATTTCTAACCGCAATCGACAATCCTTTCATAACTATATAGGTAGGATAATCATGAATCCCATCAAACGAACAGTTCGGACGGTGTGTGTGCTTTTTGTCATGATGACATCTGCCATCTTACACGCGTCAGAAGTTGGCGAAAATGAAATACTTGCGGCGGCAAGAAAATGGATTGCGGACAATGCGGTCTTCAAGGCGGAATTGCCGGACGCCGTACCCGAAAAAGCCGTCCAGATGGCGGATTTCGAAGGGAAGGAGTTGCCGTTGTGGCGGGTTGATTTGCAGCCGACAGGATATCTTGTCATGTCGGCGGACGACACACTGCCTCCTGTCGTGGCGTTCAACACAAACGGTGCGTTCGACATGCCGGGGGGGCATCCGTTGTCGTCCATGCTGAACCGCCAGGGCGCAATATTCCAGAAGGAATTGGACAAGCCGCGGACTCGCGGAAACGGACTGGCTGAAGAAAACAAGGCAAGATGGAACAGGTTGCTGAATCACACACGCGCCGAATCCACGACACCATCGACCATCATCCGTCAACCGATGCTGACGACAGAATGGAACCAGAATGCGCCGTACAACTATTTCTGCCCATTCGAAAGCACATACACGCAACGCGCACTGACGGGGTGTGTCGCAACAGCCGCCGCCCAGATGATGAAATACCATGAATGGCCTGTGGCTGGAAAGGGAACGAAATCTCATACTGATGGCAAAGGTGATGTGCAGGGTTCCGTCCGTGCAGATTTTACCATTCCGTATGACTGGGAGGCGATGGAGGACAACTACACGGAGAGGAATGAGAGTAACTATGGAAACTCCGAATTTGCTGTCGCACGGCTGTCCATGGAATTGGGTGTACTGGTGGAAGCAGATTACGGTATGGACGAGACTTCGGCCAGATCCTCGAAACTGCATACGTTGATGGCTCAATATCTGGGCTATTCCGATTCCGCCGTTTATGGCAGTGAATCGGGCTTTTATTCCCGTATACGAACGGAGATGGTTGAAGGACGCCCTGCCTTTGTGACTTATACACAAGAGAACAATGGGCATATGTTCATCGTGGATGGCTTGGGCACCATGGGAGGCCTGGACTACTACCATTTCAATTATGGTTGGGGAGGCCACATGAGTGGATGGTATCTTCTGACGGACGGTTATAAAGCCAGTGTCATCGATAGTGCCACGACAAACATCCAACCGGAACCCATTCCCATTTTCAAGCCGATGTCTTGCGAGCAGACATCTTCCTTCACACTTTCATGGGACTTCCCGAAACGTTTGACGGCTGAGGCATTCCGCCTGACGAAGACGAACGGAACTCGAGCCTCGACGGTCATCAGCTCCTCCATCGCAGGCACGGCCCGTAGCTACACGTTGTCAGGACAATCTGGCACAGCCACTTATATGCTGGAAGCCAAGGTCGGTGGTAGCTGGCAGGCTGCCTCGAACGGTGTAACGGTCACGATCAAGACCAATCCAGTCGCGATGCTATCGCTGTCGCAGGTGATGGAAGAAGGCGGAGATGATGGACGTACAAGCATTGCTGGTGAAACGGCGACGATGATGTTTGAGGCGAATAACAGCCTTGCCAGCCTGACGGTGACAAGCAGTCGGCCGGATATCCTGCCCGATAGTGGCATCAGTGTGACTAGTAGCGGAAAAAAACGTACGATACAATTGACTCCTTTTAATGATAAAATCGGCAATGTGTTGCTTTATGTCACGGCGTGTGATGCCGCTGGAAATATCATTCGTCAAACAATCCCCTTTAAAGTCATGGCGGAAGAAGTGCTGACATGGTACACATCAAAAGCGGAAGCCATGACGGCGGCAACGGAGAAAGGCAAAAGAGTTCTTTTGGTTACAGGACATGATGGGTGCTATTATACCAATAATTTCCGTAATTCGGTGTGCGAAATAAGCGATATCAAGGCTGATCTTTTGGCCAATTATGTTCTTTGGTATTGTAATCTTTACACATCTTCCGAATATTCGCCGTATGTCAGCGGATTGGGAAACACGTTCCCTTGGATTGCTATCATCGATCCTGCTAATTCGGGAAAACGGATGCGCGGCCATGGCGGTCCTGTGTCTGCTGCCGAGACTCGCATGTTCTTGAACAAGAGCATTCCGTATTTTAGTCTAAATACCAATAAAACATATGATTTTGGCAGTAAGCAGACGCTTGAATTAAGTATATTGGCAAAAGATGCGGATATATACTATCGTTTGGATGATCAGGAGCCGACTCCTTCGGATACGCTGTATTCTACCCCCATCCAATTGACTGAAACGACCACCGTTTCTGCATGTGCTTACAAAAATGGAGTTCCCTTGGATGATTATGTGACAAAGACGTATAATTTCTCTACATTGACAGAGCTCCCTGATGGTTTGTCGATTGCGACAGGCACTGGCGTGACCATGTATTCTGCGACGAAGCCATGGGCGTTGCAGACGACAACTTATAACAGTGCGCCTTCCGCCATGCAGTCGGGAAGTATCGGCGATGACGCGACAAGCATACTGGTGGCGAAAGTCATTGGTTCTGGTACGTTAACTTTCTACTGGAAGGCTTCTTGTGAAAATGGATATGATATTCTAAACTTTTCTATCGACGGAACTTCAAAGGCATCCATCTCTGGCTTGACAGAGTGGGCGAGGAAATCTTATACTGTGACGGGAGCTGGTGAACACTATCTAATTTGGACGTATGCCAAGGATTCCTCGGATTATGAAAATGATGATTGCGGCTGGGTTGATGACATTGTATGGAATGGAAATGGTCCTGATCTGAAAACCATTACCATCAATGGTGATTCGATTATCGCAAGTGGCGCAACAGCGACCTACACATGCACGGCAAAATGGTCTGACGGAACGACATCAACTGTCACTCCTACATGGAGTCTTTCTTCCACGACCTATGCTTCCGTTGACAATACAGGCAAAGTGACGAACAAGAATATAACGGCAACAGACCAGACCGTGACGTTAAATGCTACCTATACGCATAATGGCGTGACGGAGACAACTTCCAAAAACATAACGCTGGCAAGACGAACTTTGGTTGCCATCGCTGTTGACGGTTCGGATTCCATAGAAAGTGGCAGTTCCGCAACTTACACATGTAAAGCGACTTGGAGTGATGGAATTACTACAGAGGTGAAACCGTCGTGGAATCTCAATCCAGGGACTTATGCCAATATCAACACCAATGGCAAGGTGACAAACCAGAATACGACAGCGAATGATCAGACTGTGATGCTGACAGCTTCATATACATTCTATGGCGTTAGCAAAACGGCGACGAAAAATGTAACGCTGAAGAAACGCGTATTGCAGTCCATTGATATCAATGGTATAGGGACAATATATGCCGGAGATACTGTAACATATTCATGCGTAGCAACCTGGAGTGACGGAACCACAACGGCGGTCATGCCGGAGTGGAGCCTTTCTTCCTCTCAATATGCGTCTGTTGACGCCAATGGCAAGGTGACACACAAGAATACGACGGATGAAGACCAGACGGTGAAGTTGAATGCGACTTACACAAATGACGGCGTCACGAAGACAGCCTCCAAGACCATCACGCTGGTGGAGCGTGTACTGACATATCTCGCCATCAATGGTGATGATACGATTTCCAGCGGTTCCACGGCAACCTATGCCGGTACGGCGACATGGAGCGACGGAGCGACTACTACGGTTATGCCGACATGGAGTCTGTCCAACACGACAATGGCCTCGGTTGACGCAACAGGCAAGGTCACGAATCAGAACACGACGGTTTCAGACTATAAAGTGACGTTGACGGCAACTTATACACATGACGGTATTACAAAGACAGCTTCAAAGACCATCACTCTGGCAAAGCGCACTCTGGCGTCTATTGCCATCAATGGAAACAATACAATATCCAGTGGCGGAGCGGAAAATTATACGTGTACCGCGACATGGAGCGACGGGGCGACTACCACGGTGACACCGACGTGGAGCCTTTCCCCAACGCCATACGCCTCCGTTGACGCAACGGGCAAAGTGACAAACAAGAATACAACGGACAATGACCAGAACGTGACATTGAATGCGAGCTATACAGTCGGCGATGTCACGAAGACAGCGACAAAAGTCATCACGCTTGAGAAACGGACTCTAACCGATATCTCTATTGTCGGTGATGATGTTGTTGCAACTGGTGGAGTTGCAAACTACTCCTGCACGGCGGCATGGAGCTATGGCGATTCCACGGTGGTTACGCCCACATGGAACCTTTCCTCCACTAATTACGCCTCCATTGACGCTACGGGCAAGGTGACGAACAAGAATGCGACGGACAATGACCAGACGGTGACGCTTACGGCTAGCTATACGGTCGGCGATGTAACGCAGACGGCGATGAAGGTCATTACGCTGTCAAAACGGACGCTGAAGACTATCGCCATTGACGGCGAGGCATCTATTGCTAGCGGTAAGGATGCAAGCTACACTTGTACAGCGACTTGGAGCTATGGCGATTCCACGGTTGTTACACCGGCATGGGGGCTTTCCGACAACACTTACGCATCCGTTGACACTGGCGGCAAGGTGACAAACAAGAATGTAACGGACAATGACCAGACCGTAATGCTTACAGCAAGCTACACAGTCGGCAACGTGACCAAGACCACGACAAAAGTCATCACGCTGTCGAAACGGACGCTGATGGACATCATTGTCAATGGTGACGAGACCATTGACAGCGGTGAATCTGCAACCTATACATGCACGGCGACTTGGAGCTATGGCGATTCCACGGTGGTCACGCCGACATGGAGCTTTTCCAGCGCTGATTACGCCTCCGTTGATGCGGACGGCAAGGTGACGAATCGCAATACGACAACAACAGATCAGACGGTGAAGTTGACTGCAAGCTACACGGTCGGAGAAATTGTCAAGACAGCGGAAAAAGTCATCACATTGAAGGGGATGCAACAGCCATGCCAGACGTTGGAACTGCATCCGGGCTGGAATCTTGTGACACTGACAAGACAACTGGTCTCCAATGTTGATGGCGTGCAGAAGTTCCTGTCGCTGAAGCCGATGATGTTTGATACCGAGAATTTCTGCTATGTCTTCTGCGACAATGCAGATGCGGTTAAACCGGGCGTCGGCTACTGGGTGTTCAGCAAGCGGAAACAGACGATTGAACTGGCGCAGGATGTCGAGCAAGCCGTTTCACAGACGGAGCTGCAAGCTGGCTGGAATCTTGTCGGTTTGCTGGAGGAATCAACGTGGCCGTCATTAAACGTGGAAATCTGGACATGGCGGAACGGTCGCTTCAAGCATGTTGACAAGAATGACCTGCGTGTTGGATGTACATACTGGGTTTTGTTATATTAATCTAAAAATGTAAGGAATCATCACCACATAATCATCATATAGGAAAAACACCATGGACATGATCAAAAAAGCAATTTGGACAATATGCGTGCTTTTTGTTATGATGACATCTGCCATCTTGCATGCGTCAGAAGTCGGCGAAAACGAAATACTTGCAGCGGCAAGGAAATGGATTGCCGACAATGCGGTCTTTCTTGCGGAACTGCCGAATGCCGTTCCAGAAAAGGCCGTGCAAATGGCGGATTTCGAAGGAAAGACCATGCCGTTGTGGCGAGTTGATTTGCAGCCGGCAGGCTATCTCGTCATGTCTGCGGACGACACGCTGCCGCCGGTTGTGGCATTCAATACAAACGGTGCGTTCGACATGCCGGCGGGGCATCCGCTGCCCGCCATGCTGAACCGCCAGGGCGCAATATTCCAGGAGGAATTGGACAAGCCGCAGACGCGCGGAAACGAACTGGCGGCGGAGAACAAATCGCGCTGGAACGCGTTGCTCGGTCGCACGCGGGCGGATTCCGCCACGCCGTCGAAAATCATCACAGAACCTTTGTTGACAACGATTTGGAATCAATATGCACCATACGACTACATCAGCCCGAACAACGGCAGCTATGTCAACCGCGGCATCACGGGATGCGTGCCCACCGCTTTTTCACAAGTCCTGAAATTCCATGAATGGCCGCCGAAGGGGCAGGGAAGCGCAAGTCACAAAGATTCGGAAGGCAACGTGAAAGGCGAGCTATGGGCGGACTATTCATTCCCCTACGAATGGGACTTGATGCGGGACAATCATATCGACAACTGGCGTTATTCCAGTAAGTTAAAGGATTATTACTATCCAAGGGGGAATATCAACAGGTCCGACTGGGCCCTCGCCCGAATGATGATGGAGATGGGCGCGTTCTCGCAGGCGGACTATGAACAGGACGGTACGGGAGCTTATAGCTACAAGTTCAAAACACTTCTTGCTGATCATTTAATGTATGCTGACACGGCTGAATATGGCGATATCAATGTCGGATACATCGGTTACACCAGTCAGGATACGCTTTATTCTCGTATAAAAGAGGATATGCTTGCGGGAAGGCCTGCCATTATGACATATCCTGGACACGCCTTCGTGGGGGACGGCCTGGGCACGATGGGCGGCCTTGACTATTATCATATAAATTATGGATGGGGCGGTTCGCACAATGGCTGGTATCTGCTGACGGACGGATACAATTCGACGGTCATCATCACGGCGACGACTGGCATCATGCCCAGGCCTGTGGCGGTGTTCAGGCCGATGTCCGTCGAGCAACCTGCCGCCTTCACGCTGTTGTGGGATTTTCCTAAACGCTTGACGGCAGAGGCTTTCCGACTGACAAGAATTACAGGCAACCAAAGCTTCGTGATCAGTTCTTCCATCGAAGGCACGGCTCGTAGCTTTGAGGTAAGCGGTCAGTCGGACACGGCGACCTACACGCTGGAGGCGATGATCGGCGGCAACTGGCAGGAAGTCTCCGAAGGCATCACCGTCACCGTCACGGACAATCCGACTCCCATGCTTGAATTGTGGGTGGATGATGAACTGAACAGCGTTTCAGGGCAGCAGTTTACGACATTCGTAGCGGCCAACAACACACTGAAGAGCCTGACCGTTGCGTGCAGCCGTCCTGACATGGTTCCTGAAAGCTCCATATCCGTCACGGGGGCAGGGACTTACCGCACCGTCAGCCTGACGCCTTCCAAAGATTTGGTCGGCAACGCCATCCTCTATCTGACGGGTATTGATACAGTTGGAAACATGCACAAGCAGACGGTTCTTTTGCGTGTACAGGAGAAAGAAACCGTCTGGCAGACGACATACGCCGATGCGCAGATGCACGCCTTGCTGAAAGGCAAGCTGATCCTCTTGGTCGCGGGCAAAAAAAGCGATGCCAACACGGTTTCCTTCCTCAATACAGTTTCCGAAGATGCCGAAATCAAGGCCAACCTGTTGTCGAATTATGAAGTGTGGTTCGCCGACATGGATGCTTCCAAAGAATATGCTCCGTATGTCAATGAGTTAGGCAGCACGCTGCCGTTGATTGCCATCGTGGATCCTGCGGTTCAAAATGCACGTCTTCGTGGGCATGGCGGTCCGATGTCCATTCCTGAAGGCAAGGCATTTCTTGACAGGATACAGCCATATTTCGATCCGCAGGATGAAGTATTGACCGCCGGCACGACGCAGTCCCTTGAACTGTCAGTGCTTGACAAGAATGCCGAAATCCGATATCGTCTGGATGCCAAGGAGCCGACGGCCAACGACTTGCTTTATACGGCTCCCATCCCCCTTAAAAGCTCAATGACCATCTCCGCCCGCACGTTCAAATACGGAATTCCCGTCAGCGGAACGATTACCAAGAATTACACATTCTTGGAACAAGTCGCCACGCCGTTGCTCAACGTCGGAGGACAGAAATACTTTGCCGATACTTTCTTTGTAACGGCTTTTTGTTCCACGCCTGGCGCGACGATTCGTTACACGACCAATGGGACGATTCCGACGGAATCCAGCCCCGTGTTCCCTGCCGGCGATTTGTCGGTCACAGACAACATGACGCTTATGGTGCGTGCGTTCAAGGCTGGCATAAAGTCCTCGGAATGCGTTGTCAGCAATCTTTACAAGCTGGGGGATTTGATAAAGGGCGACAATGTCGAAGTGATCGGGGAGGAAACCGACTGGTTTTTGCAGAAGACGACATACAATACCGCGCCGTCCGCCATGCAGTCAAAAGCCATTGGCGATTATGGTGTTTCAACCATGACCATGAAAGTATTCGGAAGCGGTACGCTGAAATTCCACTGGAAAGTCTCCTCCGAAGATAACAACGACTTGTTGTCATTTTCCATTGACAATGTCCAGAAGGCGTCGATTTCCGGAAACGCGAACTGGGCGCAGAAGTCGTTCACCATCATAGGTGACGGAGAACACAGGCTGCTTTGGGAATATGCTAAAAACTACAGGAATGCCGTAGGAAATGACTGCGGCTGGGTCGATGACATCGTCTGGACGCCGACAGTCGGCAAGACGCTCGTATCCATCAGCATCAATGGTGTTTCAACCATCGCCAATGCGGAGACGGAGGCATATATCTGCATGGCGACTTGGAATGACGGGACGACGTCGCCCGTAACGCCGACATGGCTGCTTTCCGATACGAAATATGCCACTCTTTCAAATGAAGGGGTGACGAACAACAATACGACAGATAAAGATCAAACGGTCGTATTGGACGCCACATACACGTCCGGCGGCGTGACGCGGAGCGCCGTGAAGCACATCACACTGGCGAAGCGGACATTGTCGTCCATTACTGTCACGGGCGACACAACTATCGCCAATGGAGGCAGTTCAAACTATATCTGCACGGTGACGTGGAGCGACGGCGAGACAGTTGAAGTCACGCCCGAATGGAGTCTTTCCTCCACGCAATACGCCTCCGTCGATGCGCTCGGAAATGTGACGAACAGGAATACGACGGATAAAGACCAGACGGTCACGCTGCTCGCGAGCTATGCGTCAGGCGGTGTATCGCTTTCCGTCTCCATGGACATCACGCTGGTGAAACGGTCGCTCATATCCATCTCCATTACAGGTGATAACGAGATACGTGGCGGCGAAACGGCCCCGTATGTCTGCACGGCGACATGGAGCGACGGCGCGGCAATGCCCATAACGCCGGCATGGAGCCTTTCATCGACTCAGCACGCCTCCGTCGATGCAAAGGGAAATGTGACGAACCGGAATATAACGGAAAAGAACCAGACGGTGGTATTGATGGCGAGCTACACGTACAGCGGCGTGACGCTGACGGCTTCCAAGACGATCACGTTGACGAATCGTGTTCTCGTATCCATCGACATTGCAGGCGACAATGCGATTCCGACTGGCTCTGCGGCGCCATACGTCTGCACGGCGACTTGGAGCGACGGCGCGAATACGGCCGTGAATCCGACATGGAGTCTTTCCTCCGAAACATACGCTTCCATGGAAGCTGGCGGCAAGATGATAAACAAAAACGCGACGGACAATGACCAGACGGTGACGTTGACGGCGAGCTATGCGTCGGGCGGCGTGACGAAGACGGCCAGCAAATCTATTACGTTGGCAAAGCGGATATTGACGGATGTCTCCGTCAGTGGAGACGAAATCATAGACAACGCCGCTTCAGCGACTTATACGTGCTCGGCGCTGTGGAGCGCAGGTGATTCCACGGCGGTGACGGCGGTGGTTTGGAAACTTTCCTCCACGCAATATGCCGCCGTGGACGGAAACGGCAAGGTGACAAACAAAAACACGACGGACGCGGACCAGTCGGTGACACTGACGGCGAGCTTTACGCATGACGGCGTGACGAAGACGGCATCGAAAGTCATCACGCTAAAGAAGCGGTATTTGTCGTCCATTGCCATTGAAGGCAACAGCATCATTCCGAATGGCGGGACGGCAAGTTATTCCTGCACAGCGACTTGGAGCGATGGTTCCACATCTGTGGTGACGGCGACGTGGAGTTTGTCCGCCACGCAGTACGCCACCGTTGATGCGAACGGCAAAGTCGTGAACCAGAACACGTTGGAGACGGATCAGACGGTGACGTTGAATGCCAGCTATACAGCAGACGGCGTGACGAAGACGGCCAGCAAGGCCATTTCGTTGACCAATCGGTCGCTCGTATCTGTCGCCATTGCAGGAGCCAACGCAATTCCAAGCGGCTTTGAATCGCAATACGAATGTTTGGCGACATGGAGCGACGGCGCGACGACGAAGGTTTCGCCGACATGGAGCATTTCCACCACCACGTTCGCCGCCGTTGATGCGGCAGGAAAGGTGGTGAACCAAAATGCCACAGACAAGGATCAGGCCGTGACGTTGACGGCGGTCTGCCAGGCCGGCGACGTCACGAAGACGGCCACGATGACTGTTACGCTGGCGAAGCGCGTGTTCGCATCCGTCACCATTGAAGGCGATGGCGCGGTTCCGGCGGGAAATGCCGTAAACTACGTCTGTCTGGCGAATTGGAGCGTCGGCGAACCGACTGTGGTGACGGCAGTGTGGAGCCTTTCATCCACTCAATATGCCTCCGTTGACACGGCTGGCAAGATGACGAACCGCAATACGACGGAGGCAGATC
This sequence comes from Victivallales bacterium, assembly GCA_017964325.1. Next base: position 1,716 of record JAGCSE010000300.1, on the reverse strand, counting down.
AAACGGTGACGTTGAACGCAAACTATACGGTGGACGGCGTGACGAAGACGGGGGCCAAGACGATCATTCTGATGAAACGTCTGTTGTTGGATCTCGCCATTACGGGAAATGCGGCAATCGGCAGCGGAGAATCCGCAACTTACCTCTGCGAAGCAAGTTGGAGCGACGGCGCAACGACGGCGGTAAGAGCTTCATGGAGCCTCGATTCCACGGAATACGCCTCCGTTGACGCAAACGGAAAAGTGAAGAATATGAACACGACGTCGGACGACCAGACGGTGACGCTGATGGTGGCATTCACGTCCGGTGGCGAGACAAAGACGGAATCGAAAGTCATTACGCTTGCGAAACGGACGCTGGCTGATCTGTCCGTCGTCGGCGACAGCGCGATAGCGAATGGCTTCACATCGTCATACGAATGCAAGGCTACGTGGAGCGACGGGACGACGACGATCGTGACGCCGAAATGGACGCTTTCCTCCACGCTGCACGCCTCTTTGGATTCGGCCGGCAGGGTGACGAACAAGAACACGACGGCTGAAAACCAAGCCGTGACGCTGATTGCGGATTTCCAGTCCGGCGATGTGGCGAAGACGGCCACGAAATCGATCACGATGGTGAAGCGGACATTGAAGAGCATCACGGTCAACGGTGACGCCACGATTGCCAGCGGAAAGAGCTCAAGTTATTCCTGCACGGCTACTTGGAGTGATGACACGACATCGGAGGTCATGGCTTCATGGAGTCTTTCCTCAACAGATTATGCCGAATTGGAGGCTGGAGGAAAGGTGGTAAATCTCAACACGACGGATGCGGACCAAACGGTGATACTGACCGCGACGTTTGTATATGGCGATGTATCGAAGACGGCTTCCAAAAACATTCGGTTGACGAAGCGGACGTTGACGGCCATCGCCGTTGCAGGCGATGATGTGATTCCAAACGGCGGTTCCGCCACATATACCTGCACGCCAACGTGGAGCGATGGCGCGACTGATCCCGTGACGCCGACATGGAGTCTTTCCTCCACGGCATACGCCGCCGTGGACGCGAACGGCAAGGTGACGAACAAAAACACGACGGACACCGACCAGACGGTGAAGCTGACCGCCAGTTGCATCTTCGCGGGCGTGAATCGGACGGCCTCCATGACCATTACGCTGGCGAAGCGGACGTTGACGGCCATCGTCATCAACGGCGATGCGGCAATCGCAAATAATAAATCTGCAACTTATTCCTGTACGGCGACTTGGAGCGATGGCTCCTCATCGGCAGTGAAGCCCGCATGGAGCATTTCCTCCACGCGCTATGCCTCGCTTGATGCGAACGGCAAGGTGACGAATCTGAACACCACGGGGGGCGACCAGTCGGTGACGCTGACCGCGACCTACACGTTCGGCGGCGTGACATTGACGGCTGAAAAGACGATTGCGTTGACGAATCGTTCGATGACGGCCATAGCCGTCAACGGCAAGTCGAACATCGCCATCGGCTCGACGGCGGCATATTCCTGCACGGCAACATGGAGCGATGGCACGACATCGACCATTTCGCCGACGTGGAGCCTTTCATCGACGGACTACGCCTCCGTCAATGCGACGGGCAGGGTGACGAACCAGAATACGTCGGATGCAGAGCAGACGGTGACGTTGATTGCCAGCTATGTTATTGGAGGCCAGACGTTTACTGCTGAAAAGACCATCACGCTTGGTAAGC
>JAGCSE010000299.1 GCA_017964325.1 Victivallales bacterium | reverse complement strand
GTCCGTACAAACAAGCGCCTCGAACGTGCAAAGAACCGTATCCGCCTCATCCGCAAAGAGATCGAAAAGTACTACTGGAATTTCCTGCTGACGCCGTACCTGGTCGAGCTGCGCAATCTCGCCTCCGTGGCGGAGATGATCATCGACTCGGCGACCGCCCGCAAGGAATCCCGCGGCCTCCACTACAATCTCGACTATCCATGGGCCGCGCCAGACTCAACTGGAAAGGACACGGTGCTGCGCCAACCGCAAAAATCCACCGTCTGGTTTGAATAAATTATTATCCAACAAGGTCTTCCAATCATGCTCAAGCGCCTTTTCATCTTCTGTGCCGTCTTCATTTCGGCGACCATTGCAATCGCCGATAATATGTATTACTCCGACGCTGTGCTTGCACAAATCGACGATGTCGTCATCACATCGTATGAAGTCAGGCAGATTGCAGCACGCCAGGAGGCCGAACTGCAACAGAATTTTAAAGGACAGGAATTAATTGATAAAATCATCGAACTGCGGAAACAAGTGCTGGACATGTTGATTGAACGCGAACTCATCTATCTCGAATTCAAGAGCTTGAAGGCAACCGTCCCGCCATTTATCATTCAGGAGCGCCTTGATGATTTGATTTTGAACACGTCAGGCGGCGACATCCGTGAATTCGAAAACACGTTGACCATCCGTGAAAAGATGACCATGACCGAACTCAAGGAAAAAATCCGAAAAGATATTGCAATCGAACTGCTTAGACGTGACCGCGTGACAAAGGGAATCATTATTTCCGATCCCGACATCGACGCCTATTACAAGAAAAACGCCACTGAATTCATCCGCCCGCGCAGTTTTCGTTTCTCCGTGATTTTAATCAAGAAATCAGGCCGTTATGCGGACAAGCTCAAGCAGACTTGCGATGAAATCACCCAAAAACTAAAGGATGGTGAATCTTTCAGCGAACTCGCAAAAAAATACTCCGAAGGCGCAAATGCCGAAAACGGCGGCGACCAAGGCTGGATGACACACGTCAACGAACAGCTTCTCGAAGTCATCAACAAAATGGAGCCTGGCCAGACATGGCCTCAAGCCATCGACCTCGGCAGCAATTTCTATTTCCTCCACGTCAGCGAAATCAATGGCGGCGGCATTCCTGACCTCACTCCCGAACTGCGCAAGACCATCAAGGAGAAGCTGACTAAAATCGAAGAGCAAAAGAAATACCAGGCTTTCATTAAAGACCTTTACATGAAATATCCCGTCAAACGCATGGATGGTCTAAAATACTGATATGTGGTCAGATACACATTTTCATCTTGATCCAGAAGACAATCCGCAGGAAATCTTCGCCGCCGCCCGCGATGCCAACGTCACGCTTCTCATCGTGCAGGGCACGTCTCTTGACGACTGTCAGCGAACCGTTGATTTGGCGGATGCAGAACACGGAATCTATGTCACGGCTGGTCTTCATCCTCATGTGGCCAAGACATTTACAGACTTGCAGCCGTTCCGGGAATGGCACAAGACCAACGGCTGTGTCGCCGTCGGTGAAATCGGGCTGGATTATTTCTACGACTTTTCCCCCCACGAAGACCAGAAGCGTGTTTTCGAAATCTTCCTCCAATTCGCCGTCGAACTCGACAAGCCCCCCGTCATCCACTGCCGCAGCGCCTTCGATGACTGCTACGACATCGTCAAAAACACCTTGCCATCAGGCTATCCCTTTCTGATCCATTCATTTGCAGATACGCGCACAGAAGCACGCAAATGGCTTGATCTTGGCGCCATGCTCTCCTTCAACGGAATGGCGACGTTCAAGAAATCCGACAATGTCCGCGAAGCTCTCGCCATCACGCCGCTGGACAGGATTCTCCTTGAGACCGATTCCCCCTATCTGGCCCCCGTCCCCTACCGCGGCAAACGGAACACGCCAGCCAACATCCCTATCATCGGCCGTTTCGTCGCCGACCAGAAGTGCATTGAACCAGAAGAACTTGCAAAAGTCACCCTGGACAATGCCCGCCGATTTTTCAAAATATGATTCCTTGACCATCCGGAGGTTTTCATGAGTATTTTCACGATTGCAGGTTTCGGCGAAGTCATGTTGCGGCTTTGCCCCGCAGGTAAAAAACGCTTTGCGCAAGTCCTTCCTGGACAATTGGAAGCGACGTTCGGTGGCGGCGAAGCCAATGTCTGCGCCTCACTCGCCATGCTCGGCGCCAATTCCCGTTATCTCACGGCCTTGCCGGACAATCCGATCGCGCAGGCATTCGCCCGCCAGCTGGCCGGAATCGGAGTCGATACGACGAAAATTCTCTTCTCCAAGACAGGACGCATGGGCGTCTATTACGCGGAGCATGGTTCCAATATGCGCGGTTCCAATGTCTTGTACGACCGCGATTATTCGACCATCTCCCTGCTCTGCCCTGACGACTATGATTTCGACGCCATGCTCGACGGCGTGAACGCCCTCCATTTGACAGGCATCACGCCTGCCCTCAGCGAAAATGCCTTCAAATCCACGCTCGCCCTCGCCCAGGTCGCCGCCAAGAAGAACATCTCCATTTCAGTGGATTTGAATTACCGCAAGAAGCTATGGAACTGGAAACCAGGCGTTTCCAAAAACGCACTCGCCAACGAGTGCATGGAGCGGATTGCACAGTACGCCACCATCATCGTCGGCAATGAAGAAGATGCCGCCGATGTGTTCGGCATCCACGCCTCCAACACATCCGTCGAATCAGGCAAACTCAACATCGATGGATACAAGGAAGTCGCCGCCAAACTGCTTCAAAAATTCCCGCAGGTCAAATATATCGGCATCACGCTCCGCGAAAGCGTTTCCGCCGACCATAATAACTGGGGCGGAATGCTTTATGACTGCAAATCCCAGAAATCGTTCTTCGCTCCGCTCGATGCCGACGGCCATTACGCGCCATACGAAATCCGCGACATCGTCGATCGCTTCGGCGGCGGCGACTCCTTCTGCGCAGGGCTGCTCTATTCTCTCAGCCAAAGCTACAGCCCTGCGGACGCCATCCGCTTCGCCGTTGCAGCTTCCGCTTTAAAGCACACTATTCCAGGTGATTACAACTATTCATCAGCAGACGAAGTCATCGCCCTCATGAAAGGCAACGCCTCCGGCCGCGTAAAACGCTAGAATCTCTAGAAGCTCTAGAAACGCTAGAAGCTCTAGAAACGCTAGAAGCTCTAGAAACGCTAGAAGCTCTAGAAACGCTAGAAGCTCTAGAAACGCTAGAAGCTCTAGAAACGCTAGAAGCTCTAGAAGCTCTAGAAGCTCTAGAAGCTCTAGAAACGCTAGAAGCTCTAGAAACGCTAGAGGCGCTAGAAAATACAAACTATATAAACATCCTAAATTATTGATTATTATGAATTTCCAAGACCTCATAAAAGACTGTCCCTGCATCACGATCCTTCGTGGAGTCGAACCGCAGGAAATCAACGCCATCGCAGACGCCATCTTCGACGGCGGCATCAAGCTGCTTGAAATCACCCTCAACTCCCCCGTCGGACCACTGGACAGCATCGCCAAAGCCGTCGAACATACGCAAGGTCGCATGATGATTGGCGCGGGAACCGTCCTGACGGTTTCGGATGTCCGCAACGTCCATGCCGCCGGCGGCAAATTCATCATTTCGCCAAACACCGATTCCGATGTCATCCACGAAACCGTCAAGCTCGGCATGATTTCCATTCCAGGCTTCTTTACGGCGACAGAGGCATTCACCGCCATAAAAGCGGGCGCGGACTACTTGAAGCTTTTTCCTGCGGGCATCGTCGGCCCCGGTTATGTAAAGGATTTGAAGGCAGTCGTTTCCAAACCAATCATCGCCGTCGGCGGCGTCAATGCGGCCAACCTCCCAGCGTTCATGCAGGTCTGCGCAGGCGTCGGCATCGGTTCCGCCGTCTATAAGAAAGGCCGCACACCAGACGAAATCCGCCAGGCCGCCCGCCTTCTTGTCCAATCATTCAAACCAGTCTGCTGATTTTCCATGAAACAGATAAAAGCCAAAATCGTTTCCAACAGGCAACTGCAAGGCGATTATTACAAATTGGATATGATCGCTCCAGAAATCGCAACGGAAGCGCAGCCTGGACAATTTGTCCATGTCCAGATTCCAGATTTCGAACATCGCGTCCTGCGGCGCCCTTTCAGCATCTACGACACGGATCAGCAAACAGGCCGTCTCAGCCTAATTTACAAGACCGTCGGCGAAGGCACGCATAAGCTCAGTTCCATTTCCGCAGGAGAAATGATTGACATCATCGGCCCTAATGGCAAAGGCTTTACGATTCCCGCTTCTGGTCAAAAATCCATTCTCGTAGCGGGCGGCTTTGGCTGCGCCGCCACATTCCTTCTCGCCAAACTGGCGCCAATCAAGCCAATTGTCTTGATTGGCGGCCGTTCCAAAATCGACATCCTGCTACAAGACGAATACAAATCCCTCGGCTGCGATTTGCGCATCTCCACGGACGATGGTTCGCTCGGACATCACGGCCTTGTCACAGACCTTCTGCGCGAGGCACTTGCAGAAAATCCAGACGCCATGGTCGCGGCCTGCGGCCCGAATCCCATGCTGAAAGCGGTCGCCGCCATCGCGCCAAAGGCTGAAATCAGCCTTGACCAACCGATGTGCTGCGGCGTCGGAGCCTGTTTCGCCTGTGTCGTCAAGCTAAAGGCCGACACGCCAGACGGATGGCGCTACGCCCGATCCTGCATGGAAGGCCCTGTCTTCAACGCCACGCAAGTCTGGTGGGATTGACCGCCTTCGTCTTCCCGTCTCTTCTCACGTCTCCCCGTCTCCCCGTCAAACCACGCAATGGCAACGCCATTGCGCCCCAGCAGTTTACACCCTTACAGCACGCCAAGCACTTCGTATGCGTAGGTGTGCATCTTGTTGCGCCATGGGAAATAGCCGTTGCCTTTGCATTCGCGCTTCGGATGGACGGCGTTCGTCAACAACACAACGGAAACGCCCTTCTCTGGATCCATCCAGAAGGATGTGCCCGTAAAGCCAGTATGTCCGAAACTGGAAGGACTTACGTGTAACCCGCCAGAACTTGGCTGTTCAGGGGAATCCCATCCCAGGCAGCGCGAACTGCCTTCCACGATGTTTGCGCGCGTTGTGAACACGTCGATGGTCTTCTGGCTGAAGACGCCACCCCCGCCCGTCAGCATATTCATCGCATACAAATCCAGATCGGGAGCCGTGGAGAACAGTCCTGCGTGACCCGCCGCGCCTTCGTACCAGCGGGCGTTTTCATCGTGGACGACGCCCTGCCAATATCCGTCGCCATCCTTATCCTTCTTCAGTTCCGTCGGCACGCAACGTGGCCACAACGACTTGTCGGGATTGTACGTCGTATCTTTCATGCCCCATTTCTTGAAGAAAACTTCGGGAGCGAGTTCATCGACGCGCTTTCCGGACAATTGACGCACGACTTCGCCCATGATCATGAAGCCGATGTCCGAATACACCGTATCCTTTCCAGGCTCGTAGGTCAGTTTCGTCGAAAGGACGAGTTTGCGGCGTGCGATCCAATCCGTTACATGGGCGTGGGTTATGTAGAATTTCAGGAAAGGCGGGAAGCCTGCGCAATGGGCCATGACGTGGCGGATGGTCACGGATTTCCTCCATGCCAATTGTTCCTGCGGACCATCCAGAAATTCTGGAAGATACTCGTACAAAGGCGCATGCAAATCCAGCTTGCCCTGGTCGTAAAGCCACATGCACAACGTCGTCGTGCCGACGCATTTCGTGATGGAGGCCAAATCGAACAAATCATCCTCCTGCACTTGCCTGTCGCTTTCGTATGTATGGCAGCCCGCCGTCAAACGAAACGACGCCCCATGCAGATGCCACGCCGACAGCACGGCGCACGGTGTCATCTTCGTCTTGATCCCTTCATTCAGCTTGTCCTGCAATTCTTGCAATTTCATGGTCGTTTTCCTGTTGTGCGTTGCCCTGCCCGTTTCCGCCTCTCATTTTCAATGATAATACTATAATATGTCGGTCAATGGCAAGGAATCAAACCAGCCGCCACGAAAAAACCATACGACTTTCGCCCATTTCTTGTTTTTCGCAAAGATTTTCCTGCGGTCTAATCGTCTAATCGTCTCCCGTCTAACATCTTGTCGTCTAATCGTCTAATCGTCTCCCATCTCACGTCTCACGTCTCACGTCTCACGTCCCACTCCAGAAGAAGAGCGCAATGGCGTCGCCATCGCGCGGTTTGACATAAGATGCGAACAAAAGAACATAAGACGATAAGACATGAGCGGCCAGCGGCCGCTACAAGTTATCTGTGTTTTCATGGATTCTGAAAATTCATGCTTTGGGTTGCCTTTTTTTACCTTATTTAATACTCATACATTGGATTATTGGCTCTTTCGTGTTACATTTATGTTGCAGTTTTTTGGTCTTAACTCAAATAGCAATCAATGGACAATCACGTTGACATTCTAGTGGCGGGCGGTGGTCTGGCGGGGCTGACGGCCGCCAACCGTCTTGCGCAATCAGGCCACAAAGTCCTGCTCGTCGAACAGCATTCCATGATCGGCGGACTGGCGACCTATTTCAAACGCAAAGGACACATTTTTGACGTCGCCCTCCACGGCTTTCCCGTCGGCATGAAGAAATCCCTCCGCAAATACTGGGGGAAGGAGTTTGCGGAACGCGTCATCCAAGTCAAATCCATCCGATTCGATAATCCTCAGTTCCAATTGGATACAACATTTGACACAACGGATTTCACCTCCAAGCTCGTCAATGCCTTCCATCTGCCGCAGGACACTGTCAACGCCTTCTTCGCGGCTCTCGAAGGCATGAACTACTACGACAACAATCCAGACACCATCCGCACGCTGTTCAACCGCTATTTTCCAAACCGCACAGACGTTTGGCGCTTCCTCCTCGAACCCATCACTTATGCGAATGGTTCAGGGCTTGACGAACCTGCCATCGCATACGGAATCGTCTTCGGAAATTTCATGAGCCAAGGAGTTTACACATTCCTCGGCGGTACTGATCTCATGCTCTCCATGATGAAAGAACAGCTCATCAAAAACGGCGTACAGCTCGAAACCAACGCCAGATTGGAGAAAGTGCTTATCAGCAACGGCAAAATCGAAGGCGCCATCGTCAACGGAAAAGCCATAAAATGCCGCGCAGTCGTCTTCAACGGCAACATCAAACGCCTTGTCTCCGAAATCGCCGGAGAGGATAATTTCTCACGGGAGTTTCTTGACGGCTTCGCAAAAGTCCGCTTGAGCAACTCGTCCTGCCAAGTCTATATCGGCATCAAGCCAGGCAAGAAAATCCCGTACATCGGCGATCTTGTCTTCTCGTCGGAATATCCAGAATACGACACGCAGGCCCTGTTGTCGCCGCACATCACAAGCCGCACATTCTCAGTCTATTATCCCGAAATCCGCCCTGGTTCGGACCAGTATTCCATCGTCGCCAGCATGAATGCGAACTACAGCGACTGGGACGGTCTCCCGCCAGACCAATATCAAAAGCGCAAGCAGTACCTCATCGACAACACGCTGGACATTCTCGAACGCAAGTTGCCTAACATCAGAAAGATAGCCGATTACATCGAAACCTCCACCCCTTGCACGTTCCAACGCTACACAGGCCATGCCTACGGCGCGACTTTCGGCACGAAATTCGAAGGGCTCGACTACAGCATGAACATGCAGAAGCAGGTTGCGGGGCTGTTCCACACGGGTTCCGTCGGCATCATCATGTCTGGTTGGCTCGGAGCGGCGAACTACGGCGTCATCACCGCGAACGAAGTCGATAAGTACTTACATTTAGCCAATTAAAACACAATCACATATAGTCGAGGATACAACCATGCCAGGCCAAGAAAATTCACGTTATGTCATGCTCGGCAGCCTCCGCATCGATTTGATCTGGTGCAATCCAGGCCATTTCATCATGGGCTGTTCGGAAGACGAGGAGGGAGATTCAGAAGATGCTCCGCTCCATCAAGTTACAATTACCAAAGGATATTGGCTCGCGAGATTCCAGACCACGCAGGCCGAATATGAAATGATCGCCGAACAGGCGGGGCTCAACCCGCGTCCGTCAAAATTCGAAGGCGAAAACCGCCCTGTCGAACGAGTCACATGGGTGGATGCAACTCAATGGTGCGAAGCACTTAACAAACGCGAATCACGCGCAGGACGCATCCCGGAGGGCTTTGAATACCGCCTTCCAACCGAAGCCGAATGGGAATATGCCTGCCGCGCAGGAACGACTACCGCCCTAAATAACGGCAAGACACTTACTTGTGGTGACGGCGAATGCCCCAACCTCAACGAAGTCGCATGGTATGACCACAACTCCGGCAAGGAGACCCATGACGTCGGCCAAAAGCTCCCCAACAACTGGGGCTTCTACGACATGCACGGAAACGTCGAAGAATGGTGCCGCGACTGGTATGACGAATATCCGCTCGACCATGTCATCGACCCGCTCGGCCCCGACTACGGTCGCTACCATGTCTGCCGCGGCGGCAACATGGGCGGCATGGCGATGGGCTGCAGTTCGTCCGCCCGCAAAGGCGGCAACCCCACCAACCGCCGTTGTTACAGAGGGTTCCGCCTCGCCCTCGGCCCCATCATCAAGACGCCGATGTTCCATCAGAACCCGCGTCAGGAGCAGAACGAAGAATCGGAAACCGCCCGTCCCGCCAAGCCGCAGCCCACGACGGAGGAACTCATCCAGGCACGTGCCGAACTGGAGGAACGACTCAACATCGCCGCCGATTTCGACACCGCCATCAAAGGCAAACCCGCCGAACAAGGCTCCCGCAATTTCACGGTTGAGGAACCAAAAATCAAAATGATCTGGTGTCCGCCAGCCACGTTCACAATGGGCAGCCCTGCGGAGGAAAGCGGCCGCACGCCAGAGGAAGTCCTCCATGCAGTCACATTGACAAAAGGCTTCTGGCTGGGCATGTACACCGTGACACAGGAGGAATATTCCATCATCGCCGAATGCGCGGGCCTCCGTGCACGTCCCGCCAATTTTGGCGGACTGCGCCGTCCTGTCGAAACGCTGGACTGGTACAGCGTCGAACGGTGGTGCAAGGAACTCACCTATCTCGAAATGATCGCAGGCCGCCTCCCCGACGGCTATGAATACCGCCTCCCCACCGAAGCTGAATGGGAATATGCTTGCCGTGCAGGTACTTCCACGCCTTTCAACCATGGTTTGGACCCGTCCAGCCACAGTGAGGAAGCGCGCAATTATTTTGAAAACGTCGCATGGTACAAATACAATTCCGGCTACAAGACGCACGTCGTCGGCGAACGCCAGCCGAACGCATGGGGCTTCTGCGATATGCACGGCAACATCCGCGAATGGTGTTGGGATTGGTTTGGCGATATCGCCGACGAGGCCGCGACGGATCCGCGCGGTCCCGAATCTGGCGAATTGAAAGTCACAAGAGGCGGCTGTTACGGCGATTATGCACGCCATTGCCGTTCCGCCTACCGCGGCCAATGCGAGCCAGAAGGCTGCAAGGCCAATCTCGGCTTCCGTCTCGCCCTCGCCCCCATGCTCCACTAACTCATTAATGATTAATGATTAATGAGGATTTCAAGCCCCATAGGGGCAACAGGAACACAGCCGTGGGTGAAGCGAGCGCGACAGCCCAAACGTCACCAACGGTAATGCAATAATCATTGAGCATTAATCATTAAT
>JAGCSE010000298.1 GCA_017964325.1 Victivallales bacterium | reverse complement strand
TCAACCTGCGCCGTTCCACGCCGATCTTCCCCCCCAAAGACCTCTTCGTCTTCCTGCCAAAACTTATTGTTCTGACGGCATTGGTCGGCATTTGCGCCTTCGGCGCTTCCCGCCTCTGCGAGAAAGTCGTTCCAGACGGTCTCGCCAAAACCATGAAGGCGGTCCAACTCCAAGCGGAAAGCCATACGGAAGCCGTCGTCGAAGAAAAAACGCTTCCTCCAGCGGACGATTCCTCCGCCGTAGCAGAAGAAGTTGCCCAGCCTAAACCCAAAAAAGCGAAGCTCTTCTCCAATATCAGCCGTATCCGAATCGCCATCCGCATCATGGCGACCATGGCGGCGGCCGCCATCGCCTTCATCGTCGGATCGTTCCTCCTAAAACTGCAGGAATCAAAACAAATGCTCGAATGGACTCTTGGAAAAGCGTTCGCAAAACTGAAGAAAAAAGCCGCCTGACAAACGCCAACAACTCATGGAGTGACAGCAAAAACACCGCCGTCACTCCTTTTTCATGAACTTCAATGTTTTTTCAACGCTCTTTTTTTACTATTATATAAATGTCTCTCCTTGATTTTTTGGCTTTTAATGCTAATTTTGACTAATTTCAGATAAATTTTCAGACATTGGGGTAACTCAATGCCTGGATTATCTGTTTTTGTCATGGTTTGTCCATTTTAGTCCGTTTTAATGAAATGAAAGCAATCGCCTGGAATGCCATCAACCTGGAATTGCCTGACGAATGGGAGCTCCTGCAGTTCTCAAAAAGTGCAGACAACGGGAAAATCGCCTTCGCGGATCGCTATCAGTTCAGACTCGAACTGGATTGGTCAACCGTTTCCGCCCCGCCAGACTTGGACCGGATGGCATCCGACTACAAGTCAAAGCTCGCGGAAGATGGAACAAAAGACGCGAAATTAGCCGTGCATCTCCCCTGGAAGGGAGTTTCCGCCCAAGAAGCGGACAACTACATTTCCAGATATGTCAACTATTTTCCATCCCGAAGCCTGATGCTGGAGCTCGTCTTCCTCTGGCCGGACGGTGAAAAAGTCAGCCCTGCCTTCGAAGGCAAGATACTGGATTCCATCACCGTCGCCCCCTATCAGGAGGACTCGCAACAGCATTGGAAGGCCTTCGGGCTCGATTTCCATGTGAAGGACGACCACTACCTTCATGAACTCATCGCGGAACCCGCCAAGACGCAGTTCATGTTCAGGAGTACGGACAGACGGGAAATCGAAACCATCGCCCGCCGCGGAATGGTGCCGGAATGGCTGGATATCCCTGTGGATCAATGGCTTGCCAAACAGGTTCCAAAGGAGTACGAAGTCACCAGCCAGACCGCGCGGGTGGAAAACGACCATCAGGTCTATTCACTCGTCGCAAGACGGAAACCGACAGTTCTTGTGGACTGGATACACGGCGTCAGGACCATCACGGCCTCCGCATGGATCTGCCCGCAGGACCATCGCCTCTACATGGCCGCCAAACTGGCGCCGGATTACAAGAAAGGCCGCAAGCATGCGCCGCTCCATATCGCCTGCTGCGATTCACTGGAGATGACACTGTGAGCGACAAAAACAACAATCCGAAGCCAGATACGCCGAAATCGTGGAAGCAAATGCTTCTAGCGATTCCTACGCCAAATACCGCGGCCAACGCCAAATACGACGAAGGGTCAGGCCTCGTCACCGTGACCGTCAAAAACATCAAGCCGGACTACATGATCCCTCCATTCTCATGGGTGGTTCATTTCTCCCCGAAGAAAGACATCACGTTGGACAAGCTTGGTTCGCAGTTGTGGAAATTGTGCAACGGTAGAAATACCGTTGAGAACATCATCGACAAGTTTAAGGACGCTCATGAACTGACCTTCCACGAGGCCAGAACAAGTGTCGTAGAATATCTTAAAAAATTGATTCAGCGCGGAGTCGTCGCAGTCATTATCCAGGAAGAAAAATGAAAGAACTCAACATCGACAATCAACCCTGGCTCTCCATGTCCAGAACGGTTAAAATCACGGCGGACGGTATTCGATACCGTCTTTTCCGGGCATCCGTAACCGTAGCCGTCATCGTGGTGGCCGTCGCATTCCTCATGAACATCTTGGCCGAGTCGCTCATCAAGCGCTCCATTGCCGGCAACACACGCGAACGAATCCAAAAATCACTGCTCAATTCCGTCTGGGCGTCAAAACTCACATCGCCGGGCTCGCCGGAATCCATCATCACCGAAACCGCCGCCCTCTCCCCAGACGACGACCTCTATAAAGAAACCATGGGCTTCGCCAAATTGGACGCCCAAGGCATGGAAGAATTCCAAGCCATCGCCAAAAAGACAAACTACATTTTCGAATTTTTCGACAATCTCGACTACGCAAAACGCCGCGACTTGATCCACACTTCCGAAGGGGTTGACATCCTTAGCTACCTCAGCGAGCCCGAAAACATGAAAGTCTTCAATCTCGGCCTCTCCCGCTACAAATCCATTCAATTCGACCTCAACCAAGAAGAGCTCGACGCACTTCTCGCAAAGCTCCCGAAACTGGAAAAAATCATTGCACAGATTCTTGAATCCAGAAAAGAGGCCAACTCCAAAATCATCCATGCCCTCCGCGAAAAACTCCCCAACGCCAACAACGACGCGGAACGCCTCTCCATGGCTCTGCCGAACGCCGACAAGGAATTCGGCGATTTCATCCGCCAGACCGGTTTCGTCTTCAATCAGGAAACCGTCGCCCCCATCGTCGCGGATCAGGCCAAACGCCTGCAGGACACGACCCGCATGAAGAATTCCATCAAAGACCGCCCCGTCCGCCAGCTCATCGCGCAGGAGGCCAACATCCTCCCCGCCGACGTCAACGACGTCATGATGTGGGACTTCCTCGACAATGAAAAATTCGCAAAGCGCTACATTGAAAAAATGGCCGAATCCGGACAGGATGTCGAAGGCCTCACGCCTGAACTGCTGGTCAGCCTCGCCAAAGGCCGTAAAGAAGCAGAAGCCCTCGAACGTGCGCAACGCCTCACCATGGACGCCGGTAAAGGTTTCATGGGGTTGGGCGAACGCCTCGCATGGTTGCTCTGCGTGTCCATGCTCGTCTGCGGCATCGGTATCGCCAATGCAATGATGATGTCTGTGACAGAACGT
>JAGCSE010000297.1 GCA_017964325.1 Victivallales bacterium | reverse complement strand
TCTGCCGTGAAAATCGTGCCGACACTGGCACGCCCCTTCAAAGCCGCCATGACCTTCAGAGCGCAAATCGCGGCCCCCTGATCATCGGAAACGCCGCGGCCGCGGATGATGTCGCCGTCAATTTTTGGAATAAACATATCCTCCGACGGCACCACAACTACGTCCAGATGCGCGTTCAAGAGATAATCCACTTCTTTGCCAGGCACAGTCGCCACGAACATAGCATGGCGGCCATCGAAATCCTCAACCGTCGCGTAAAGCCCCTCCGCCTCAGCATATCCTTTCATGACCTCCATCGCCGCATTCACGCCTTCGACGTTCAACGTCATCGCATGGCAGGCCATCAACTCTCTCAACATCTCAACTGTCGTTTTCATCTCTGCTCCTTTTAAATACCTACAAAACATCCCGCAACTTTTTTTCAAAATTGCGGGATGTCAATTCTTTTTACATCATGACAGGGCGAAACCCTTGTCTTTCAAATTAATAGTTCTTGTGGAAAGCAGGGCGGTTGATTTTCCAGTTCGGACCAAGCTTTTTCTGGACGACGTATTCGGGCTCGATAATCGGCGCCCAGCCGAAGGGGAACGTCACCAGTTCGACGACACCGACGACTTCGCGGCAGACGAAGCGCCACAGACCGAGACCGACGCCTTTGCTGATGCCGGGCAGGTCGCCTTCTTCGTTCGTGAGGCGAATGATGTTGAACGGAACTTCGAGAATACCGAACGCGATGTTGCAGATGCCGCGGCCGAATTGGTCGGCAGGAAGACGGCGGGCCAATTCTTCGTCATCGCATTCCTGATCGTCTTTCTTCGGATCAAGACCAACAATGCCGGCGAAGAAATCGGCGACTTCCAATCCACGGACATTGATGTACGGATGAATCAACAGCGCATCTATTTGCAAACGAATATCCCATGGGGATGTCGTGTCAGCCCAGATCACGTTGTCTTTGATTTCGCCGCGCGGGAAATACATGGTCGCATCCGCACCATAAATCTGTTTGCGCCAAGGACCAAAGGAAGCCGTCGCATAGTACCCTTCGTGGAAATGGAAAATCGGGCGGCGCGCATAATAGTCAATCAACCACAGTGGCGGCAGGAAATGCGGGAAATCAACACCGCGCTCATAGCTCACGTATGCACCCAATTTCGCATAATCCGTCAGGGCGACTTCAAAACCAATGCCAGGGCCGCCGGCAATACCGCCGTGGAAGATGTCAAGGAAATCCGAAATGCGGTTCCAGACGTACATCTCGCTACGGACGATCAATGCGTTCAGATCAAATTCCTCTTCGTAGGCTTTCGCTTCAAACATGCACAACGCCAACACGACGACTGCACAACGAAGACCTTTACCAAAACCTGTTCTCATCAACTTCATGGCTTTTCCTTGTTGCTTTGTGGACTCGATTATCTTTATTTTTTTTGATTTCTTTTCAACCAAAATATGTAAACAGAATAATATACCCACTCTTTTCCATAAATAGCAAGCAAACAAATCAAGTTTTTTTAACTAATTGACGTTTTTTTTCCATTTTTCTGTGATTTTTCCTTTTCGGACTCCTTTTTCAACGTTCCGACGGCGGGTTTCCGCAGTCGGGAACGGCAATCGCCTCGCCGTCCTTCAATGTCGATTGATGGGCCAATAGTCCTGGAATAGTCCACCGCGCCGCCTGCCATGCGTTCACGACGGGTAGCTTCCCGAAACACGCCGCCGTGCAGAAATCATCGACCAGCAATTGGTGGGATGCCATGTGGCCGTTCACCGCCCCCTGCCGTTTGAAGCTCTCTGGCAAGCGATCATATTCACGCTTCTGGACAGGCGAGAAGCCGTTCCACTGCCATTGGTGGTTCGCCACCTTCAACTTGAAATCCGGCTCGCACTTGTGTTTCGTCATTTCGTATGGATTCACGTCATCAGAAACATCCTGCAAATCAACGCCTTTCTCCGTCAATCGCGTCAGAATGTGTTGTGCGTTGCTGAATTGGTACGCACCTTTCGTGCCGTAGAATGACGAGACGTATGACGATGGTGCCTTGTATCCGATGCGACGGCATTCGTTGATACGCGCCGTCCCGCCGTTCGCCAGCTTCATCAGCGAATAGGAATTGGAGAACACGTTGTCCCATTGGTTTACGCCTTTCTCATAAATGCCATCAGCCTCCTGGTCTTCGTAGCCGAACGCCACGACGCGCGTACAATAGCTGTTCGCCGCCGCCAGCAGCATCGCTGTGGAATGCGTGGGATAGAAGAACGGCGGCACGCCCGCCGACCGCTTGTCCGCAAGGAAATTGGCCGGAAAATGGCTGATGTCATGATGGTACTGCGCTTCGCCATAGACAAACTTGCCGAAGAAGCCTTCCTCATGCTTGCAGCGGCAGTACATCGAGCACGGATAGTAGTAGCACGTCTCACCCATCATGTACGTAAGTCCCGTCTCCTTCACCTTTTCGACGATTTCCGCGCATTCTTCGACTTCGCTCGCCATCGGCACTGCCGAATACACATGCTTTCCTGCCGACAGTGCCTTCAGCACCAGCGGCCCATGCAGATGCCGCTGCGCAAAAATCGCCACGCAGTTGATGTCACGCCGATTAAGTACCTCTTCGAAATTCGCGACAGTCTCCACTTCGAATTTCTTCGAATATTCCTCCGCCCTCTGCGCAAGTAAATCACAGACATAGACTTTCCCGACCAGCGGATGCAATTTGAACAACGGCACGAAATTTCTGGCGAAATCGCCGCAGCCGATGAACGCGATGTTCAGTTTTCCACCCATACTTTACCTTAATATATATAATTACTCACGGACGACCTTCACGTCTTTGAACATATACGGGTTGGTGCTTAGGCCGACCTCCTTGCCGCTGGCCGTCGTCACATTCCTCAGAATCACTTCCTCCGTCTTGATGTAAGGATACTTCTCGACGTATTCCGCGCTCGTGTTTTTTCGGTTGAAGTCGCCGAAAATCACGGGGCCATCATAGACGTCAGGATGGTTCGAGTCTTCAATCCGCACGTTATCGAACAATATCCTGCGCGGCATGTAGCACTGGTAGCCAAAATCATGCTGGCCGGAATTCGAACCGTTCACAAGAAAAGCCTTGACTTTGCGCCCCGCGGACGGAACGAACACGCAGTTGCGGAAGATGAACTCCCCTTCCCACGTGCTGCCGTAGTCCGACCGGAGATTCACCATGGAGCCGCCGTAGATGGTCGTGTTCTCCACGAGCAGCGTGCCGAAGCCGATGGCGTTGATGTCCATGTGCCCCATGACGGAGTTCTTGATCGTCGCGTTCGCGACGCCCATGTGCGCGTCGAACCGCGAGAAGACACAGCCATCGTATGTCAGGTTCTTGCAGTAATTTGAGCCAAGGATGCCCCAATAGCGGCGGTCTTTGATGTCGTTTGTCTGCGTGCAGTCTTTGAACGTCACGTTGATGGCCGTGTTGATGGAGATGTCATACGATCCCATATTGACGGGGACTTTCGCCGAACCGATAGTCCCGTACATCCTGCGTCCCGTCAGTATCGTGTTGCGCACCAGAACGTTGGCGCATTGGCTGATGGTGAGGAAACCGCTGTATGGCGCACCATGGTCCAGCTCGCCCTCCACTTCATGCCGCATGTCCTCCACGATGACACGTGAACGGCGGATGATGAAACCGCGATTATAATAGGTATATTTCGATTCCGCCTGATTGGCGATGGTTTTGAAGATGCCGCCTTTCAGCGTCAGCGTCTTGTCGTCCATTGGATACGCCTCAAGCGATGTGATTTCATCGAAATCCCATACGATCGGAGCTTTCATATCGACATTGCCGTCGCGGTCCGCGATGAACACCTCTGTCTGGGCCTGGCCATTATTTTGGTTCGCCCCGTAGCGGATATAACGCTTGACTTTCGAATTAACGGCGCGGATGACACAATCATACGGCAACTTGACGCCTATATTCGTCTGACCGCGCTTCAACGTCGTAACGCCTTCAACCTTAATATTATTGATGCTTGGTGACACATGGAACACACCAATGCCGCGATTCTCCACATGGCGGTCGTCAATGATGAAATGCGCCTTGCCGAAATCCGTGTCCGTCTTGATGACAATCTGCTTCTTGCCGCCGCCGATATAGTACGTCTTCTCATCGGCGACCTTCACTGGAAGCCCCTTCTCGTTTGCATATTCATGCGCCTTGGCAATGGCCTCCTGATCATCCGTCTTGCCGTCGCCGACGGCTCCGAACCTCTCGTATGAAACAAACGCCTCATCTTGTGCGGGAAGCTCGGCACCACTCGCCAGCAACGCCATCAGGCCGACTCCACATAAACCCCTCAATTTGAATCGCATGGCCATGTCAACCTCCTCGTCCTATTGGTGTTCCTTTGAGGTAGCATCTCTGCCGTCGCCTCATATTTCCTTCGTCACAAGTTCGGGACAGACGTTTTTTAAGAAACGCTTGCATTCCGCTTGCACGTCATACGCACTGCCACATCCAAGCGAATAATTCACAAGTTCTTCCGCCTCATGCATTTTAATGCTTCGAATGACCATGCGAACGGACGGCAGCGAAACAGGGCTCATGCTCAATTCATGGATGCCAAGCCCCAAAATCAACGGTGTGTAGAGGCATTCACCAGCCATTTCGCCGCAGACGCTGACCCATTTGTCGTTCGATGTCGCCACATCCACGACATGCTTCATCATGCGGATAATGGACGGATGCGCAGGCTGGTACAGATAGCCGATCTGCGGATTCGAGCGGTCAACCGCCAGCGAATACTGCACAAGGTCGTTCGTACCAAGGCTGAAGAACGTCAGATGCTTTAACAGTTTTTCTGCAAGCATCGCCGCCGCAGGAACTTCAATCATGCAACCGACATCCAGTTGGTCGTTGAACTCGATATGGTCGCGCTTTAGATCCGCCTTCACTTCATCTAAAATCTTCAATGCAGATTCCAATTCCTCCAGCGTGCTGATCATCGGAAACATGACACGAACTTTTCCGAATGCACTCGCACGCAGGATCGCCCGCAACTGCGTCTTGAAGATGGTGGGCTGGTTCAATGAAAAACGAATAGCCCGCATTCCCATGAACGGATTCAGTTCATGAGGCATCTTCAACTGTGTCAGGAACTTATCACCGCCGATGTCCAACGTGCGGAAAATTACAGAATATGGTTTGACAGCCTCCACCGTGCGCTTGTAGGCATCGAACTGCTTCTCCTCGTCTTGCAAATCCATCCCGTTGATGAAAAGAAATTCCGTACGAAACAAACCGATGCCGACGTTGTGCAATTGCCGCACGTTCAGCGCTTCACTTGGCAATTCGACGTTTGCCACCAAACAAGCCTGATAACCATCCAATGTCTCAACAGGATAGTTGCTCTCCGCCTTATAATGGCTCAACAGGGCTTCTGCCGCTTCGCGCCGTTCCTCGAACAATCTCTCGACCGCTTCATCTGGACGAATGAACACTTCGCCCGTCGTGCCGTCCAAAGCGACAGGAGTCCCGTCTTCAACCGTATCCAATTTCGCCTTGTTCACCGCAACAATGGCGGGAATGCCCAATGCACGTGCCAGAATCGCCGTATGGCTCGTCCTGCTGCCGCCGCTCGTTAAAAATGCCGACACACGCTCGGGATTCATGCGTGCAGCCGCGCTCGGCGACAAATCGTCCGCAATGATGACCCAACTTTCCTTTTCCGTGCCGACTTTGGACGGCAGAAGCGGTGAATCCGCCACTTCTCCGACGAGATTCCGCATGATGCGTTCACCAATGTCGCGAATATCCGCCGCACGTTCGCGCAAATATTCGTCGTCCAAGCTGCTCATTTCCTTGCAGAACGACTCAATTGCCGCAGAAAACGCCTTCTCAATGCAGCAAAGCTCCGTCTCCATGATCTTCCGCGCTAGATTGAACAGCGCAGGATCATCGACAATCATCATGTATCCGTCGAAAATCTCCGCATGGTCAGCCCCCAGCGTCTTCGCGAGATTTTGGCGGACCTCCATCAGTTGCGACTTCGACAAATCCATGGCACGCCGCAACTTGTTAAGTTCTTCATCTATTTCGCCAGCCTGAATTTTGCGGTCAGGCATGATGCAAGATACGCGGTCGATGCGAAATGTGTTCCCCAACACCAATCCTGCGGACACTCCCGTCCCTTGCAGACGTTCACATCCGCCGTGCCTCAAAACAGAATCCACCTGCCCCATTGTGTCGTCAACTCCCCATGCCAAGCCGTGTAAAATATTCGCAAACGGCCGAAACCGCCTCTTTCGCATCCTCCCCTTGCGCCCTCAACATGAGATGCGTTCCTTTGACAGCCGCCAGCGTGATCAATCCAAGCATGCTTTTCATGTCCGCTGTTCGTTTTCCGTTCGACAAGCTCAACTCCGCTCCGTAACCACACGCCAAACGCGCTAATTCGCTGGCGCAGCGTAAATGCAGACCATGACGGTCCTGCACGACAATTTCCGCTGTAAATGTATTATCCGCTGTGTCTTGTATCATACTTGACTCTCTCGGCAGGAATGATTTCCAGGCAAGTTGCAGGAACATGGCGACATCTCAATGCCGCCGCCAAATCCCTCTCCTGTCAAAACAATAATTTAATCTTCCAACCTCCATTTTCAAGAAATGCCACCCTTTACATTACAATATATGTAAAGATGATCTACCGCCGCATGAAGACGCAGAGGCCCGCTACCGCCGCATGAAGACGCAGAGGCCCGCTACCGCCGCATGAAGACGCAGAGGCCCGCTACCGCCGCATGAAGACGCAGAGGCCCGCTACCGCCGCATGAAGACGCAGAGG
>JAGCSE010000296.1 GCA_017964325.1 Victivallales bacterium | reverse complement strand
TTGGGCTTCGTCGGGAATCGGCTTTTTGGATGTATAGACAAGAAAGTCGCCTTCCTTTTTAGCCGTCCACGGGATGCGCGTCTTTTCAACGACAGAGAGATGCTTCAGCTCGACTTTGCCTTCTTTGCTCGTCCAAGTCGTTGGCGACGTAAGTTTTTCAAGGTTCTCAATGGTTTCGATGGCACCTTCTTGCAATGGCTTGGTGTTAGGATCGTTTTCAAGATCGTCATACAACTTTAGCTGGTCAGCACAGATATCGATTATTCTATTGGCCTGCGTTGTGAATTCACCCATCATTTCTCCAATGTTATCGAATACCTGCTGACGGATTGCCTTTTCCTCTGCAGTGATACCTTTTTCATTTGGGTTGAAGGCATTTTGATAATCATTGGCGAGTTTATCGATGGCATTGGGGTGTCCGGTACACATATCACGCAATTTCAGGACACCCTGCATTTTGGCGAAGCGTGTGTCGTCGTCGAAAACTGTATAATTCCGGAAACGCTTGGTAAAATGATCGACAGCTTTCAGTTGCGTACGCAAATCTGTATCGGTAAAAGAGAGATTGTCTTTGATATCCAATTTTTTGCCGCTTCCTTCCAGCGAATGGCCGGGGTCAATGGCGAAAAACTTGCCATTGATGACACCTTTATTCTGGCCGTGCGAACCTATTGCGTCGCGGTCTGCGAGTGCTAGGAAAATGGCCTTGTATTTACCGAGTGCCTCCACATTGCCGACTGTACGACCGTCTTCGATAAAGCCGTCTTCGAAATCATGGTATCCTTCGGCAAATTTAGCCTCCAGCATAATTTTGGGATGTCCATCTGAATATTTCCCACGAACAAGCGTAAGATCCTGCGCAGGAACGCCGAGAAGACGTGTGAGATCGTTGGCAAAGGCTTCGGAGACGGCACCGACAGATGCCTTGTCCGCCGTCGTGACGCGTCTATGATAGTAAAGGGTGCCTTTGTCCTTTACCCGTTCGGGGAGGCGAAATTCGCCCGTGCTTGCCGCACCGTCCGTGGATACACGGTCGCCTTCATTGTAGTCGAGCTTAAGGATATGGCGGTCTGTGAAATGCTTGAATACAGGCAGTTGCGAATTCGGATCGGTCTTTACAGCCGTCTTGCCGTAGGTCATGACGGCGTCGCGAAGTGGGATGAAACAGTCCTTCTTGAGTTTTTCGAGGTTGGCCTTTTGCTGGGGGGTAGGCTGTTGCGAGTCATCGGCAGGGAAGAAGTCTGTCTTCTGGGCATTTGGAAATGATTGCTTGATGGCTTTTAGGAGCGGCGAGTCCAGCTTCGGATCTTGCCCAAGCTTGTCAAGTTCCTTTGAGAGGACGTATTCCGCCGCAAAGGCGACACCCGCAGGATGGGCGCGACCGATTATCAGACCTGGTACAAGGTAGGATTTCTGCTGAATATCCGATGGAAGTTGGGAATTGTTTGAGATAAAATCGTTAATAGACTGTTGGGTTTGAGCGGAATGGATGTCAGTCATCAAGGCTCGCGAGTCATGTTGCGACCAGTCGTTATGATAGATGAATCCAGGCTCGACGCCGTTGGTCTTGAGTTTTTCGAAGACGGCGGGACGGAGATGGCTGTCGTTGATACGCATGCCCGTGCCCATTGAACCATTTTTTACACGGTCTTCTACTGATGTGCTGGGGCCTCTGTATGTGGCGCTGCTATGCAATCTGGAGAGACCCATTGCGCTGGAATCTGATTCGACTTGCTTTTCTCCATGCGTGAGTGGCCTGAATGCTTGGAGAGTTGGCGGATTTTGCGAAGCTCCCAGTCTTTCCTGCGCCTCGGGCAGCGCGCGTCTGATGGACGCATCGACAAGTTCCGCAATGTCTTCAGGTGTCTTGCATTCTTCAAGCAAATGATGGACTTCCTCAAGATGCTCATTGACGATTTGCCGTATTTCATTGGCTATCGGCTTGCCGCCTGATTGAAGAAGCACGGGATTCGTCTGCAACTGGCGATCCAGCTCGTTGGTGAAACGCGTTTGCTTCAACGATTCCATTGATGAGACGATTTTTTTGATATCGCATGCGCGCAATGACTTGTGAAGTTGCGCACGGGTCCCCACAACGGTATCAAAGGCGTGAAGGCCAAAGACGCCGTATTCTTTCTGCAGGGCCTGTTTGAATGCCGTCATGGTTGCATCGTTCACTTCCTTTGCGGTGGAGAAGATGCGGCTGCCAAGCTTCACGCTTTTGGGGGAGTTGGCGTCATTGACAACGATGTCCCGCGTATCTTTCGGGGCGGTGGTGGCTAATCGATGGAAATCATTGAATGTAATGGGCATGGTTGTTGCTTATGGGCGGAAAAATAAGGTGGAGGGGTGGTTCGGGATCACTGCTGTATCGCCGTCATTTTTGCCTTCGGAATCTTCTTTGCCAAGATTGCCGCTGATGCGGTCCGCCCAGATGTCGACGAGCTGCAGGATGTTTTCCAATGTCTCGACGAAATTTTCCGGATCGGCGGCCGCCGTGGCGAAATCGAACATGCAGTTGTAGATGACGGTGTTGGATTCGCCTTCCATTGTGAAGTAGCCGCC
Source organism: Victivallales bacterium (assembly GCA_017964325.1). Next base: position 67 of record JAGCSE010000296.1, on the reverse strand, counting down.
TCCCGTGTCCTTCCCGAAGAGACTGCCTGTGAGCAGGTCGCGGTAAACGGCGACACCGGCGTTTTCC
>JAGCSE010000295.1 GCA_017964325.1 Victivallales bacterium | reverse complement strand
CTGAAACGGCGGAATTGACGAATCTACGGCCGGAAGGCAGCGGCCATCGTCCGATTGTCAACGTGCGTATGCTCCACGACGAACGAACGATTTATGGAATCTATAAAGTTCAGGATCGTTATGTTTTGGCGGAAAAGGAAGGCTTCCAGGCGCCTGTCTGCGAAGATTCCTGCGTGGAATTTTTCTTCAAACCGCCCGTTGGACCAGGCTATTTCAATTTGGAGATGAGCGCTGGCGGCGCGTATCTGATGTCGTATGTGCGCAACCACAAGAGGACAAAGACTGGTTTTGAGGATTACACGATGGTGTCAGAAAAAGACGGCGCGTTGGTGACGGTGAAGACGTCGTTTGGCGGTCGTGTCATGCCGGAGATCACGGAGCCTGTGACATGGTATGCGCAGTTCGCGCTGCCGATGGCGGCGTTGGAGCCGTATTGCGGCGTAATTCCGTCGTTGGACGGTGCGAAATGGCGCGGCAATTTCTATAAATGCGCCGACAACAGCAGCCATCCGCATTGGCTGACATGGAATCCCGTCAGCGTCTTGAACTTCCATCTGCCCGACTGCTTCGCGGAACTTGATTTGGCGTAATCCTAAGGCCTCCGCTTTGGCGGAGGCGCTAATGGCTGATGTTGTAAATTTACATCTCATGTCTCGCACCTAAATTTTGTTGCGAGACATGAGAGTTTTTTGTTTTGTGGAAGCCTGAATCCTGTCATTTCGTCTCAAGCAACACGCCGGCAGGTCCGGCGGGAATGACGAGACGGTGGTGCCAGAAGATGGCGCGATCCGGAATGCAAGGGATGTCGTGCCAACAGCGGTTTTCAAGCCGTTTCGGATGGGCGATGTCGCTGATATCAAATGTCGTGATGTCGCCTTTCGAACGGCAGACGAAGGTGACGATGTCGCCGTCGACGGTCGGCTGGCCGCGGACGCCGCTTTGATCCAATGGGATGGCGACAGGCTTTTCGTCGGTGGTGACAGTTTGCGGTGTGAAGATGTCGAGATTCTTGTTGTCGGCGGAGATGAATTTGCCGTTGAAGGCGGCGAAGGCGTTGTTGTTGTGATCAATGCGGAATGTATCCGTCGGTGTGACAAGGACTTTGGGGACTGGGCCGTTCAGATCGAACCAGCCTTGGCCGTGGCCGAAATTGCAGGGGACGATTCCGTTGATATCATGGTCCGCCAGATTGTCGTTGTAGAGGATGCCGATCCTGTTGAAATTGAAGACGTGTTTAGGGGCGGCGAGGTCCGAGACGTCGATAAAACTGAGTTTGCCGCCGCGGCCGTGCCATGCGATAATACGACCATTCATATAGACATGGAGGATTTGCGGGAAGTCGCCTCTCGACGGATGCTTGTAGCGTGAGACTTCGCGGAGCGAATAATCCGGCAGGATGTCGTAGATGCCGATGCCGTCTGGGCCTTCCGCGGCGTAGAGACGGTTGCCATGGACGGAGACGTCGTATGCGCAAGCCATTGGTTGTGTGCCGATGACGGCGATGTTATCGTCTGAAAGTTTGCAGATTTTGATTCCTGCGTGGGAGCAGGCGAAGAAGGCGATGTCGTCTTTGTAATAGGCGGCGCGGCGTACTTGGACATGGCCGGAGATGTCGATTGTCTTGAATCGCGGAATGACAGGATCCGGCACAACTTTCGGCGCGACAAGCGGTTGCGATTTTGATTGGACAAAATGCGATTTGCCGGGCATGGGAATGACGAAGAGGCCGGTGGAAGATCCCGTGACATAGACGCAGCCGTTGCCGAGGGCGACACTGGTCGCGCAGTCGCTGCCGGGAGTTTTCGTTTGGGTTTTCGGATCATAGCGCAGGGCTTCTGGCAGGAGGGCGTGTCCGAGAGGTTTCGGGGTGGCGCGGTCGGTGATGTCCAACGCAAAGAAGCCGTTGAAGGTATCGACGGCGAAGACGTAATTGTCGCAGATGCGGACGGTCCAGAAGTCGTTGCCAAGATGATATAATTGCGGGAATTTGAAGACAGAAAGCGTTTTGGGCGAATGCGGGTTGGAGATATCGATGATTTCGACGCCGTGGCCGTGGCCGAAGCCTTCGGGCGTTTTTGCGCCGCCGTTTTTAAAGGAATGGTGGCCTGTGGAGGCGACGCATAGGTCGCCTGCGAGATCAAGACCGTCGCCGAAACCGTCAAGTTTCGTTCTGGAAATGACTTGTGGCTTCAATGGATCAGCGACGTCTGCGATGGTGATGTATCCGGATGCCCAGTCGCCCATGAACGCGTAATGGTCTTGTACGAAAACGGTCTGGGCCTCCTGTGTGCGTATGGTGGAAATATGGCGAGGATGGAGCGGATCGGTGATGTCGAGCAGTTGGACGCCATAGACGCGATGGGCGATGAAGCAGATGTTTCCGCTGACGGCGACGCCCGTTGCGAGTTCCGTGGAGTCGAAACGCGGCAGAATGACGGGATTTTCGCGGTCATGGATGTCGATGATCCACAGGCCGAAATTGCGGGCTGTCAGGAAGAGATAGTCGCCATGGCGGACCATCTGGCGGCCGCCCTGGAAACCTGTCACGATTCGTACAAGCTTGGGCTTCAGTGGGTTGTCTTTTATATTATAGATGGCGAGCCGTCCGTTGGCAGCCGTGTAGAGATAGTCGCCCGTGCTGACCATCGCGACGGCGCCGATGGAGTTTTCCACATGTTCCAACGGGAGGACGGGGCCGTACCGAGTCGTATCATGGGCGGTGGCGATGGTGGACATGCAGAGAAGGCTTGTGATGCAGAACGTTTTCATGTAAATCATAATTAATTGAAAATGATGGAGTAATTACTGCTCATCGTCTTGGAATTGGCGTGCTGAACTGAAAGTGTCGAGGTCGTAGTTGATTTTCGTATCGGGCATGGGAAGGCGGTCGAGAACGACTCCTGCGTCATGGAAGAAGAGTTCGGCGAGCGTGTCATGGTAGTCCGAGAAGACGACGACGCGTTTGATGCCTGCTGCAACGAGTGCCTTTGCGCAGTTTGTGCATGGCATGTTAGTGACGTATGCTGTTCCGCCGGAAAGGCTTATTCCATGCTGGGATGCCTGGCAGATGGCGTTGATTTCCGCATGATTGGTGCGGACGCAATGGTCGTTAACGACCATGCAGCCATCTTCATAGCAATGTGGCGTACCCGGAAGGGATCCGTTATAACCTGTTGCTAACACGTATTTATCTTTGACGAGTACGCAACCGCAGTGCATTCGCGGGCAGGTGGCGCGTTCGGAAGCGAGCATGGCGAGCTTGAGGAAATATTCGTCCCATGAAGGACGTTTCCAATTGGAGGCGTCTGTTTTGACGATTTTATAAGGAAGCATGATATCACGGTCCTGTGAATGAATGGAATGAACCATATAAATAAGGAAAGAGAAATACAAAAACATAAAATTAACATGGATTTTTCCATTTGCAACTACATTGGCTGAATATCCACTTGAAGTGGCTGCTTTAGGTATGAGTCATCGTAATTCCAATATAAATTTGACATATTTTTGGTGGATGATGCGCCTAAATAGTGAATTTTTCTTTATGATTTCTGATGACTTTAGATGATTATTTATGATTAAAAGTAACTACAAAAGAATTTATTTGCAATTCATAAATGATGTGCTATTTTATTGTCAACAATAATTTGAAGCATTGTGGAAATAGGATATATTAAGAAAAAAGTCTAATATGAAGGATATGGATAATGCAAGCAAGCTCTTGATGTCGTTGAACGACGTGTTTGCGGACACAGTTGATTTTGCTTTGCGCAAGATTGGTTTCAAGGTGGATAGGGGGAGGATGGAGGAACGGAGTGTCGAAACGGTTGTAAAGACGAGCGGGCGGAAAAGACGATATAAGAAGGTAAGCAACGATGTGAAAAGGGAGGTGGTTGTATCGAAAGGCGATGAAATGGTTCGGCTGGTGGTGGCGATTGAAAACCAGAGCTATGTCAGCCGCATCATGCCGGAACGTTGCCTGATGACGACGTCTCTATATTTGGACAGATGGGTTAATGAGACCAAAGCGCAACATAAGAAACGTGGAGATTTGCAGAAGGGGGCGGAATGGATGGATGGTGTCAAGAAAGGGGACAATCCAATTCCAATCATGCCTTTGGTTGTGAATTTCGGGAAGGAGCCGTGGAAGGAGGCACAACGTCTTTCGGAGATGTTGCCCTGTCCATCTGTCTTGAAGGAATACATGGCGGATTGTCCAACCAATGTGATTTCGCCGTGCGAACTGACGGCAGAAGAACTTGACGAGTTTCCGGTGGGAACGATGCGGGCTGTTTCCAAGTGCATTCGATATGCTGACTTGCCGGAGATTTTGCTGCATGAAATGAAAACGGATCCATCATTCGAGTTGCTGCCCTCCGAGGCATACGATGTCATAAAGATAGCGACAAGGCTCAAATTGAAAAAAAACAAAGAAAAAGAAGGTAATGATATGAGAAGGGAAATATCGGCGATTGAAGCGTATTTGTTGAAAAAGGGTGAGGAGTCTGGTTTTCAGAAGGGCGAGGAGTCTGGTTTTCAGAAGGGCGAGGAGTCTGGTTTTCAGAAGGGCGAGGAGTCTGGTTTTCAGAAGGGCGAGGAATCTGGTTTTCAGAAGGGCGAGGAGTCTGGTTTTCAGAAGGGCGAGGAATCTGGTTTTCAGAAGGCGGTTTTGGTATTCATCCAAAACAGATTAACTGGTAGAATTTCCCAAAAGAGGATACTTGAAGATCTTCAGAATAATTTCGGTGTGGATGCAATAAAGGCCGAGCAATTTCTGAAAGAAGCGTTGACAAAGTAACTTAGAGTAGATGAATCTCTAGAAGGCCTAGAATTTCTAGAGACTCTAGAAATTCTAGAAGCGCTACATCCCTGTTTCTGCATGAAAAAAGCCCCTTCGACGCAGGGGCGAAGGGGCATGTAAGTGAAACGTCAGTCGCTATTTGTCTGAATCTTCCTTCTTGGAGGATTTGTGGTCGCACATCAGATAGACGACGAACCCGATTACCGATACGACGACAAGACCACCGAAACCTGCAAGACAATAGCTGACAAATGTCATGGCATCCATGAAAAAACTCCTTTTCTATCGTGTTGTACATTGATTGGCAATGAGATGTATTAGCTTGGCCAAGCCAAGGTGATTCTCATAATCGCAACGGAATGCAAACACAATGACGGGAGGACATGAAAGAGGTATTCGAAAACGCAATAATGATTTTGGAATTTACTGGAAATAAAGAGAATATATTGTCCCAACGGAAGGCGGAAAATTTGATTTTGGAAAGATCCGTCGCAAGCGGTTGGTCAGGATGTTGTATCAATGTGCAGATTACGGCATCCATGTGCGGGCGCCAAACATCGTTGCCGCCGACATCGCTTTTCTGCTGCTGGCAGAGAATCAGCAGAAGAATGCAGATCAGTATGATGAAATGACGTTGGAGCAGGGAAAGTCGCATTTAGTTGCAAGGGAGGAACTTTTAGTTTAGCAGGTTATAGACGTCCTTGTCTGCGCCGTAGAAGTCAGACCAGGCGTTGCGGAAAGTCTGGACGGAGAGGTCGGTCATGGGATGTTCGGTCATCTTCCAGGCCAAGTCTGGGCTGAGCGTGACTGTATGTGCTCCGGCGAGAAGGACATCTGTAATCTGGCGGACGTTTCGGAAGGAGGCGGCGAGAATCTTCGCGGGAAGATTGTGGAGCTTCAGATAGTCGGCGACTTGCCGTACGAGTTCGGCTCCCGATGCGTCCAGATTGTCGATTCGGTTGATATAGGGGGCGAGGAAGCTGGCGCCGTGTTCGGCGGCGAGAATGGCCTGCGCCGTGGAATGGATTGTGGTGGCCGTGAAATCTATGCCTTCCTTTTTGAGAAGCGGCATTGCTTGGAAGCCAGCCAGTGTAACGGGCACTTTCACGTAGAAATCGCCTGAAACGTGTTCACGGAGGGCGACGGCGTCCCGCAGGATCCCATCGGGTGTGTCCGCCATGACTTGTGCATGAAGCATCCTGTTGTCACCGATGAGGTTGCGGATGTCTTTCAAGATGTCGAATGTGTTGCGTTTCTCCTTGACAATGATGGTGGGGCAGGTTGTGACTCCGATGAGCGGGAGGGCTTTCAGGGCTTTTTCGATTTCAGAAAGGTTGGCGGTGTCGATGAGAAGCATTTTTTTTCTCTGTGAATTGTTCAGAATGGAAACAAGAGGTTATGTTAATTGACTTTAATTCCAAAAACAGGATAATCAAGAAAACTGGAGCAAAAGATGATGATCAAGAGATTCGGCGATGGTCGTGACTGGTTTTTCAAGCAGCGTTTTGGAATGTTCGTACATTGGGGCATCTATTCCGTGGCTGGCTGGCAGGAGCAGATGCACTGGCGCGGACACATGCTCAGCAAGGACTATGTCATTTACAAAGACCAGTTTAATCCTGTAAAATACAATCCCGATGAATGGCTGGATTTGGTCGAGGCGGCTGGCATGGAATACGTTTGTTTCACGACGAAGCACCATGACGGCTTCTGCATGTGGGATACTGCCTTGACCGACTACAAGATCACGAATACGCCATACGGAAAAGACGTGCTGAAAATGCTTGCGGATGCGTGCCACCGTCGCGGCATCCGGCTGGGTCTGTATTATTCATGTCCTGACTGGCATCATCCGAACAGCATCAATTTGGGCGGCAACCATCAGCTTCCTGTGCCGAATCCAGGAGACGAGCCAGACCTCATGAAATATCTTGAATATGTAAAAGGTCAGATAACGGAGCTTTGCACAAATTATGGCGAAATCTCCGAGTTTTTCTGGGATATTCCGCCGCGCATGGACATCCCTGAAATGAACGCCATCCTGCGGCGGTTGCAGCCAAACATCATGATCGACGACCGCGGCTATGGGCCTGGAGACTATTCGACGCCAGAACGCTGCGTACCTGACGGTCAGTCGTTTACGAAGCCGACAGAGGCCTGCCAGTCCGTCGGTGCGCAGAGCTGGGGGTATCGCGTCAATGAAGACTACTACGGCTCGCGCTTCCTCATGCATTGCATCGACAAGGTCATGGCCATGGGCGGCAACTACTTGCTGAACGTCGGCCCGAAGCCAGACGGGACGATTCCCGAACAGGCGTCGGACATCCTGCGGAAAATCGGGACATGGTACAAGAAGGTCAAGGAGGCGTTCATCGACTGCGAGACGTGCCCCGAACTGTGCGGCAGTTCCGACTACATGGTGACACGGAAAGGCGACAATGTCTATATCCATTTCCCAAAGGGTTTGAATAGCTGCGGTTATGCGCTGAATCCGATTGCAGTTGCACCGAAATCAGCCATTTTGTTGAATACGGGAACAAAGCTGACGACGACGGTGGAACACATGCCGATGCTGTGGCTGAAAGGGAAGGAATGTCTGCATGTCAGCGGCATTCCCGTGGAGGAGATGCAGAACGAGTGCGCCGTCATCAAGCTGGAGTTCAATCCGGGCTGGGAGGAATTCCTCTGGAAATAATGGAATGCCATGGAACCGCAATCCATATTGGACGATTTGCATCTTCTTGATTTAAAGGAAGAAATACGTTGTCTTGTCCTTCATGCGCGGCGGGAGGTCGAGTCGGGGCTGGGGGGCGCGTATGCCGCTAGACGGCGCGGCACGGGGGTGGAATTCGAGGAGTTACGGGAGTTCGTCGATGGCGATGACGCGCGGTTCATCCATTGGCCGTCCACGCTGACGCAGGGGAGGCCGTTCGTCAAGCGGTATCGAGAGGAGCATCAACTAGATATGCTGATTTGCATGGATGTCTCGAAGTCAATGCGAGTAATGCAAACGGTGATGCAGACGGCATTAGAAATCGCGGCTCTGATGGGAGGATGTGCGTGTTACGTTGGTGATGCCGTGGGATTGCTGTTGCGTTCGACGGCGACGGAGGGGTGGCTGCCGCCGTGCAGGGGGGAGCGGCAGTTGCTACGGATTCTGCGGGAGATTGCAGGATGTAGGCTGTCGGACGGCGGGACGGATTTGGATGGTATGTTGACAGCGGCGGCGAACGTCTTGAAACGGCATTCCCGTGTGGTCGTGATAAGCGACTGGCTGGGAGACAGTTCTGGAAATGAATTGCGCTATCTGGCGTATCGGCATGAAGTTGTTGTGTGCCATATCCAGACGGATGCCGTCCAAAAAGTTCCATTGGCGGGGTGGTTGGAGACGGAGGATGCCGAAACGGGGCGGAGGCTGTTGGTGGATTGGTCGGATAGTCGAAATCGACATGAGATTGCATTAAATCAAGAAAAAATGGCGGATGGCTTGCGGAAGCAAAGCCATGGCGCGAAGGCCGATTATCTGTTGTTCGATGGAAGCGAACCGCCTGTGGAGGTGATTCGGGGCTGGTTGCGGCGATGAATTTGACCAGATTTATATTATGTGTATATTAACAACATATTCAACTGTGAGAGGGTGAAAGAAGGAGAGACGACAGACGAAACAGAGAGACGACAATGCCTGGTGGCAATGTAAATAATAAGGTAAGGTTGGCGAAATTCATGGCCTCTGCGGGAGTCGGCTCGCGCAGAAAGTGCGAGGAGCTGATTGCCGAAGGGCGCGTGACGGTCAACGGTCAGCCGATTATGACGCCAGCGTATAATGTTGACCCGCAACGAGATGTCGTGAAATTTGAGGGGCGGGAGCTGAAAGCTCCTGAAGAGAATGTCTATATCATGCTGAACAAGCCGGCAGGATATACGTGCTCCGCGAAGGACGAACATGCTCGTCAGCTTGTCTATGAGCTTCTTCCTGAGGATTTTGGACGGCTTTTTACGGTCGGACGGCTTGATCGCGAGACGGAGGGGCTTCTGTTGTTGACGAACGACGGTGAACTGGCGCAGAAACTGACGCATCCATCGTTCGAGATTGAGAAAAAATACATTGCGGAATGCGAAGGATTTTTCACGGAGAGAGCTTGGCGGGCAATGCTGGAGGGAGTGGAGGACGACGGCGAATGGCTTCATGCGAAACGTGTGACGCAGATTCGCGACAACGGTGAGACGTTTCTTTTGGAAATCATTTTGACGGAAGGAAAGAAACGTGAAATAAGGAGGTTGTGCGAATGCGTCGGCATCCCTGTGCTACGATTGGCGCGCGTTGAGTTCGCGGGATTGAGATTGGGGACGCTGGCGACGGGGAAATGGCGGACACTGGATTTGGACGAGATTCGGTGGCTTCGCAGAAATGAAATTTGCAAGTTTGGGAAGAGGGGTTAAATTATAGGAGATACAGTGTTGAAGTATGGCAGAAGCAACGGGACAACTAGGGAATGAGGGCAAAGCTCCTGTCGCATACATCATCGCTGGACCGAATGGAGCCGGCAAGACGACATTCGCTTTGTCGTATCTGCCCAAGATAGCCGGCGTTTTCGAGTATGCGAATGCCGATGAGATAGCCAAAGGACTCTCGCCATTGAACGTCTATGCGGCGCAGATGGCGGCGGGGCGGCTGTTTCATGAGAAGATAGAGACGTATATCAGGGAGCGAAAGTCTTTCGCACTTGAGACGACTCTGGCGGCGAAGACACACATGCTGCGCATTGCCAAGCTGCGGCAGGAAGGCTGGCAGGTCTTTCTGTTCTACTTGTATTTGCCGAGCGCGGAATTTTCACACAATCGTGTGAAATTGCGTGTGGAGCAGGGCGGGCATGACGTACCTTACGACACCATTGTCAGGCGGTATCCGCGTAGTATTCGTGCCTTGTTTGAGTTCATGCCGAAGTGTGACGGAACGTTTTGCTTCGACGGTTCTCTTTCAACGGTGCAAGCCATCTTCAAGTATGATCACAGTGGTCTGACCGTTTACGACCAGGCCAAATACAATCAGATCAGGAGTTTCTTGGAAAATGACGGAAATTGAATCCACCTTTTTTATGAAACAGGCTTTGTGTTCACTCCAGTCAGCTGTAACGGCGGCGCTGGAGAACAAAGCGAAATTAGGTCAGAAAGCGGTAGTATTCAAAGACGGCAAGACAAGAATAGTCTCGGCGAAGACTTTAGTAAGGGAAATAAAAGCAACTCATCCCATCGCCACAATGGAATATTAACGGAAAAGCGGAAAGCGGCAGTAAAATTGAATACTGCCGCATTTGTTTTTTAAGGCGATAATTAACGGAAAAGCATGAAGACCATCCATGAATTGGCGCGTGACATTCCCGTCATCGCCGAAACGGACATTGTGATTGCGGGCGGCGGGCCTGCGGGGACAGCCGCCGCATTGGCGGCGGCGCGTTGCGGCGTCCGCGTCATGATAATAGAGAGTCATTCATGCCTGGGGGGGATTGCGACAAGCGGCATGATGTCCCATTGGACGGGCGGGACGTTTTCACCCATCACGAACGAATTGCAGGATGCGTGCCATCAAATTCGGTGGCCTGTCGAAGACGGCTTCAAAGCGAATTATTTCGCCATCAACCACGAAAAACTTAAGCTGGTGTTGTTCAACAAGTTGGATGAGGCTGGAGTCGTCATCCGGACGCATACGCTCTGTGCGGATGTCATCATGGAAGGCAATGAAGTTCGTGGCGTCATTCTCGAAAGCAAGTCAGGCCGTGAGGCCGTCTTGACGAAAATCGTCATTGACGCGACGGGAGACGGCGACATCGCGGCGAAAGCGGGCGTCCCGTTCAGGAAGGGGCGTAAAGAAGACGAACGGATGCAGCCCGTGACGCTGATGTTCAAAATCGCGGGAGTGGATTTTTCGAGGGCGATTTTCCCCGGTTCCTTCGAATCGACCGTGCAAGTGCCGAAAGGCGAGATACAAGCACTTGGAAAGCAATTGCTTCCAAAGCCGATGGGACATACGTTGCTGTATCCTTCCACGCAGGAAGGCCATGTGGTCGTCAACATGACGAATCTCATCGACATCGACGGAACGAATGCCAATGATTTGACGACGGCGGAAATCGAGACGCATCGCCAGATTCCGAAAATCATTGATTTCTTGCGCGAATATGCGCCCGGTTATGAAAACTGCTATCTCCTGGCCTCTGCGGAAATGGTCGGCGTGCGGGAAACTCGCCATTTTGAGGCGGAGTATGTAATTACGGGGGAAGATATTATGGAGGCGACTGTCTTCCCTGACTGGATAGCGACAAAACTTCTGTTCAATTTCGACATCCACAATCTGGACGGTGCGGGACTGGATAAAAACGGAGCGCAGCATCATTTCCACAGCAAGGGGAAATACACGATCCCATATCGTTGCTGCGTGCCGAAAGTCGTTGACAATTTGCTACTTGCGGGGCGTGACATCTGCGGAACGCACAAAGCGCACTCCAATTTCCGCGTCATGCCGATATGCGCGAACATCGGTCAGGGCATCGGCGTCGCCGTAGCTCAGGCCGTAAAGGACGATGTGAAGGCTCGGGATGTCAACATTGCCGCCGTGCAATCCGTCCTTAAAACACAAGGTGTTGATTTGTAATGTTATGAGAAAAATAGATAGGAGATCATCGAATGTTCGATTTCACCAGAAGAGATTTTCTGAAGGGCCTGTTTGCGGGGACCGCTTTTGCTTCGTTTGGCGGAATGCGGCTGTTCGGTGCTGAAGGCAAGAAAATCGCCACTCCTCCAAAGCTGCGCATCGGCGTTGTCAGTGACGTCCACATTAAGCTGGACCCAAAGACGACAAATGTGTGGGAGAAGACATTAAGATGGTATGACGCGCAGGGCGTGGATGTCGTCCTGGTCGCAGGAGACATCGCTGATACGTCTCAATTGGAACAGCTTAAGAAATTCGCCGATACATGGTATAAAGTATTTCCGAACGACAAGGGGGCGGATGGCCGCCACGTTGAGAAGTTCTTCATCGCGGGCAATCATGACTATGAAGGCTGGAGATACGGCATGAACACGGAGGAAAAGCGCAAGGCGCGTTTCGAGACATCCGTCGCGAAGGATTTCAAGGTTGCATGGGACATCTGCTTCCACGAGGAGTTCCAGGGCATCTATAAAAAAGTAGTCAAAGGCTATACGTTCATTGGCGGCCATTGGCCTCATCACAGGAAAATCGGCGAATACATGGCGAAACACAAGGCGGAAATCGACCCGAACCTGCCGTTTTTCTACACACAGCATCCGCATCCTGCTAACACGGTCTATGGGCCGTGGGCATGGGGGCATGACAACGGTGCTTCGACGAAGACATTCAGTGAGTTTCCAAATGCCATTGTCTTCACGGGACATTCGCACAATCCGCTGAGCGATGAGGCTGGCATCTGGCAGGACACCTTCACTTCCATCGGCACGGCCTCGCTGCGCTACATCGGCCATCGCCGCGGTCGCGCCAACGGCGGCATTCCAGGCGAAGTGGCGGTCAAGCATCCAGGCATCGGAAGCGCTGACCAGCATGGTATGCTGGTGTCGGTTTTCGACGACCACATCGTCGTAAGCCGTCGTTCCTTCGCCTACGATGATTCTCTTGGACCCGACTGGGTTCTGCCGTTGCCGCTTGGCGAGAAGAAGCCGTTTGCAAAAGCGAAACGCATCCAGGCAGCCAAGCGGAAACTACCTGCATTCGCGGAAGATGCAGCCGAAAAGATTGTCATCAAAGAGAATCCCGCTGGCAAGCTGCCCGCGCATATCGCGATTACGTTCCCTTCGGCGGTCAGCGGCGGCATGGTGTTCGATTACGAAATCAAGGCGGAAATCGGAGACGATCACAGCGAGCATCCCGCTGTCGGCAAGCCGATTTACGATGTGCAGCCCCGCACGTGGACGCGTCGCATCTTTGCTCCGAAATACTATATGCCGTTGGCGAAACGCCCTGAAACAGCGACCTGCATGTTCGGCTACACGGAAATTCCGCTTGGAGAAAAAATCCGCTTCGCCATCACGCCGCTGGATGCCTTCGGCAACCGTGGCAAGACCATCTACAGCAAGTTGGGCAAATACACCAAGCCAGCCGAACCGCCGAAACCTGCGGAGAAACCTGCCGAAGCGGCGAAACCAGCAGCAAAGCCGGCTGAAGCGGCGAAGCCCGATAAGAAATAGAGCTAGAGGCCAGCCCTACCTCTAGACAATCTGAAAAGACTAGATATGAACACGCTGCGGATTCAATGATTCAGCAGCGTGTTTTTTTCAAGATCTTGAATAGTAACAACGAGTGATTTTACATTCATGGCTATTTCCCTTGCAAATCCAACATTCAATATTAGATTTGCAAAGTTTTCTTCGCAAAATTTTCAATAAGCGAAAATAAGACAAGACGGTTCTCGACAGGAACTCACTCGAAAGTGAAGATGGTCTTGATGTCCCAGTCGGTGAGGAAGGCCGCGCCGAATGAAAGCGTGAGATGGAAAAGGGATGTGTTCCATTTTGTGTCCTTCCCCCAGCCTTCGAAGGTTCGGGTGCCGCCTTCACGGAGAATGCGGTTCCATGACTGTGGATCCGTCATGAGTTCATAGAACAGTTCGTCTTCGCCTTCGCGGATGAGCGTGCAGAGAAGCGGGAAGGTCGCGAACATATTCGTGACCGTGAAACGCTTGGTGCGCACGATGTTAAGAAAGGCAGGCTTAAACTCTGGATCGTCTGGTTGCAGTTGGAACAGATAGGCGAAGACGTTGGCGTGGTAGCTGATGTGGTTCGATGTGACGCTGTCCTTGAAGAGATGCTTTTCGGGTACGTAGAACGCTTTGACGAAGGCTTCCTGCAATGGCTTGGTGTCCGCATAGGCAGGTTTGCCGATGAGCTTCGCCACTTCGTTGAGGCATTTGATAGCACCGATGTAGTAGGCGTTTACGGCGTTGTGCATGGTGGTGCAGACCCTGCCTTCGCGGATATCGACGTCATAGCCGTCCCGCAGATTGGCGGGCCATTCGACGACGCACCATTTGTCCAGGTTGTTAAGCAGTCCGTTTTCCTGTGCGTATTGTTCGCGGTAGAAGTCGAGGATGTCCGCAAAGGCGTCATAGCGTTCGCGGACAAAATCGTAGTTTTTCGTAAGGTGGCAGTATTCAAGGAGCAGGGAGTACATGATGAGGGGATATTCGGCGATTTCCTGCATCATGGAGCAGTTGCCGCATGTCATGAGGCCGCGGTTGATGAATTTCGTGCGGAGGAAATCGTCGAAGAATTTTTCCATAAGCGTATAGTCTTGCGTCAGAAGACAGAACGTGAGAAGGCTGTAGCAGCCGTCGCCGAGATAGTAGCCTTTTTCACGTTCCATGCAGTCCATGATGACTTCCTGCGTACCGTATTGGAGGGAGCTGACGCAGAGGTCCCAGATTGGCTTGACGGCAGGATCGTCGAATTTGCATTTTGCCTTGAGTTCAAAGGGGTAGTGACGGGCGACAAGTACGATGGAGGATTCATCTACCGCAATGTCCGAACCTTCTGGAAGGATGATTTCCGCATAACGGAAGGCCTTGTAGTCGAACTGGTTGAGGATGTCATCACGTCCCGAGAGGACGAAATATTCGACGTATGTGCAATTGGCGCGGAGCTTGTATCGGAGCGAACCGTTCGCCTCCAGTTCCTGCGCGAAACGCATGGTGATGACGTCGCCCGCCTTGCCTTTCGCCTTGAAGCGGATGCCGCCGACGAAGATGCCGCCGAAGTCCAGTTGGATGGAATTGCCTGTCTTTTGGGAGGTTATGGGTTTGATGTCTTCGAATACGAGTTGTTTGGATGGTTGCGGGAAGAGCTGGTAGTCCGCATTGGCATTGACGACGGCCTGCTTCCAATAGCTGTCGTCAAAATCAGGCTTTTCGAATCCGACTTCGTGGGCTTCCGCATGGTATTTTTCGAGGAATTGCGTTTGGTATCCTGCGGTTCCGCAGGCTTCGAAGGCTGTGTGGCGTGCGCATTTGAAGGATGTGTCCGATGAGAGGACGTTTTTTCCGTTGACGGAGAGGTCCAAGATGAGGCCATGTCGGTTGTCTCCCGATACCCAGACGCGATTTATAAGTCCTTGGTAATACGTATGGACTGCAATGGTATTCTCTCCCTTTTTCAGATGGTCCGAGACGTTGATTTCATTGTAGAAATAATGGAATGGATAGCCGGCGGCCGGGCCTTGTGTGACGAATTTACCGTTGATGTAGAGCTTGTAATAGTCGTCAGCCGTGATGAAAATGGTGGCGTCTTTAGTGGATTCCAAAGTGAATTTTCTTCTGAAAAGCACGTGTTGGTTTCTGGCCTTTTGGTCTTCCGGTTTGAATTGCGCGGGTGCAAGCTGGCGATGGAAGACGTTGAGTGGCTTAAGGTTGGCTAGGGAATCGATGGTAATCCACTGTCCGTTGAATTGGTGTTGTGCTGTCATGGTTTTGGCATTTGTTGTGATTTGTTGGGCGTAACCGCAGAGAGCGAGGCAAGTTGCGAGATAAAGGATTTTCGACATTCGTTTCTTCCTTTTATTCTGTTTATGGAAAACGAACAAAATAATAATATTGCAGAAAAATGGTGATTTTCAACTTTATATACGGTGGATGGAGGATTGTTTCTTGTTGGCAACCATATAAAGATGTATATTAAATTGGTTGTTTATAAATTTGTAGTCTGTGATATAAGAACGGCATTCATTGTTTTTGTAAGGAAAAGAAAATGGCACAAGTGGCTGTATTGATGGGAAGTTCCTCGGATTTGCCGAAGATCAAATCGTGCATGGATACGTTGCAGAAATTGGGCGTTACATTTGAAGTGCGTGTGATGTCGGCACATAGGACTCCAGACATTGTGAAGGAATATGTCGGCGGCGCGGCGGAGCGCGGTATCCGTGTAATCATCGCGGCGGCAGGCGGCGCGGCGCATTTGGCGGGCGTATGCGCATCTCATACGATACTGCCGGTCATCGGGATTCCCGTGGAAGGCGGTGCTTTGCAGGGGATGGACGCCTTGCTGGCGACCGTCCAGATGCCTGGCGGCATTCCAGTCGCGACGGTTGGGATTGGAAGCGGAGGCGCTACGAACGCGGCCTTGCTTGCGGCGCAGATTCTGGCATTGAGCGATGTGGCGTTGGCTGAACGTTTTGCGGCGGATCGTGCTGCACGTCGCCAGAAAGTATTGGATGCTGATGATGCTATCATCAAGGAATACAACCAGTAATGCAGATTTGTAAGACAGGCGGGATATTGCTTGCCATGGGCGTGCTGCTCATGGCGGCCGGCCTGTCTGCGGCTTCGTATTACACGGAAGTGCTTCAAGCAGGACGTGTTCGCGTGAAGGCGACTACAGAGCTGCGTTGCCGTGCTGTAGGCTTTTTCGTATCAAGGTGTTCCGACCGTGTTGATCGAATGCTGGGGATAACGGGGCAACCGTCCAAGACGTTGACGGTCATCGAATCGTTGGGGATGGATGACGAGGAGGAAAGCGAGAAGAACAGCATTTACCGCGTGCGTTTCCGCCCTGAGATGAACAACGTGGAGGTTGTCCATTCATTGGTTTATGCGCTGATCATGCGCCGTGAGTTGGAAATGCCGAAGGAAATGGAAGGTGTGGGGGAGATTCCATCGCCGTCAAGGAGGGCGAAGCGTGAGACACCGACTGCGAAGTGGCTTGCGGCTGGGCTGACTCATCGGATTCTCGTGGAGGAGATGGGGGGCGTAGGGTTGATGTCGAAGGATTATGAAGTCGTCCGCAATCAGTATTCACTGCGCGAGTTTCCGAGTGTTGATATGCTGCTTGGAGGCGGAATCGACGTGGATTTTCGTCCATTGTTTGAATTATATATGCTGCACTGCGATTTGCTGTTGCTTTCATTGGAGACGTTGCGTGGCAGCCAAACGGATTTGTTCCGACAGTTATTGCAAGGGGAACGTGTTGGGCGCGAACCGCTTATGGTTTTCGATGAGACGTTCGGCAAATACTATGCAGACGGGACGGGACGGCAGGAACTGTATGAACGGCGTGTCGCGATGGTCAGCCGTCAGCGTCATCGCGGCGGTGGGACGGAAATGATTGCGGAGCGTGTGGAGGAGCTTGAAACGGTGCCGATGGTTGGCGGGAGCGGGCCTGAGATATTGAAGCGTGTGCGTTTGGAGGACATGCCGAAAGTATTGGAGGATTACAAAGCGGATACGCGGGCATTTTTGAAGTTGGAACAGCGTTTCAAGGATTTGCAGACGGATGCGCCATATTGGCTGCAACATCCTTTGGGGCAATATGTTGAAGCATTGCAACTGCTTCGCGACGGCAAAATGCACCGTTTCAAGCGTGAATTCAAGAAGGCGCGTGAGGCGTTTCAGTCGGCTTTGGTGAAGCAACGCAAGCTGGACGGTTATCTTGATGAATATGAACGCAAGATGATTGCGGCGAATGTGCGGCTTGATGATTTCATGGAAGTCGTCCAGCGGTATCATCAGATTGCGGGTTCTCTTTATCCGAAGGGAGATGTGTTTCCTGAATAGGAGGGCTGGATGATTTATCTGGACTATGCCGCATCTGGTTTGGTAAGATTAGAAATCGCAGGACGTTATGCGGAATATTGCCGTGAATATTCATTGAATCCGCACGGCGGGACGGTGCAGGCCGAAAAATGCCGCCGTATGATTATGGATGCGGAGCGGCGTCTGCTAAGATGCCTTGGCATCCGCGACGGCGAAGCATATATGATTTGGACAAGCGGCGGCACGGAGGCTTTGAATCTGGCGATTCGCGGATTTGGCAATGACGATGCTGGCATTTGGGTGGACCCTATGGCGCATCCCGCCATGTTGCGGCCTTGTGAAGCACGTGGAAACTGTCACCGACTTGATGTTGAACGAAATGGACAAGTCATTATTCCAGAAGATCTTGTATCGCCAAATGCTTTAGTTTGTGTCTGCCATGTCAACAATGAAAGCGGCGCCGTGCAGGATTTGACGGCATTGCGGCGGAAAATCGATGGGGCGGGGGGAGGTTGTCTGGTAGTCGATGCAGCTCAAAGTTTCGGCAAGTTGCCGATAGAATGGCGTACAGGGAAAATCGATATGCTTGTATTGTCATCTCGCAAAATCGGCGGGCCGGCTTCCGTAGGGGCTTTGGTTGTAAGGAAAGGCATTGAGCTGAAGCCTTTGTTGCTGGGAGGCGGGCAGCAGGGAGGTTTGCGTTCGGGGACGGTTGACACGGTCGGTGTCATGATGTTTGCAGATGCGGCGGAACTCGCGTGTTCCGAAATGGATGGCGAATTGGACATAGTCCGTGAGCATAACGTGATGTTGTGGGAAGGGCTGGAAGCATTTGGAAAATACGGGTTTGTTAGAATCAGTCCACATGATGCGTCACCATATATTGCATCATTTGCGTTCAAGGGATATGAAGGGGCGGTTCTGAAGCGGATATTGGCTCAAAACGAAGATATCATTGTTAGTACAGGAAGCGCGTGTTCAGCTGAAAGCGGCGGATTGAGCCATGTTTACACCACGATGGGATTCGATGAAGCGACGGTACGTGGTGCTTTGCGCTTGAGCTTTGGACATGGTTCGCAAAAAAGCGATGTTATTGCGTTTCTATCAGGACTGAAGCGCACGTTGGAAAACTATTAAACCTGTTTACTGAGTAAAAGCCGTCCAAAAATTCATACCAATTGATTTTACAACTTAGTCGCTTCTTGAGCCAATTTCTTGATCTGGCGTAGTTTGTACAAGGATATTCCCAACAAGGAACAGATATCCCCGTCTTTATAATTCTTGTTCTTCATATTGGTGTATGTTTGGAGCATCATCTCATTTCTGCCTTTAGCCTCCCCCTTTTTAGTGCCTTGTGCCTCCCCCTCCTTCCTGTATTCCGCCTTGAGGTAATCATCGTAGGTGAACATTTCTTTCAACTCCTTTGTAGTATGGCATGACGAAACAAACAATGGTGTGCATAGAGACGGGGCGGTTATTCAACCAATTCATTTCAACTGATTTTACAATGTAGTCGCTCCCTGAGCCAACTTCTTGATCTGGCGTAGTTTGTACAAGGATATTCCCAACAAGGAACAGATATCCCCGTCTTTATAATTCTTGTTCTTCATATTGGTGTATGTTTGGAGCATCATCTCATTTCTGCCTTT
>JAGCSE010000294.1 GCA_017964325.1 Victivallales bacterium | reverse complement strand
GGATTGCCGACGCTGTTCACAAGGTTCGGATTCGCCAGTTTGTCCCATCCGAAGCGAATCTTCTTCGGCGCGGCGATGTTAGGAGAGGAGACAATCAGCTTCTCGCCTTCGACGACGCCGTTGGCGGCGGCGAACTGTCCGTCCTCCCCCGCAAGTTGCAGGAAGGAGATCGGTTCGCCGTCACGCGATTTCAGGCCGTTCGGATTGTCGAACGTCACGATGACGCGGCTGTCCGCACGTTCGGCGGACTTGAACGTCGGCGCGAGGCTCGTTTCGTCTCCAATACCGTAAGTCTTGTAAAGGACGAGTTTTGCGAGACGGGAGGCCAGTGGGATCTTGTTGCGCGGATGGATGTCCGACGGATTGCCGCAGTCCGTCGTGACGATGAAGCCCGCATACGGATCCGATTCCGCAAAACGGCGCTGTGCCGCCAAGAAACGCGGGATGCGCGTGCCTTCTTCGTTGCCGTACTGCCACGGCGGCAGGAGGACGATGTAGATCGGCATCGTCGGATTCGCGAAGCAACGGCGCCACGAAACGGCGAGCGCCTTCAGCTTGGCGTCGTAGATGTCGCCTTCCGAATGGTTGTCTTCGCCCTGATACCAGAGCAGGCCTTTCACGGCGAACGGTCCAAGCGGATGGACCATCGCGTTGTACAGCACGGTAGAAAGGCGCTGCTTGTCTTTGCGGAGCTCTTCATCTTTCTTGGCTTTGATGTCCGCGACCTCCGCCTTGACTTTTTCGGCCACGTTCTTCAGCGCGAACACTTTGTCGAAATCCTCCAGCCGCGTCATCGCCTCCACGCGGCAACCGCCCCATGCGATCTGGACGAGCCCCATCGGGACTTTTACCTGCTCCTGCAGTTCGCGCCCCGTCAGATAGCCGACGGCGGAGAAATTCGGGACGGTCTGAGGATTGCAGAGCTTCCAGGCGGTCTTCACGTTGTCCTGCGGCGTGCGGCTCCATGTGCAAGGGACTTGTAACAAACGGATTCCATTGTTTTCTGAAGATTCGATGATCGGCGCGATGTTGTCCGTGCTCTTCAAGGCGAACTGCATATTGGACTGCCCAGCGCAGAGCCATACGTCACCGACCAATACATCATGAATGACTTTCTCCGTATCCGCCTTGACGACCATGTCCCGCCCTTCCGCGCTTGGGCCGAGCGGCGGCAGTTTGGCGAGCCATTTGCCGTCCGCCCCCGCCTTCACGGTCGTGGAATTGTCTGCAAACATCACCGTAACGTCCGTATTGGCAGGAGCTTTCCCCCAGACGCGTATTTCCGCCGCGCGTTGCAGAACCAAATGGTCGGTGAAAATGGACGGCATTTCCAAGCCGAACGCCATCGCGCAGACAACCATCATCAAGATGCCGAAATGTTTCTTCATGGGATTTTTCCTTTATTTTTTTCTCAAGGGAGATTCAAACTTACGCAAACTTATATTATATTACCAAAATAAATGTTTTACTAATCCAAAACGGAAAAAACTTGGAGCAAAAATCGCCATGTTCACCAATTTGACCGCGTTATACGAAGATTGGAATCACGTCATCGTGACTGCTCACCGCGGCGCTTCCGGCTGCTTCCCGGAAAACACGGCCCTCGCCATGCGCAAGGCCGTCGCATGGGGCGCGGACATGATTGAATTCGATCTGCGCACAACGCTTGACGGCATTCCCTTCATCTTGCATGATAATTCGCTGGACAGGACGTCAAATCTGACCGGCCGTGGGGAGGATCTGACGCTCGCCCAACTGAAGGAAGGCAATTTCTCCTACTGCGCGTTCGGTCGTGAAAAGCTGAAAGCCCCTATCTACGAACATCTTGAGATACCGACGTTTGAAGAAATCCTCCAGGAGTTCCGCGGCAAGGCCGGCATGAACATCCAGATTTACGCCAAACCGGACGGCATCAAGGAGATCTGCCGCCTCTACTGTGATTACGACATGTTCGACCAAGGCTTCATGACCATCGACAAACTTGAGAACATTGAGCTTGTTAAATCCTTCGATTCCAGAATCGAAGTCTGCTACACGCCCGGCTGGAAGGAACGCTGCGAGCCGGACAATCTGAAGCTCTGCAAGGAGATTGGTTGCCGTTTCGTCCAGCCCCCCATCGAGCATTCCAATGAAGATACTTACGCACTTTGCCGCCAGCTTGGCCTGCGCACCAACGTGTTCTATGCGGACACGGAGCCCAACATCCGCAAGATTCTCGCGCAAGGCGGCACAGGCATGCTCTCCAACCGCGCCGACATCGTTTTGGACATCGTCAGATAACTACCGTGGAACCAACGCTTTCAGAACTATTATCACCCGCTCTCCTGAGCCGCATCGGCGATTTCTCGCTCATGGCGCGAATCGCCGTCGAAGGCTTTCTCACGGGAGCGCACCGCAGCGTCTGCCGCGGCTATGGCGGAGAATTCCTCCAATACCGCGGCTATGTGCCCGGCGATGACCTTAAGTATGTGGATTGGAAGCTTTTCGCACGTCAGGACAAGGTCTGCATGAAAGTCTTCCAGGAAGAGACGAATATGCGCGTCGCGCTTGTTCTGGACGCATCGGCCTCCATGTCCTACAAGGGCGAAAACGCCGTCTGCTCTAAATTCGAATACGCCTCCCTGCTTGCCGCCTGCCTGGCGTATCTTGCGCAACGACAAGGAGATCAAGTTGGTTTGTTCGTCTATTCAAACAACATGTTGAGCCAAACATCTTCCAGCCAGCATCACGGCACGCTTACTTCCATGCTCGCTGAACTCTCGCGAATCAAGCCTTCCGGTGTCGCTGATCATCCAACAGCCTGGAGCCAAGCCGCTGATTATCTAAAAGGACGCGGCATGATGGTGTTCATGTCGGATTTCCACGCATTTGAAGACCAATTGGCCAAGCATCTGCGAATGATGCGTTTCGGACATCGTGACACCATGCTGTTCCATATTCTCGACCATGATGAAATTTCATTTCCCTTCACGGAGGCCATGAATTTCACGGACAGTGAAACGAACGACCGTATGGCCACATCCCCTCCGCAAATCGCCGACGATTACCGCCGCCGCATGACGCAGTTTATCGACTCCATCCGCTCTGATTGCATGGAAACGCAAACAGACCACCTGCTTGCAGACACATCCCGCAGTCTGGAAGACGCCCTCTCCGCTTTCCTGAACCATCGAAAGGCATAACGGCTCTTTTGACTCCACGTTGATCGTTTTGGTCATACTAAAAATAAATAGTAACAAAGATTGAAAATTGTGAATTATGAATTGAAAATTGTGAATTATGAATTGAAAATTGTGAATTATGAATTGAAAATTGTGAATTGATAAATGTTCTCATTCGCCCATCCATTATATCTTTGGCTGCTACCGACACTGGCAGGGCCAATCATTCTGCATCTGCTTAATCGCCAACGGCTTCGGTCCCTTGTCTTTCCAAGCATCCGTTTCCTGCGCCAGGCACAGATTCCACAGGACGGCCGCAGACGGCTTCGCGACATTCCACGCCTCCTTCTGCGTCTCGCCTTCCTCACGGCAGTCATCGTCTTCATGGCAGGTCCCAAATGGACGCCGCCGCCCGCCGAACGATCGGAATCCGATATGAAAACCGCCGTGTTTCTTTTGGATGCCTCCGCCTCCATGGGTTCCACGGGACGTATTGAAAACGGCCGTCGGCTTGTCCATGAAGCTCTAAAAGAATTAAATGGATGGTACACGGGCGCAATCGTTTACGCATCACAAATTCTTTCAGAGGCAACGCCCGCCGCATCTTCGGAACAGACAATGCAGCTTGTCGATGATTGGAAGACGACATACGCCTGCGGCTTGCCCGAAGAAGCCTTGCGCAAAGCCGTCTCCATGATTGGCACGAGCGGCCACCGCCGACTCTTCATCGCCTCCGATTTCCAGCTCGGCGATTGGAACCAAAAGCTCTCTATCGTCCCACAAGATGTTGAAATATCGTTTCTTGACGCTTCGAACAAACAATCCATTGACAACGTCGCCATCGTGGATACAATCTGCCGCCCCCTCAGCCAAAACCGCCTCCAAATCATCGTCAGCGTTAGAAATTTCTCCCTCGCCCCACAGAAACGGACGGTCTCCCTAACGACGCCAGGCAACGAAACGTTGACACAAGACGTGGAAATCCGCCCGAAATCCGTCGCCCGCTGTCCGTTCGTCATCGACCATTGGGATGCTAGCGGCCAAGGCCGCGCCTTCCTTTCACAAGATGACTATCCGCTGGACGATTCGCGGCTTTTCTGGACGGCTGGTCGCCCTCCCATTTCCATCCTGCTCATTCCGTCGGATTCCGATGATTCCGTCGAAGAACTGTTCTTCACCCAAAAGGCCTTCGCCGCCGGAGAAGACGATGGACTGTCCGAATACAAATTGGCGCAAGCCACCATCGATTCGCTTGATTTTGATCATCTCACTGATTTTCAAGCCATTTTCCTGCTCTCATCCGCAGAAACAATGGATGATGCAACCATGGAAAAACTATGTGGTTATGTGAAAAACGGCGGCATTCTTTTCGTGACGGGCGGCGGTTCCGCCAGCATCGCCCTGCGCAACCTCCAAAAGGCCGCGATTCCATTGGCGCAGTCATCGGGCATCGCGGGCGCGGCCAGCCGCAATGCCGCCCTCGGTGTCGGCTCCGTCGCCGCCAATTCACCATTGGATGACCTTTTCGGCGACCGCAGCGACCATGACCTGTATCTCTTTCCCATCCGCAAGCATCACCGCCTCGCTCCATTGCACGGAACGTCCGTCCTCATGCAATCCCTTGAACAACAACCGCTTCTCATCAGCCAAAATATCGGAAAAGGAAATGTCTTCTTCTTCGCTTTCGGTTTCTCCCGCGAATGGAGCGATTTTCCGCTGACCAATTCATTCCTCCCGCTTCTCCGTGAACTGACGCTCGCCTCCGTGCCGCACGGCTTCGGCGAAATCCACATCTTCTGCGGTGACAGGCATATCCTTTCCGATGGCAAGGAAGCTGACACCTCCCATCCCGCCCTCTTCATGGACGGCTCCATCCGTGGAGACATCAACGTCCCCCTCCGCGAATCCATGATAGAATCCATCAACCTTGACGATTTGCGTATGATGTTGAAATCCAACCAATTATCCGAAAGCCCCACCACCGCGCCACCAACGGATGCCCCACGTGATTTCACACGATGGTTCGGCTGGCTCGCCATCCTCCTCTTCCTCCTCGAAATCCTCCTGTAAATCGCATGGGCGAGACGCCTACACCACACCTATCATGGAAAAAAAAGAAGAACTAGATTTATCCGCAGAACGCGAATTGCTCGTAAAAGACGACCTCATCTCTGGCTTCGTCAAGTTCCTGCGCTATGAGAAAATCCTCAGCGAAAACACCGTGAAAAACTATTTCATGGATATCGCACATTTTCTCAAGATCGTCCCAAATATCGTGTCAGACGGAAATTGCAACTGGCCATCCGTCGCCGTCCGCCATGCCAAGCGGTTCGCCATGGAGCTGACTGCAGGCGGACTGTCCCGCGCCTCCGTCAACCGTAAACTGTCCAGCATGCGGTCGTTCTTCCGCTTTCTCATACGCGAAAAAGTCGTACAGGGCAATCCATTCAGCCTTGTAAAAAGCACACATGGCAGCAAGCGGCTTCCCGTCTTCCTCGATGTTGATCAGGTGAAAAAACTGCTGGATGCACCCAAGTCATTCTGGAGCAAGCAGATGGTGAATATGCAAGGCGAAACGGACGGACGGCGCGAATGCGATTTTCTCGCCGCACGGGACACCGCCATTCTGGAAGTCATTTACAGCGCGGGACTTCGTATCAGCGAAGCCGTCGGTCTCAAATACGAAGATATCGACTTCCTTTCCGACGAGTTCAAAGTCCGCGGCAAAGGCGGCAAAGAACGCATTTGCCTGCTGGGCAGCTACGCCATCAAGGCCCTTTACGAATATTTGAAGCAACGCGAAGCCATCGGGCTTGCCGCACGCCGCGCTCCAGGCCCACTTTTCCTCAATCAGCGAGGAGAACAATTGACGACGCGCACCGTCGAACGATGGTTCAAATCCTATCTGTCTGAGGCTGGCCTGCCCCGCGACTGCACTCCTCACAAACTACGTCATTCCTTTGCAACGCATATGCTTGCAAACGGAGCAGACTTGCGCATGGTGCAGGAAATGCTCGGCCATGCCAGCCTCAGCACCACGCAGATTTATACACACGTCGATATCAAGCATCTCATGCAGGTCTATGAAAAGGCTCACCCAAAGGCTTGATAAACATCTCCCATTGCTTGCAAATTAATAGAAATATATTAAATTGTAAATTTTGCAGTTCCCATCCCTTGAATCCCTTTGCTCCCTATAACTAAATAGACATCATCATGGACATCTTCACTCCCGGCGGCCCCCTGTTGATCTTCCTGGCAGCGATGTTCACAAGCAACATCCTGCTGTCCAAATTCTTAGGTATGTGCTCCTTCATCGCGATCTCCCGCAACATGAAGACCGCGTTCGGCATGGGAGTGGCTGTCACCTTCGTAACGTTCTGTACGGCAATGCTCAATTACGCCGTCTATAAGGGCTTCCTTGTAAAAGGTTCCATGTTCTTTGGAGACGCGGACTTAACGCATCTCAACTCCTTGATTTTCATTCTCGTCATCGCGGGTTTTGTCCAATTGCTCGAAATCCTCATGGAGCGTTTCACCCCCGCCCTCTATTTCAGCCTCGGCATCTTCCTGCCGCTCATCACCGTCAACTGTGCCATCCTCGGCGTCAGCCTTTTCATGATTGACCCGAACCTTAATTTCAATTTTATCAAGACCAGCGTTTATGCACTTGGTTCTGGCCTCGGTTACTGCTTGGCCATCTGCCTCATGGCGGGCATCCGCAACAAGTTGAAAGACGCAGACATACCAGAGCCATTGCAAGGCCTTGGCTCAACGGTAATCGTCACTGGCCTCATGGCCTTGGCATTCATGGGATTCACTGGAATGGTGGAGCTTGGCTGATATGATCTACTTGGAAGCAATCATCACGTTGTCGGCCATCGGCGTCGGGCTGACCGTTCTTCTCATCGTCGCCAACAAGTTGTTCGGCAACTACGGAACATGTAAAGTAAAGGTAAACGACCGCGAGCCGTTCGAGGTCGAAGGCGGCGGCAAGTTGCTGGACGCCCTCTATGATCACCAGATTTTCATCCCCTCCGCCTGCGGCGGACAAGGCTCCTGCGGCTTCTGCAAGACCTGCGTTATCAACGGCGGCGGCCCCCTTCTCCCCACGGAAGAACCTTACCTTAAAGAAGAAGAACAGAAGAACGGAACACGTCTCGCCTGTCAGGTCAAGATCCGCAACGACATCGAAATCAAGGTCAAGCCCGAATATTTGAGCATCAAGCAGTTCAAGGCGACCGTCGGCCCATGCAAGATGATGACGGCCGACATCCGCGAAATCCATCTGAAGCTTCCCGCTGGCGAGACCATCGATTTCCGCCCAGGCCAGTATGTACAGGTGCTCGTCCCCAACAAAAAGGAGACGGTCTTCCGCGCATACTCCATCGCCTCCGTCCCCGCGACGAACAATGAAATGGAACTGCTTGTCCGCCTGATTCCCAATGGCCTCGGCTCCACTTATTTGCACAGCGTCAAGGAAGGCGATGAAGTCACGTTCACAGGCCCCTACGGCGATTTCGTTCTCGACGAATCGGCGGACAGCGAGCTCGTCTGCGTGGGCGGCGGCGTCGGCATGGCTCCGATGCGTTCACTCCTCCGTCATGTCGCCACGACAAATCCGCAGAAGCCCTGCTGGCTGTTCTTCGGAGCGCGCACGACGGATCAGCTCCTTTACGAAGCGGAATTCAAAGCCATGGCCGAAAAGCTCCCCAACATCAAAATCTGCTACGCCCTCTCCGAACCAGAAAAATGCCCCGAATGGAAAGGCGCAACAGGATTCATCCATGAAAGCGTCGCACGCGAACTTGCCAACGACGCATCGCCTAACCGCCAAGCCTTCCTCTGCGGTCCGCCCAAAATGCTTGAGGCCGCCCGCAAGACTTTGCAGGACAAAGGCTTCAAAAACGAAAACATCTTTGCCGACGAGTTCTAACCCCCGCAAATACTGGAATGAACATGCGATTTTTGAAAATATTCATCGGTGATTGGCAGCAGGACGAAAAAGCTGCCGAACAGGCACGGTATTTAAGCGCCCTCCTGATATGCTGCCTCCTGCTGGTGGGCTTCAGCACAGGTGTTTTCGGCTGGAAAGCAATTGTACTTGCGTTGTTTGCGGGTTTCGCCTCCATGGCCGTTGAATTTGCGTTTGCATCTGTCCGCAAGAAGCCAATGACAGGCGGAGCTTTCGTCTATGGCCTTGCGCTCTCGCTACTTGTACCGCCAACGATGCCGATGTGGATCATCCTGCTCGCCGCCATCGCGGGTACGGTCTTCGCGAAGGAAGTCTTCGGCGGAGCGAAAAACGCCATCTTCAATCCCGCGCTCATCGGTATCGGCCTGATTCTTTTCAGCTATCCCGCCAACACCGCAGGAGCCTCCATGGGCAACTTGAACGCCATTGAAGGCGGCGTCGCCTGGCAGAACGGCATCTGGCTGCTGCTCGGCTGCCTCGCCATCCAAATCATCGCCCGTCCGTCCAGCTTGTTCATCTATATTCCCGTAATCGTCTTCCCATGGCTCCTCGCTAAATATGTCATTGCAGACAAAGCACTTCCGCTTGAAGGCAACCTCAAGTTGATCTTTTCGGAGGACTGCTTCCTGCTCGCGGGCATCCTGCTGGCCGTCGATCCAGGCAATGCCCCGCGCCGCTGGCCTGGAAAAATCATATACGGCTTGATAATAGGTATCCTGAGCATCCTCATGCGATGCTTCGCCAAATATCCGTATGCCATGGTCTTCGCCATTCTCGTCGCAGATTGCATCGCTCCGTCGCTTGATATGCTCTTCGCCACCAAGACGACAAAGGAGGTGGCAAAATGAAAAACTCACCGCTCTATTCCATTGTTTATATTTTCGTTCTCTGCACCATCGCCGCCATCTTGCTGACGTTCCCCCCGTTGCTATGGAAAGACCGCATCGCAGCCAATGAAAAATTCAATCGCATCCGCGCCATCATGGATGCTTCCGGACTGCTTGTTTCGTCAGATTCGCAGGAAATCGTCACGGAAAAATTCAACAAACAAATCGCCGAAAAGAAAGTCGGTGAACTGGAACTGCTGGAAGCCCGCGATGAAAAGGGCGAATTGGTCGCCCTGCTGTTCGAAATCGAAGGCCATGGCCATGAAGGCCCGTTCAAAGGCATTCTCGCCGTTACGCCTGACAAGCAGCGCATCAAGGCCTTACGCGTCTATGACCATCAGGAGACGCCTGGCCTCGGCGGCATGATGTCCGATCCAAAATGGGCCGCGCAATTCAACAACCTGCCGATGATTGTCGATGGCACCCCTGGCATCATCATCGACTCGACGGTTGACGCCCCCAACGCCGTTGACGCCATCACGGGAGCCTCCACGACGACCCATTCCCTCGAACAGGCCATCAACGCACAAATCCACTCCCTGCTCGCAGGCGGCATCAAGTTGGTTCCGCTCGATCTCGGACTTGGCCCCGATGCCGTTACCCGCGCCACGCCTGGCTATCCCAAAGGCTTCAAGCCACCGCCGAACCTCCGCACATTGGAAAAACGGCCTGATTTCATGGTTCCCGCCGATCTGACGAATCTCGCTCTCCACAAGCCCGTCACCTCCAATCTCGGCGACGAAGAACCCATGCGTGGCACAGTCGCGCAAGTCACTGACGGCAACAAGAAAAGCAACGAAGAAGATTACGTCGAAATGTTCCCAGGCGAACCGCAATGGGTGCAAATCGACCTCGGCGAAATGCACGAAATATACTGCGTGGTCGTCTGGCACTACTACAAGAATGCCGTCGTCTATCGCGACGTTATCGTCCAGATTGCCGATGATGCGGAAATGCAGGAGAACTGCCGCACCATTTTCAACAACGACTACGACAACAGCACGGGTCTTGGCGAAGGAAAAGACCAGCCGTATTTCGCCGGCTGGTGGGGCGAGCTCATCGATGCCCAGAAGGCCGATGGCCAGTATGAAGGCTCCATGGCCCGCTACATCCGCGTCTATACAAACGGCGGCGAAGCCGAAGAAGATACACGCTTCGTGGAAGTGGCTGTTTACGGGCGTTAGAATTCCTAACTATTTCTAGATAAAATATTTAAGCACGGAAGCGGCATCTTTTCCCCACTTATGCCATGTTTGTTTGCGGGCATATTCTCGCCCCGCAGCAGACATTTCCTGAAGCGTCTGCGGCGATTGCCACAGACGCTTTATTGTTTCCGTCAAACTCTGCGCATTTCCTACCTTAAATTCTTTTCCACAACCACCAGCGGCTTCCTTCAAGGCGGGATAGTCGCTGTGGAGAACAGGCGTTCCGGCCGCCATGGCTTCCAAGACAGGCATGCCAAAACCTTCGCAAACCGACGGCATCACAAACAGTTGCGCATGCTGATAAAGCGCTGGCAACACGTCATCTGGAACATAGTTCAGCCACTTGACACGCCCTGCTCCGTTCCAATGCCGCAGCCGTTTCACGACCGCTACGCATTTCCATGCGGCCCGTCCGACAACAACCAGATCCGCTTGCAAGTCATTTGCACAGGCATCGTATGCGTCCAACAGCGTGTCCAAATCTTTTTTGGGCTCTATGTTGCTGACAAACAAAATATAAGGATGTTCGAGACCAATTTTATCAGGGAGTTCCGCTACTTTTGAAAACCGTTGGAAATCCACACCAAGCGGAATGACGGCGATCCGTTTCATCGGAATCTGCAACACGTCATGAACGCGTTCCGCGACGTGTTTCGTCGAAACGATGATCCGCGCGGCACGCCGCGCGGAGGGTGGCAGCAGCATACGTATATGCCAGCGATTCAACGTCGAGCAAAGCTCCGGACGCTCCAGCGCGATGATGTCATGGACGTTCAGCACGTATGGGCATGGACAGCGCAACGGTGCCGTATAGGCGAAGGCGTGGAACACATCCGCCCGAAGCTTTTTCAGTAATTTCGGCAATGCCAACTGCTGCCACAGAATGCGTTTCCAAACGCTGCCTGTGGCGGCGTGAATTTCGATGGAATCCGCTCCGCCCTGTTCTGCAAGTTTCGCAACGGGAGAGCTTTCCAGCGACAAGACCGTCCGCGTAATGCCCTTCAAGGTGCGCAGTTCTGACGTGATCTCATGCTGGACGGAGTTCTGCACACCCGTATAAGGCGGCTTCACGACCGTCCCATCCATGACTGCATGGAACTTGTCTGACTTGCTGTTATCCATCCTGTTATCCATACTGCTTCTTATTGGAAATCTGACCAAAAAACAATATATTCTATAATAATAGTAAAACAAAAAATCACCGTCTGAAGAAGCAACCAAACATGAAAAAACAAGCCGTATTCGCCATCGTCATCTTCATCGCCATCATCGCCGCCACCATTATCGTCGTCAAGACAGGCCCAAAGCCAATGCGGAAACCGCCGCAGGAATCCGTCCAGAAAGTGACCGCCGTCAAGGCCGCCCAGATTCCCTTCTGCCCTGTCATCCATGGATTTGGCGAGGCAATGCCGGACAAGACATGGTCCGCCATCACACAGATATCCGGCAAGATCATTGAGATCAATCCAGGCCTGCAGAACGGCAAGTTCCTCCACAAAGGCGACTTGATCGCAAAAATCGACGATACGGAATACCGTCTCGCCATCGACAAGGCGAAGGCTGAAGCCGCCAAAATACAGGCGGATATGGAACAGCTCAACGTCAGGAAGCAGAATCTCGCCTCGCAAAAGGCCATTCTCGACAAGATGCTGACGCTCAACAAGAAGAATCTCGAACGCAACCGCATCCTCAACGCCGACAAGAATATTTCGGACCAGGAGCTTGAGAAAGAGGAGCTGACCGTCCTCCAGCAGGAGAATACAATCACTTCCCTCCAGGCGGAAATCAATCTGATTCCCGCCCAAATCTCCGCATACGAAGCGCAGGCCGCCTCCGCAGCCGCAGCCTTGAAACAGGCGGAGCTGAACGCCTCCTACGCCGTCATCATCGCGCCATTTGACGGACGCGTCTCGGACGTGAACGCGGAGCTCCTTCAGTTCGCATCCACGGGAACCGTCCTCTGCAAGCTCGATTCCATCGACAAGGCGGAAATCGAGACTAGCATCGCCCCTGATCTTCTCGCCATCCTGCCGCCGAACAGGACGGAGAAGCCGACGGAACAAGCCCGCACCGCCTTCCGCGACCGACAGACGTTCACCGTCGAAACAGCCTCTCAAGAAGGCTTCAGTTGGCCAGCCAAGTTCCTACGTTTCAGTGAGAAAGTCGATCCGAACACACGCATGGTCGGTCTCGTCATCGGCGTGGACAAGCCGTACGGCACGCGGGACGGAACGCCCCATCTGCCGCTCAGCAAGGGGCTTTTCTGCAAAGTCTCCATCAAGGGCAGCGAACGTTCCGAAATCGTCCTGCCACGCTACGCCATCCATGAAGATTCCGTCTATATCGTTGAAGACGGGAAACTTGTCATCCGCCCCGTCGTCGTGAAATACAATCTCGGAGCCTATTCCATCATTGAAAAGGGCGTCAACGAAAATGACATCGTCGTCACGTCGGACATAGTTCCCGTCATCGCCGGCATGAAACTGGATGCGGAAATCGACGAAGAATACGCCGCCAAGACGCAGCAGCTTCTCAACAAGTAACACAGGGCGGTGCAACCATGATTGAATATTTTTCCAAACATCCGACGGCCGCCAACTTGATGATGGCCGCGTTTCTCGTCATGGGCCTCCTGACGGTCAGTCAGCTCAAACGCGAGGCCATGCCGGAATTCTCCCCTAAAACCCTGCAGATCACAGGCGTTTACACAGGAGCCACGGCAGAGGAGATCGAAGAGGCCATCGCCGTGCCCATCGAGGAGGCCCTCTCACAGGTCTCCAATATAAACAGCATTTCAACGAACGCCATGGAAGGCGCCGTCAACATCCGCGTCGAAATGGCGGACGGCGGCGTCTGGAATGATTTCTACAACGACATCAAGACGAAGGTCGAATCCATCACGACGTTTCCAAGCGAGTTCGAAAAACTGAACATCCAGCAGTTCAACTTCACGGATCAAGTCGTCTCCATCGTCGTTTACGGCGACTGCGAGATGAAGAGCCTGAAAGACTACTGCGAGAAATTGAAACGCAAGTTCGAACTGGCCTCCACGGGAGCGCTGGTCACGATTTCGGGCTTCGGCAATCTGGAAGTCCGCATCGAACTGCATCCGGACATCATCGAAGCCCACGGCCTGTCCGTCGCGAAGATTGCCTCCATCTTACGCACTCAGAATCAAGACCTTCCGTCGGGCACGCTGGAGACGTCCATGAAGAACATCAAGCTGCGGTTCAATGACCGCCGCAAGACGGCGGAGGATTTCGGCGACATCATCGTGATTTCCTCCGAATCCGGCTCCGAACTGCGGCTGAAGGACATCGCCACCATCACGGAACGTTTCGACTCGGAAGACGCGAAATCCGTCTTCAACGGCAACGCCTCCGCCGTCATCTCCGTAGCGAAGGCGAAAACCGCCGACTCCCTTACCATATATGATAGAGTCATGACGATTCTGGAAGAAGAAAAAGCCTCCGTTCCGGACGGTCTGAAATTCGCCATCTCCCGCGACATGGCCGCCGAAATCCGCTCGCGCATCATGATGGTGGCCGCCAACGCTTTGGAAGGCGTCATCCTCGTATTCGCCGCCCTCTGGCTCTTCCTCAACCTGAAACTCTCCTTCTGGGTAACCATGGGACTGCCCACCTCCTTCCTCGGCGCTCTCTTCGTCATGCATTGCATGGGCATCTCCCTGAACATGATCTCCACGTTCGCCCTGCTCATTGCCATCGGTTTGCTCATGGACGACGCAATTGTCATCTCAGACAACATCGCCGTTCATCTGCACCGTGGCAAGACGTCCTTCCAGGCGGCCGTCGATGGCACAAAGGAAGTAGCCTCCGGCGTCATTTCCAGTTTTGCCACAACGATTTGTGTCTTCGCTCCCCTGATTTTCCTCAAAGGCAACATCGGCAAGATTCTCATCCAGATACCGACCGTGCTCATCATCGTCTTG
>JAGCSE010000293.1 GCA_017964325.1 Victivallales bacterium | reverse complement strand
ACGATACTGGAACCCGACGGCGAGCTTGCGGTTGTTGGCTTTTGCGGCATCGATCATCTGCTGGCATTCGGCGGGATTCATGGCCATCGGTTTTTCCGTCATGGCGTGGCATCCGTCTTCAACGGCGGCGATGACTGCGGGGCAGTGGACGCCGTTCGGCGTGCAGACATCGATGACGTCCGGCTTGATTTCGCGGAGGAGGTCGTCCCATTTTTCATAACCGGCCTCGATGCCCCACTGGTCTTTCATGACCTTCAGGCGGTCCGGCTTGATGTCGCAGCAGCCAACGACTTCAATCTGCGGGATTTTCTTGATGGCGCCCATGTGGGTCTGGCTGATGCCGCCGCAGCCGACGATGGCCCAGCGGAGTTTCTTGTTGACTTTTTCTTCCTTTTCAACTTTGAAGGAATCGGTGATGACGGCACTGTTGTTGGCCATGGAAATCTCCTGTAAAAATTTGGTTTGACAAAAAAACTTAGAAAAGAAAACATTTTGAAAATATAATGCCAAAAAAACAAAAGGAAAGTGACAATGGTTTAACATAGTCATGTTTCGTGAGTTTAGGGGGAATAATGGAATAATTCAGAAATATGTGTTACATTATGCAGGTAGGCAGTGAATAACAGAAAAAAAGGAAGACACACTCATGGGCAGAATGAAAGTCCTCAACGGGCCGTCGATACGGCGGATGCCGACCTATCTCTCCTGGTTGATGATGATGCAGGAGAAAGGCGAAGAGTACGCTTCGACGACGCAGTTGGCGGAATACATCGAACTGGAGCCGATCAATGTTAGAAAAGATATTGCGCTGACGGGAGTTACGGGGACGGTCGGAGTCGGTTACCGTATCGTGGAATTGATAGCGGGAATCCGTCGTTATTTGGGATGGGATGTCGTGAGGCCCGCCTGTCTGGTTGGCGTTGGGTCGTTGGGCAGTGCTCTTCTTGGGCATCAGGAGTTTCAGGACTTTGGGTTGCAGTTTACGTGCGTCTTTGATGCGGATGAACGGAAAATTGGAACGTATGTGCATGGACATGAGGTGCTTCCGATGACAGCGATGTCGGAGGCCGTGAAGGAATTGATGCCGGAAGTCGCCTTGATATGCGTGCCGGCGGAGGGGGCGCAGGCGGTGGTGGATGACTTGGTGGCGTGCGGTGTGAAATCGTTCTGGAGTTTTGCGAACATCTGCCTGAAAGTGCCCGATGGCGTTTTCGTGCAACGGGAAGTCATTACAGGCGGCTATGCGATGCTGTCCGTGAAGTTGGAGCAGATGAAGGGAAAATGAATGGACGGCGCGTCGGCGGAGCACTTTCACCCGTCTTAGATGTGCAAAATTCAAAAGCTATGCTATATTATATAAAGTTACTGTACATTGGAAGATTATATTTTTGAATGGTTTGTGTAAATGCCATATTGTGAGCACATTATGCGCTGAACGCGTAATCGGCAAAGATAGGAAGGGCATCCTAAATGGAAAAAGACAATCGTAAATATTTGGGAATAGACATCGGTTCGACGACGTTCAAGGCTGTCGTAATGGACGAAGGCGGCAACATCCTCCATACGACGTACCAGCGGACGAAGCCTGTTGATTCGGGCCCCATGTCGTGTTCGGGGCGTTGCACGTCCTGTGGACGTTGCAACATGGGTGCCATCAAGAAGACCGTCTCGCAGTTCCTTTCGGAATGCGGGCTGAAGATGGACGACCTCACGTGCACGGTCGTGACGGGCAGCCAGATTGTAGAGGATACGAAACGCTTCATCGACTATGATTTCCAAGTGAGTGAAGTCTCCGCCCATGTCGCGGGCGCGAAGCACTACTATCCTGATGTCAATGCAATCATCGACTGCGGCGGTCAGGACAGTAAGTGCATGATTTACAACGAGAAAATGGGTATGTGGCTGTCCATGATGTCCGGTGTCTGCGCGGCTGGCACGGGAAGTTATCTGGACAGTGTCGCCGCAAAGTTGGGCGTCCCCGTGGAAGATATTTCCAACAGGGTGAATTATGACGCGGACATTGAGTTCAGCTCCGTCTGTGCCGTTTTGTCGGCGACATCCATCAACAAATTCAAAAACAGGATTCCGATGGGCGATTTGCTGGCTGGCGCTTGCCGTGCGCAGGCTCGGACGATTCTGAACGGCGTCGGCCAATTGCTGTTGCATCAGACGGGCAAGAAGATTCTATTCCAGGGCGGTGTTGCGGCCAACGCGGCGGTTGCGCATTATCTGCGCGAAATCACGGGCAGCGATATTGTGATTCCCGAACACCACAAGGTAATGGGAGCTTTGGGGGCGGCCTGCCTGGCACGTCAGTTCACACATTTGAAGGGCAAGCTGGAAGTCAACAAGACGGAATATGAGCCGACTCCGCAGAAATCATCGGCCATGCGTGTCAATTGCACGAAGAGTGAATTCTTCTCGCGTGATAAAAGCAAGCCGACGATTTGGCGCAACTTGTTCTATCCAGCGGAGATACTGAATGCCTTTGGTGCGCGTATCTTCACGTTGGAGACGTATGCGGCTCTGTTTGGTCGCAATGCGAAGCGCATCAAGACGGCATTGGATATCGCCGCACGCAAGGGATTCGACCAGCAGACGTGTTCTTTCCTGCGGATTCTGGAAGGCACGGAGCATGAGAAGCCCGCCTTTGCGGTTTCGACGAGCCAGCCGTGCCAACAGGGTGAACGCATTTTCGCGGATCTTGCTGAACAGTATGGCTTTGAGGATAATTTCTATTCATTGCAGACGCCGATCAATGCGGACAGTGCGAATGCTGTTGAACAGATTGCGGACGGTTTGGAAGAATCCATCGCCAAGATGGAGAAGGCATTGGGCAAGAAATTGGACAAAGGACGTCTGGAGGAGGCGTGCGAACTTTCGAACCAAGCGGCTGAATATTCGCGTAAGTGCAATATGCTTCGTTGGTTGTCACCGCCGCTGATTCGTGGCGCACAGGCTGTCTATCAATCGATCGTTTTCAGCCAGATGTGGGGCAAGCAAGTGCTGGTCGATATCCAAAAGGCGTTCTATGAGGAACTTCTGAAGAAGAAGGAATGGGCTGAGAAGCGTTATAAGATAGAAGACACGCATCGTCTGCTTTGGCTGCATCTGCCGCCGTTCTACAATTCGCACTATCTGGAGTTCTTGGAGACGACGATGAACGCTCCGATTGTGTTTGAGGAGACGAATTTCATCGGCTGGCCTAATCTGAATCCGATGGATCCGTTGCGTTCGTTGGCCAAGAAGCTGTTGTTCTCCGGCTTCCTGGACCCGAAATTGCGCGTTCAATATATTAGTAAGGTAGCGAAGATTGCAAAATTGACGGGCTGTGTGCTCTATACGCATGGCTTTGGCCGTTGCAGTCTGGCAGATCGTCCGTTCACGAAACGTCTGCGCGAGGCATTGGAGAAGATAGGTCTGCCGCTGTTGATTCTGGAAGGCGACTGCATGGATGCGTCCATCGACCCATGCTCCACCGTGACGAAGATCACGTCGTTTGTGGAATCGCTGAACCTGAAGAAATACGGCAACTTATTCGGTCGCTTAAAGGAAGAGCTTTTCCCGCCCGCGAAGCCGCTGCCGGCATAAACTTTATAAAGCTAAAAGTTTAAAGCGGTCAGATAGCAACCAAACTGCCGTCAGCTCAGATGCTGAAATAGGTGTAAATGAGAGCCATCGTTTGACAGAAAGCCAAACGATGGCTTTGTTTCATCATAGGAGAGAACAATCCTACATCATTCAAAGACGTTGAAGGTATCACTGGTGATGCGAGGCTCACAACCATTTTTGCCGTTATTGGAGGGGACGATTCCATAACGCCATGTCGTTTCTGAACCGTTGATGGAAATGTTGCCCAAGGAGTCGATTGTGACGATGGCGCTGAGCGGATCCGTGAAGAACCATGTGTTTTTGGCCTGGCCTAATTCGGTCAGATTTCGCTGGCGGGTTGCGGTCGGCTGGCCATTCTGGTCGTAATCGACGAATTCGTATGTCATGCCGTCGGCGTAATGGTGTTCCTTCTGGCCGCCCTGCCAGTCGCCGTTGTAGGTGGTGTTGACATCCCAGAAAAGGATGTTGTCGATGACTTTTACGTGATTCGTGTGGAGATGGCCGTTGACGGCCATGAGGACGGTGCCTTGACGAGCCGCATTGGCCTTTTGGAAAATTCCGCGGACTTTTTTCGTATCCGGAGCGGAGCTCCATTCGGCGGAATAGCCGACGTGGCTGAAAACGAGACAGGGGATTCCTTTGTCGGCAGCGTCCATGAGAATGTTTTCAACCCATTCAAACTGCTTGGGGCCGAGCGAGTTGCCTGATGAATTTCCTTTGGGCGGACCATAACTGGCTTCCGTGTTGTGCTGCCATTCCTTCTTCTCGGCGTTCCACGAATAGTTCGTGTCCAGGCAGATG
Source organism: Victivallales bacterium (assembly GCA_017964325.1). The sequence continues at coordinate 98 of JAGCSE010000293.1, read as the reverse complement.
ATGCGGAAACCGTTGGATTCGAAATAGTAGTGGGCTGTGAAACCGTTGCCGATCTTGCCGTCGGGCGTGCCCCAGACGACGCTGTCCGGACGGTTGGT
>JAGCSE010000292.1 GCA_017964325.1 Victivallales bacterium | reverse complement strand
GCCTTCTGCGTCCGCCTTCCATGTCCGTCCTCCGCTTCCGTTACCGGCTGCAATCCTTTGACCGGTGGCCCCGGCGGGGCCGTCACACCCGTTCCCGTCCCGAACACGGCCGTTAAGGGCCCCCGCGGCGATGGTACTGCGCCCAGGAGCGCGGGAGAGTAGCGCGCCGCCGGTCTCCTTCAGGCCCCCCGGGCTTCGCGAGAAGCCCGGGGGGCTTTTTTTTCGCCCGCGGGGGGGCCGGAGACATTAGAGAAAAGCCAGAATTGTTTGCAAAAGGCTTGTGCAGAGACTACATTATTAATTAAAAAAACAATTTATTTGTTATTTGTCTCCTGCCATGTCTCTATGTAGTTTTTTGCGTTATCATTGGATGCTTTGGGATTGGAAAAGGCGCGCCCATAAGCGGAAGCGCAGCCATTTTTCTGTCAGCCGTCTTGCGGATTTTTTCAAGGCGCTGAATGACAGTGGCGTTTCATACGTAGTTCTTCGGTGGTTTGACGAAGTACCAATGTCGGAGGAAGCGGAACGTGCAATGATTCAGTCACATGGAGATTTGGATCTTTTAGTTGAAGCGCAGGATTTGCTTTCTCTTTGCAGAGTTGCGGCAGCGCATAGTGGGGATGTCAAAGTTGACCTTTATTCAAACCGTCTTGTCTTGGGAACCGATGTCAAGCGTTTCACGTATTATCCACCAGTTCTGTGCAAAGAAATATTGGAACATACTATAATTGCGCCGCAGGGGTTTAAGCGTCCTGATGATTTACATTACCTATATTCGCTGACGTACCATCTGACATATCAGAAAGGACTTGTAACAGGAATGCCCAGTGGTTTTGCAGATTTGCCGAGTCTTCCCAAAGAGGGGTTCAAGCATGATGCGGAAAGTACGCTCCGTCAGTTGGCTGAACAGACAAAGACTCTATTGCCGGAAGAACTTACGTTGTTGAATTTGCATCTTTGGCTTAAAGAGAAAGGTTGGAATATGCCTTTCGATCTTCTACTGCGATGGCCGCATCGCCATGAACTGCTTGATAAGCTTTACCGCTATGAAGCGGACAATCTTCGTCAGGCACTTGGCGATAAAAAGGACTTGTGTGTTTTTCTCCTGCGTGAAGACGCCATTCAGGCAAATGCCACTGAGATGATTCTCGATGAGATTTCAAAGGAATACAATGTTTTGGATATTGTTGAATTGACGGGAGAACGACAGGATAGGGTGACACGGCGAACACGTGGAGGAAATTGGACAAAACACAAGGCATATCGTCTCTTCCTGCCTCTGACTGCAGTTATTTGCCAGGCAAAAACGTCAAGAGGGCATTTGGACGATATGGCCGTCGCAGATGAGAAGCAAATGGAACTGAATCCGAATCTTGTTTTCAAACATTCGCTGCGCAAGAAATTGGAAGGGGAGTTTCCAGAAGGCTCCAATTTTCTTCATGCCAGTGACAACGATATCGAGAGCATGGAATACATCCAGGCCATCTATGGAAATGAATGGCCCGAACGTTTTGCGGCGCTTTTCAAGACAACATGAAACCAAATTCTCTGGAATATCTCACGTATTATACGGAATCCGATGGCTTCCGGTTTCATCTTTCGCCCGATTGCCCTCATGCGATGGATGGAAAGATTGTCCAGTTGGTGATGGGGAAGCTTCAGCCCGAACAATGGTTCAAGGATACAAGACGTCGTAGAATCATGTCGTATGACGGTCTTCTTATCAAACTCTATACGTTTCACGGATTCAGCGATGTGCGGCATTCGCGGCGATACGCATCGCGTGAAGTTGAATGCTACCATGACTATCTTGAGGCGTTTGGGACGATGGAAGGCGTCAGGCTTCCAAGACTTTACGGTTATTTTGAAAAGCCGTTTCTGAAGGTTCTTTTTCGTGCCAACGGAATCATTGAAGAATACATCCCGGGAACGCGTATCATGGGAATGGAGGAGCTTGATTTGGCGGCTCCGCTTTTCGCGCATCTCTACCGTAAAGGCATCTACCATCCTGATATGCAGTTCCAAAATGTTCTTTGGCAGGAGGATACACATACTCTTGTGCCTATTGACTATATGAATTGCAATATTCTTGCGAAGCCAAATTGGGAAGCGCTTATGAAACAGTTGGCATGGTTTCTGCAAGCTGCCAATATTGATGATACACGGGCCAGACCCTTTATGGAATCTGTATTGGAGCTGTTGCCTGAACTACGCCTTGATAAGGAAAAGGCATGGCGTTGCATTCAAGCACTTTACAAGATTCCTGTTGAAACGCATCAATATCGGCATCCGATTTTTCTGCCGGAGGAACTCAGAAAGCAGACCCAGCCGGAGACATGAGATGTGAGACGCTAAGGCAAAGAGATGAGAAAATTTGTTGTTGTATCGTTTCTTATCTCTAGAATTCACAACAAACATCTTCTGTTGTGAAGAAAAAAATCATTCGTGTGCTACATTTTCTTTTTTGACTATTGATATACAGTGATTGACAATAAAATGGAACAAGAAAATGGATAACAATACAATCGGCGGAACCGGTCATGTTTGGCAAGGCTGGAAAGAGGGCGAATACCAGATTCATTTCATCTGCACTGGTGTGGCGGAAGCCATTCTGCATATTTTTCCCGATGGCACGACCATGTTGCTGGATTGCGGTGACCATCCCGCGATAACGCGCCTTGATTTGGCGGTGCCCGTTATGCCGAATCCTACTCGACTTGCTGGTGACTGGATTGCCCGTTATATCAAACGCGTTCTGCCGGAAGGATATCAGACGAAAAATGATTTGCCGCTGATAGACTACATGATGCTCTCGCATTTTCATTCTGACCATTGTGGAATTCCAGAATGGACCACGAATAACCATGAGCACAAAGGGCTTCCAAGTTGTTATCGGAGCGGCTTCGCACTTGCAGCGGAACAACTTGCTTTTGGCAAGGCGATTGATCGCGGTTGGCCGTTTTATGATGAACCACGGCCTGGAGCCATTCCTGCAGAAGAACTTGATCATATAACACGCCTCTACAAGGCGTTGCATCGTCGCGACGGACTGGAGATCGAGAAATTCCGTCTTGGCGCGAAAGACCAGATCGTGCCGTTGCATTCGCCTGAATCCGTTAGGGACTTTGAAGTCACGAACATCACGGCTAATGGCAAGATTTTGTGCAAAGACGGAAATATCAAGAATTTATATGAAGAGCGACTGAAAATGCCAGGGGGACTCAATGAAAACGGCATGAGTCTTGGCATGATTATCCGCTATGGAAAATTCACCTTCTATACGGCTGGTGATTTTTCCGATAAAGTGCCTGGTCCAGATGGACAGGTGCTTCAGATTGAAGATATATTAGCGGAGGAACTGCCAAAAGTCGATGCGGCGAAAATCAACCACCATGGTCACAACTCCATGCCAGAGAAAATTGTAACAGCTTTGCAGGCAAGAATTTGGCTTGCTTGTGTTTGGGATCAACTGCATACATTGGATCATGTATTGGAGCGGTTGTCCGACAGAAACCTCTATCCAGGCCCGCGAATGCACTTTCCGACGGTGTTTCCGAAGGAACGTTGCGAAGCTGCGGCGGAAAAATCGTTCATGGCGGACATCGCTCCTGAAGTCAAGGGCTTGGGAGCTCATGTCGTCATCACTGTTCCAAAAGGCGGCGAAACGTATCGCGTAACCTGCCTGAAGGCGGCTGACGAGAGCATGGAAATTCTTGGTGAATACAAGTTTGATTCTAGAGGCTGAATAACTTAAAAAGAAGCGAAGATTAGCGGACGTCAATCATAGGAAGTAAAAAATGGAAAACGCGAGTTCATTTCTTGTGTTGTTTTTGGCACCTGTCAAAGTCTATTTGGAGGATGACGATGTATCAGAAATCCTAATCAACGGACCGAAGCAGATTTATGTCGAGAAGCACGGTAAATTAGAGAAGACGCCTGCGCAGTTTGTCAGCGAATCGGCATTGCGCGCGGCGGCTTCGAACATCGCGAAATCCGTGCAGCGCATATTGGACGACAACAATCCGCGTCTGGACGCCCGTCTTCCAGACGGCAGTCGTGTCCATGCGGTCATCCCTCCGTTAAGTCGTTGCGGGACGGTCATCGCCATACGCAAGTTCAAGAAGGAAACGCTGTCGATAGATAAGATGTTGTCATACGGCAGTTTGTCGCCAGAGGCAAAACAGATTTTGGAGGCGTTGGTGAAATTGCACAAGAATGTGATTGTATCGGGCGGAACATCGTCCGGTAAGACATCCGTGCTGAATGCGTTGAGCAGTTTCATCCCCAACAATGAGCGCGTTCTGGTCATCGAAGATGCCAGTGAATTGCAACTTCAGCAGGAGCATGTCGTGAATTTTGAAACGCGCAAGCCAGACAAGAATGGCAATGGCGAAGTCACAATTCGCGATTTGATTGTCTCGTCGTTGCGTTTGCGCCCAGACCGTCTGGTCATCGGTGAAATCCGCGGCGGTGAGGCGTTGGACTTGTTGCAGGCATTGAATACAGGTCATGCTGGTTCCATGTCCACGATTCACGCAAACACGCCGTTGGACTGCCTGTTCCGTTTGGAGACGTGTGCACTTCTGAGCGGGATTGAGATTCCGCTGATGGCGTTGCGTTCGCAAGTTGCATCGGCGATTGACGCTGTCGTTCATACGGCGCGACTTTCCGATGGTTCGCGTAAAATGATGGCGATTTCCGAAGTGCTGCCGTTGAAGAACGGCGAATATCAGACGCGCGATTTGATTGCATGGCAGACGGAAAGCATTGATGAGAACGGGAAGATTCATGGTCGGTTCGTGCTGAAGGAGAAGCCCACGTTTGCCGACCAGGCGGCGATGTTGGGATATCCGTTGCCTTCGTTTGATGCAGAGAAGGTGAATTGAAATGGTTGAAAATAAAAACAGTCTATTGCGTCCAGGCGATTCATTTGAAAAATACACGGTGGTGCAGGAATTGGGTCACGGCGGCATGGGGGCCGTGTATCTTGTACGCCATCGTGTCTTGAACACGAATTTTGCCTTGAAAGTCTTGTATCCTGGGGTTGCGCAACGTGATCAGCAGTTTGTCGATCGCTTTATCCGTGAGGCGCAGTTGGCTGGTCGCATCCGCCATCAGAATTTGATTGCCGTGTATGATGCGGGATTGAATGAGTACAATGGCATGTATTATCTGGTCATGGACTACGTGTCTGGCGGTAGTGTCCGCAGTAAATTGCGGAAACAGTTTAATCTTTCTGTCATGGAGTCGCTTAACATTGTGCGGCAGATTGGGCACGCGTTGGAGGCGGCGTTACAGCACAACATGGTCCATCGTGACATCAAGCCTGACAATATTATGTTCGACGGCGACGGCGTGGCGCGGCTGGCAGATTTGGGAATCGCGAAGGCGACAGGCGACCATGACGCCAACTTGACGATTGAGGCGGCGGTTTTTGGCACGCCTGCCTATATGTCGCCTGAACAAGCACATGATTCAAGGCAAGTTGATATTCGGGCGGATATCTACAGCTTGGGCATTGTCTTGTTTGAAATGTTGACTGGGCGGCGTCCATTTGTCGGTGGTAGCACGATTGAAATATTGACGCAGGTCATCAGTGAAACACCAGCTCCTGATGTACGGACATTGAATCCAGAGATTCCCGAATCCGTTGCGAAGCTTGTTGCCGATATGATTGAAAAGGATTTGGCGAAGCGTATCGCATCTCCGATGGAATTGATTTCGCGTATCGAGGCGATTATCAATGACTTGAAGATGACATCAGAAGCATCGCCGCAAGTTTCTGAAGGCGTGATGACGATGCCGACGATTATGCAGGGTGCTGCATCAGTCACTACGCCAACGACTCTGTCTTCGCCGCAAGCGGCAGAGTTGACAATGGAAACAGTGTCGCAATCTGCTCCTCAGCCGCAACCGCAAGTGGCGGAATTGACGATGGAAACGATTTCACAACCTAAACCGTTTACACCGCAGCCTGTTACGCCATCGGTTTCGGCCCCGACTGTGCAGTCGCCTCTTGTCGCGCCGTCGCCGCCCATGCAGTCGCCTCCCATTGCGCCGCCGCCATCTGGACAGACCATGGCCATGGGGGCGGTAAATATGGCTCAACCATCACCTTCGACTAAAGGTGGTAACAGCAAAATCAAGCTAATTGTGGCTGGCGTTGTAGCCGTTGTCTTGCTTCTTGCTGCTGCTGTGGGAGGCGGGGCATTGTTGCTTATCAAAAGCAGAAAAGCACCTGAAAAGCCTGTGGCGGGGGGGGACGAGCCGTCTTTTCATCAAACTGCGGTTGAGCCAGCTAAAAGCAATTCAGATGTTGGGAAGGCAACGCAACTGGAAGTTTCACAAACACCAAAGTCTGAAACAACCTCTCAACCACAGGTTGCCGAACAGCCTACATTGCAGACAGTTGTTAATCCAGAGCCGAAAAATGACGAGCAGCCTACTGCTCAACCAGTTGTTCATCCTGAAGTGACGAAAGAAGAACAGCCTGTGAAACAGCCAGTTGTCCAGTCCGAACAACCAAAAGTCGAATCACGGGTTGTGCTTACTAACTCACTGATACAAGGGAAAATTGTACTTTTTGGTGGAAAAAGTTTACTGAAGGCACTTCAAAGCCAAAAGGGTGAGCAGAATATCACGTTTGTCCCAACGACGACATCTTTTTCAACGGATGAAGACTTATTGGCTGAAATCATGGACAAGAGGCCGCAATTGCTATTGATTGCCGTAAGCTCTTGTTATGACGTGTCGTTGGATATTTATGAAGATGCCCTTCGGGAAATGTGCAAAAAGTTGAAGGGGAATGAGAGGCGTTATGCGTTTGTTTTGGAGCCCGGGACGCGTTTATCTGATAAGGTTGCAAGAGTGGAGCGTGTATGCAAAAGTGCTATCCCCACGCCGAATTTCATTAATTGCAAGGATGCTCGTCTGAATCCAAATGATTTGGAAAGGTTGCTCATAGAGGAATGACGAGTAGTTACAATCATAAAAACAACAACGGCGAGGAGCCTAAAGGAGCTCCGCGCCGTTATTGTTTCAGTTTGAACGATTATTGATTATTTTATGGGAATGGCCACGAAGAAACGCTGTGACTTATAGCCGCGGGTCTTCCGTTCAATCAAGAATACGACCGCATTGTTGCGGGATGCCTTCATGGCGGCGATAACGTCATTCACAGTTCTCACGGGAATGCGGTTCACATCCACTATGATGTCGCCAACACGGATGTCGCTACGGATGTCGTTGTTGTTCTTGCGGTTTGCCGATGCGACCGCTCCGTTCGGCTTGATATCCTCAATGACGACTCGGCCATCCTCTTCGGACAATTCCAGGCCGAGGCGATCGAACTGGAGGTTATCCTCCTTGTCGCCATGCGGCTTGAGACTGCCGCTGCCACCACTGCTGATGAATTTCTCATCACGTTTGTCCGCAACGATATCGAACGTGATTTTTTCATCTCCACGTCTTACATCCAGATGAATCTTGTCTCCTGGCTTGAAAGACGTCACTGCCAGTAGCATTTCATGGGGCGAGTTCACCTTCTTACCGCCGACCTTCTGGATGATGTCACCAGCCTTCACGCCAGCTTTCAAGGCGGCGCCGCCTTCCAACGCTTCGCTGACGATGACACCGTAATCAACTCCAAACTGCTCTCTTAGCTCATCCGTCAACTCCTGCATGGAGATGCCGAGGAAGGGGCGGTTCACTTCGCCGTTTTCAATCAGATCGTTGACTACCTGCTTGACTAGGTTACTTGCAATGGAGAAGCCGAGTCCGATGTTACCGCGAGACTGGCCGCCCGTCACGATGAACTGATTGATGCCGATGATTTCGCCTTTAATGTTCAGCAGGGGGCCGCCACTATTGCCAGGGTTGATGGAGGCATCGGTTTGAATGTAGTTGTCAAATGTGGACATACCCATGTTCTGACGGCCTTTCTGGCTGATGTGGCCGATAGTCACGGAATGTTCCAAATCGAATGGCGCACCGATGGCGATGGCCCATTGACCGATGCGCAACTTGTCTGAATCCGCAAACTTAAGGGCTTTGAATTTCTTTTTGCCATCGCCGATCTGGAGTACTGCCAAGTCGGATTCGGCATCGATTCCGACGACTTTCACGGCATCCTTGTCTTTCTTTGTGTCATAGACGGTGCCGTCCTCCAGCTTGACTTCAAGAAAGTCGAAATCCTTGATGACGTGATGGTTGGTGACAATATAGCCTTTTTCATCGATGATGACACCTGAACCGGATCCTGTTACCATACGTTCTTCTTCCTGTGGGGGCTGTTGACGGCGGAAATTCCTGAAATGCGGAAACATATAGAATTCAGGTGGTATTTCATCCATCATCTGGCGTGAGCTGCGATATTGCCTGTTCATAATCGTCACGACCGATGATTTGGAGTTGTCAACCACCTCTGAAAATGCATCTTCGACGAGCATAGCGGTCTTTAAAGCCTCAGATGGTTCTGCTATGGCTTTGATTCCCAGCGCACATACAAATGCCAATAACCCTAATGTAATACGACTAAAATTTTTCATGTTGCTTTTCTCCTTTTTTTTCTCACATCAACAACGTTGGCGCCTTTTTGTTTTACATGCCATTATGACCGCTGTTTCCTTCCTTGTGTTCCTTTAAAAAATGAAAAATCAGTTTGAATTTTCATAACTTTCTGAACGAACGATAGTTCTAGATGCTATTCGGGAGGGATGTCTGGAAGATGCCATCGCCAGTCCTGCTCAATCGGTCGAAAAAAAACTCGCCTGGAGTCATGAAACTGTGGATGGCATCTTTCGGTCACATGGGTGAAAACAACTACCTTATGCCGTTGTGGTCATCATACATTAAGTTTTTTGGGGGCGATTCAAAATAATCTGAAACTTGATGCCTAGTCCTTAATTGATTTAAACAGCAGAGCTCCATGTCGCGCTTGACAATCTCAGTACGCACGACGACAGGTGGCTGAAGAACCATTCGCACGTCCAT
>JAGCSE010000027.1 GCA_017964325.1 Victivallales bacterium | reverse complement strand
TGAACGGTCCGAGGCCGACCATCTGCGGGCGGAAATCCTGTATGAACGCCAGATCGGCGGCAAGGCATTCCGACGTCTGATACGGCGAACCGACCATCATGCCGCAGCCGACCTGATAGCCGAGTTCCTTCAGCCATTCGAGGCACTGCATCCGGTTGGACAGTTTCTGGAAGGCGGGATGGAGCTTCGCGTAATGCCATTCCGTCGCCGTTTCATGGCGGAGCAGATAGCGATCCGCGCCCGCCTCTTTCAGACGACGGTAGCTTTCCTTGGAACGCTCTCCAAGGGAAAGGGTTACGGCGATGTCCGGACGGCGTTCCTTCACGGAGGAGACGATGTCGCACATCCGCTCGTCGGTGAACCATGCGTCTTCGCCGCCCTGCAGGACGAGCGTGCGGAGCCCCGCGGCGTAGCCTTGTTCCAGACAGCCGAGAATCTGCTCTTTTGACAGGCGGTAGCGGACGACGGCCGCGTTGCTTCGGCGGATGCCGCAGTACAGGCAGTCGTTTTTGCAGAAGTTGCTCAATTCCACCAGTCCGCGCAGGAAGATGACGTTCCCGAAATGCTTGATGCGCAAATTATTGGCGTGAATTTTCGCATATTTAACGTCTTCTGCGTCCGCATGCGTCAGAATTTGCAGGAAGTCATTCTTCTGCAGATGGTTGCCTGCTTCAAGAGCGGTTATCAGTTGTCTGGCTGTTTCGTTCATTGCAGTTTCGCCATCAGAGCTTTGGAGGTGACGCCTTTGAGCATGCCGAGCTTGCCGGAGAGGGAGCTGATCACGTCCATCGGCGCGTCGATGGTCACGCTGATGACGGAGATGTTCCGCGGCTTGTAGGGGATGCCCATGCGGCCGATGATGTATTGCCTGTATTCATGCAACAGTTCATTGAGCGGCCCGACCGAATCGGGCTCTTCCACGATGATGCCGATTAATGCGACTCTGGTTTCCATGATTCGTTCTGTTTGTTGATGATGCAAAAAAAGCACGTCCCGCGTAAGGAGGCAGGACGTGCTGAAATAGTTGTATGACAACTGGTTGCCGCGTTGTTCAGGCCGCCGATGAGCCTTCCCATGCGGTTTCATTGTGCATTTTGGGATTTCGCATGCCTTCCTCCTCGGCGCGGAGCCTTGGAGTCAGTACGCTAGATAATATAGTATCTAATTGAAGGATGGCAAATGAAGAGGATGATTTTCTGAAATTTCTCCCATTTTTATCTTCCATGTGATTCAGGATTGAATCCATGAACAAAACACAATTTGTTTTATATATTATGGGTAAAATTTCACAATGTCAATTTCAATTACCTCGAATTCGAGGTAATTGAAAGGGATGCAGTGCTAAATAGCTTTGTTTTGACTCCTAATGAGATTGGCGACTCAATTTCATGATGTCATCAATGCGTTTTTGCTTCGAAAATTTTGCCGCCAAGGGCTTCCTTGACATGGACGCCCCAGAAGGGCGTCGGCGTATAGTTCCAGTCCTCAAGGAGTTGCGGTGCGCTTTTGGGATGGAAACTAAACGCCGTCCAATTCAGATGGTTCGCCTGAATGACACCGATGACGTCTTGTGGCCAAATGGATTCCACACCGACCTTTTCTTTTCGGGCTGATTCTTCAATGAAGGAGAAATCCTCCCAACGGCGTGGGTTGCCGACTTCGCCAATGAACAACGGATACTTCTCCGCTGCCGCCAGAACATATTTATCCCATTGGAACTTCCATGGATAGATATGGGAGGAATAGACGATGCCACGCCCTGTCGCCGTGTCCTGCAGGACATATTCGCCGCTGGCGACGCCCGTCAGATCGAAGCCCCAATCCAACCCGCCGACGATGACAACATTGTTTGCTCCAGTCTGCCGCACCGTGTTCAAAAGTTTCTGCATGGCGGTCTTCCATTCCGCCCAGCCAATGCTGTGGGGCTCGTTGAACAGTTCGAAGATGACGCCCGGCTGGTTGGCGTAGCGTGTCGCCGCATCATGCCAGAATTCCGCATGCTCCTCCTGCGGCGACTTGAAACGGTGCAGATCCAAGACGACGTATGCGCCACGGCTATTTGCTTCACGGATGACGGAATCCACCAAGTTCCTGTATTTCAGCCCCTTGTCGCTCTGCCACTTGCCGCGTCCTGCCCAAAATTCATCCGTGACAGGAAGACGGATAACATTCGCATTCCATTGCTCGATCGCAACTTGCAGGCTTTGAAGGATGTGTTCTCCGCTGGCCGTCCATTGCAAAGAGTCGATGCAAACGCCTTGCAGCCAAACTCCCTTTCCGTTTTCGTCAACCAGTCGGTTGCCATGGACGCGAAGCGGGGATGGTGCCTGCTCCAATGGCTGCATTTTAGACGACGCCACGATGGGCGGCGGTTTGGGCAGTTCGTCCTTGGTAGCGGCGAAAATGTCCAGCCGCGCCACATCCAGAGAGCCTGATTTAACCTGCAGCAGATACGGCATGATTTCAAGATAGGACGCATTTGCAGGGACTTTGAAGACTTTGTCTATGTCCTGCCAGTCTGTCGTGCCGTTGAATTGCGAATCAATGGCGACAGACGGTATCTCCTTGTCGTTATTGTCCTTAAATTTGAGAATCAGATGTCCGTTGTTCCAATTCTGCCTGCCATGCTCAATGGCGACGGCGCGGATGCGCGCCATCAGCCGAAGGATCGCGGGATGATTGGTCATCGGAATATAGAAACGTCGATAGACCATGACATGTTTATCTGGCTCAACGGCTTGCAGACGCAGGAAAGTCGTGTCGCCATCCTTTTGCAGGCGGACGGTTTCCGATGGTTTCCAATCCTCCTGTTTGCTGAAATCCAGTGAGAATAACGGTTTTATTTCTTGTGCGTGGCTGAACAGCGGCAGAAAAATGCAGATTGTCATGAAATTGGCTAAACGGAAAAGGAAAGTCATATTGATTCCTGTCGAAAGTATTAGATTGGTTCAGATTAGCCTAAAGATATTCCTTCAAATGGTAAAATAAAACCTTTTGGATGAAAAATTTGTTTTTATTTTACAGGATGAGTCTGTCAAACAAGAGCGTTTTCAGATTTGCCTTGCATGAAGCGGTGTATATATTAGGTATGCAAAAAGGTCAAGTGGATTGGAAGATTATGTAAAACGCCATGCCGTGGCGGATCAAGACATGGAGACATCGATGAAATTTGCCTTCTTGAAAGGTTTGGTTATATTGGCAGTTGCTGTCAATGCAAATGATTTGTCACCTATTTCTACAAGGAGCGCTATGAAAACTTGGCCTGTATTGAAGCATTATGATCAAAATCATGTTTCTAAAATTGCCTTGCCACTGGGGGGCATCGGAACAGGCACGCTGTCGCTGGGCGGACGCGGCGACTTCCGCGACTGCGAAATCATGAACACGCCCGCGAAGGGCGCCATCGGCGTGGCGCTGAATTTCTGTGTGCAGGCGCAACCTGAAGGAGGAAAGACATTTGCGAAACTGCTGGAAGGGCCGTATTCCGATTTCCAATACGAAGGGCCGTCGGGGGCGACCGCATGGAATCACGGCATGCCGCGTTTCCGCCATGTGACGTTTGATGCCGCCTATCCGTTCGGACAGGTCAATCTGGAAGACGATGGCGCGCCGCTTTCCGCCACG
>JAGCSE010000291.1 GCA_017964325.1 Victivallales bacterium | reverse complement strand
CGGCGGCCGCATGCTCCGTCCCGTTCACCGTCGGCGGCGGCATCAAGGATGTGAAATCCGCAGCGGAAGTCCTCAACGCGGGCGCCAACCGCGTCTCCGTCAGCTCCGCCGCCTTCCGCAAGCCGGAAATCATTCCGGAAATCATCAAGGAGTTCGGTGTCAACGCGATGACTGTCGCCATCGACGACGATGTCAATCCGAAACTGCCGTCCGGCTACGAAGTCTAAAGCCACGGCGGCCGCACCGCCACAGGCGCCGACGCCATCGAATGGGCCAAGAAGGTCGATGGCTACGGTGTCAACGTCATCCTGCCGACCTCCAAGGCCGGCGACGGCGCGAAGACCGGCTATGACCTGCCTGTCATCAAAGCCATGGCGGACGCATGCAAGGCCACCATCGTCGCCTCCGGCGGCGCTGGTAAACTAGAGCACTTCCTTGGTGCCGTGAAGGCCGGCGCGACCGTCCTGCTCGCCGCCTCCGTCTTCCATTTCCACATGATTGACATCGGCGAACTGAAGGCGTATCTGAAGGCCAACGGCGTCGCCGTCCGCTGATTTTCCTCCGCAAACAAAAAAATACGCACAGGAAATCCATCACCGTGAAATCCAACGGTATGATGTTCCTGTGCGTTTTTTATGTTTTTATCCAGCCATTTTCCTTCACGCTCCAAATACATATCTCATTGCTATTGTTTTTTTTTACAGCATATTCTATTCTTGTTTGACTTTTGTTTCAGACATGATATAATATTTTCAAAGTATAAACATTTATATATATTTCATTGGAGGACTGCATGAAAAACTACCTACTGATTATTATGCTGTTTTTGGCGATCGCCATCTGCGCTGTCTTGTGCAGGCAGACATCCCTGTCGAACGAAAAAATCCGCCAGCAGATTGCGGAGCTGGAGGTGGAAATCGAACAGTCGAATAAGCCGAAAGCCGTTGCACAGAAACCTCAATCCATGCAAAATCAGACACATACGGCAGCCCCAAGCGTCCATTCCGCGAACATGGAACTTCGCAGAGAGAAGCGGATTCTCGAAAAGCAGGTCGCCGAACAGAAACAAGCTGACAATGAACTTGACAAAACCATCAGTCCATCGCTAAGGGGCAAACGTCGCGAGATCACCCTTGCGGAACTGGAAAAACTCGATCCAGCGGCATACGCCCATCATCTTGAAAGCATCCAGGCGGAGGAACGGCGCAAAAGGGAGAAAATGGAACAGCGCATGAATTTCATCGCAACCATGGACACCACCCTTCTGCCGGCGGAGGAGACAGCCTGCCTGAAGGAGTATCTCCAACTGCTGAACCAGGCATACGAAATGAGACTCAACGGCGAAAAAGTTCCAAGGGAGATGTTCACAGGCTACCTCGGCATTCGCAATCTTGTCAACAAGTACTGCCTGGCGGCCATCGGCTGCGACAATCCGAGCTTGCCAAGTGCCCAGACAAGCCTCTATATATGGAGCCAAACACCGCATTACATGGTTCTGAATCCGCTGCCGTCCATTCCGTCAACTTCAAAAGGAGGCAGACCATGAACAGCATCATGAAAACAACCATGGCGATTCTCGGCGTTCTCCTTGTCATCTGCCTGGTAGTCCTCTACGGCCTCTCCTCCCAGCGAAAAAAGCTGCTGGAGGAGCTGGATGGTCTGCGCAAGGCACGAGCGGAAGCCAAGTTGCAGATATCCGACACATCGGATGCCATTGAAGAGGCCAATCAGCGAACGGCCTCCATCAGAAACTCCGCCAAGGGCGAAAAACTCCAGAAGGAAATCGACCAATTGGAGGCCCAGAAAGAGCTTCTGGAACAGCTCAGAATTGAAAAAGAGACAGCTGCGGCATTTGAAAAAGCGGGCCTCGGACACGGGATGATGGGTTATGATGTCGGCGAGAATCCGGCGGCGGACCACCGCCAGAAGATGCAGGAAGAGCAGAAAGGGTTGGACATGAGATTCCAACAGTTCAACGAATTCGTTCAGAACTGCGATCTGACGGGTCTCCCTGAACAAGAACGGAAGATGCTGACGGACTACATGGAACTTCGAAAGAAATGGAACGACATCATCTATGATCCGCAGGTAACGATTGAAGAGAAAATCGAGACCTACAAGGCATCTCAGGCTTTGGACAATTCAGTCAGAGCGATTCTGGAAAAGCTTTTCAATTCCCAGTACAGCAAAGAATACGCGGCTTTCAAGGAGATGCACGACAAGCTATGGCGGATTTTCCAAAATGACGCCCGTACGATGATTCAGGCCAACATCCATATCACGAATGAAAAAGGAGAAAAGGAAGACGTCATTTACCAGTATTGAGAAAACAATCAGGCAGCAGGAAAGATGAACCGTTCCTACACATGACATTTGCTTTCAGCTACAAAAAAGCCTCCGGCCGTTTCCAGCTGGAGGCTTTTCATATTGGTGCCCTCGCGCGGACTCGAACCGCGGACCAATTGATTAAGAGTCAACTGCTCTACCGACTGAGCTACGAGGGCACTGTGTTTTCAAAAAACGCCTAATAAAATAGCCCGGAATTGACTTTTGTCAAGAATTCCGGGCTGATTTTTCGTCTTTTACGACGCAATGCTGTGATTAGCAGTCAAACGCATGGCCGGCGGAGCCGAGGACTTCGCGGTTCTTGCGCATGTACAGCTGCTTGAGGGCTTCGCGGGCAGGGCCGAGGTATTTGCGCGGGTCAAATTCTTCGGGCTTGTCATGGAAGACCTTACGGACGGCGGCGGTCATGGCGAGACGGCCATCGCTGTCGATGTTGATCTTGCAGACGGCGCTCTTCGCGGCTTCGCGGAGCTGGTCTTCGCCGATACCGATGGCGTCTTTCAGTTTGCCGCCGTTCTCGTTGATGATCTTCACGAGATCCTGCGGGACGGAGCTGGAGCCGTGGAGGACGATCGGGAAGCCGGGGATGCGCTTTTCGATTTCATGCAGGATGTCCAGGCGGATCTTCGGATCGTCGCCGGGCTTGAACTTGTAGGCGCCGTGGGACGTGCCGATGGCGATGGCCAGGGAGTCAACGCCAGTGCGCTTCACGAATTCTTCGACTTCTTCCGGCTGCGTGTAGATGTGCTTCGCGGCTTCGACGTCGTCTTCCTTACCGGCCAGAATGCCGAGTTCGCCTTCGACCGTCACATCGTACTTGTGAGCGTATTCGACGACCTGCGCGGTCTGGGCGCAGTTTTCGTCAAACGGGAGCTTGGAACCGTCGATCATGACGGAGGAGAAGCCGTAGTCAACGCAGCTCTTGCAGGTCGCGTAGTCCGGGCCGTGGTCCAGATGCAGGCAGATCGGAATCAGTTTGCCGTCTTTCTGGATTTCTTTCGCATATTCCGTCGCGCCCTGAGCCATGTAGCGCAGCAGCGTCTGGTTGGCGTATTCACGAGCGCCCTTGGAAACCTGCAGAATCAGGGGGGACTCGGTCTCGACGCAGGCCTGAATGATGGCCTGGAGCTGTTCCATGTTGTTGAAGTTGTAAGCGGGAATGGCATAACCGCCCTTGACGGCTTTCGCGAACATTGCGCGGGTGTTCACAAGACCCAGATCTTTGTAGTTGACCATCTTTGTCTCCTGTTGGTTGATTTTTT
>JAGCSE010000026.1 GCA_017964325.1 Victivallales bacterium | reverse complement strand
CGTTGATTGCAAGCTATATGGTTGGAGGCGAGACGCTTACTGCTGAAAAGACCATTACGCTCGGAAAGCGGACATTGACGGCTGTCGCCGTCGAAGGCGATGACGTCATCGCCAGCGGCTGTGCGGCAACCTACGTCTGCATGGCGAGTTGGAGCGCTGGTGAACCATCCGTTGTGGCGGCGGCGTGGAGCCTTTCCACCACGGACTACGCCTCCGTTGACGCGGCGGGCAGGGTGGTGAACAAGAATTCAACGATGGCGGAGCAGACGGTGACATTGACCGCCACCTATACGGCGGGCGGCGTGACGAAATCGGCCTCCAAGACCATCACACTCGCGAAGCGGACGCTCGTGTCCATCGCCGTTACAGGCGATGACGAGATTCCGAGCGGCAACACGGCGGCGTACGTCTGCACGGCGACATGGAGCGACGGCGGGACATCGCTTGTCACGCCGTCATGGCGTCTTTCCGCCCAGCGGTTCGGCTCCGTTGATGCGGCGGGCAACGTGACGAACGAGAACACCCTTTTGACAGGCGTGACAATGTCGCTGATAGCGACGTTCACCGCCGACGGCAAAACGGAGACGTTCTCCAAGACTATTACGTTGAAGGGGATGCAACAGCCATGCCAGACGTTGGAACTGCATCCAGGCTGGAATCTAGTGACGTTGACGAAGCCGTTGATGGACAGGCAGGACGGTTTACAGAAGTTCCTGTGGCTGAAGCCGATGATGTATGACGCGGAGAATCTTTCATTTGTCGTGTGCGGCAATGCCGATGCCGTGAAGGTAGGCGTCGGCTACTGGGTGTTCAGCAGGCGGAAACAGACGATTGAATTGGCGCAGGATGTCGAACAATCCGTTTCACAATCCACGCTGCAAGTTGGCTGGAATCTTGTCGGTTTGCTGGAGGAATCGACATGGCCGTCGTTGGATGGCATTGATATTTGGACTTGGGCGAACGGTCGCTTTAAACATATTGACAAGAAGGACTTGCAAATAGGACAAACGTATTGGGTAATACGAAATTAGTGACAAGTGAATTGAAGGAAATGAATGATGAAGAAATATAGATTGGGTGTTGTGGGGCAGGGTGAGCGTGGCCGTGGGATGTTCCGTTGGTTTTCGGAGAATTTCGAGGATATCGAACCAGTGGCGGCGTGCGACATCGTGCCGAAATTCTGGTATGAAAAGAAGGAAAACGACAAGACGATGGCGGAACGGATGCCGCAAGTCAAGTTCTATGAAGACTTTGACGAAATGATGGCGAAATCCGAGCTGGATATTTTGATGGTCGAGACTCCCGCGACGAACCATGCGGATTTCTGCGAAAAGGGGCTGAAGGCGGGCGTTCATGTCTATTCGGACATTCCGACGGTGCGGACGCTGGAGGAGGCGCAGCGGCTGTGGAAGGCGAAGCAGGCGTCGGACCGCATGTTCATGAGCGGTTCGACGACGTGCGGTTGGGGTTTCATATTGGAATTGCAGGACTTATACAAGAAGGGACTGCTCGGTGAGCCTGTTGCAATGGAGGCGGAGTACATCCATGACTGCCGCTCTCTGTGGGAGGTGACGCCGTGGCGCAGGCCGCACGTCAAGTGGGGCAACATGCCGATACGCTACTGCACGCATTCGCTGGGGCCGTTGCTGTCGATCCTCAAGGAGGAATTACGGACGGTCTATTGTGTTTCGACGGGCAGCAAGGTGACGGACAACGAATTTGCGCACGACTATATGTCGGCGTTTTTCCAGACGGATTCGGGCGTGACCGTGCGGACGACGATGTCGTTCATCAACAACTGCGCAGGTTGCAATCACAGTTACCGCGTGTATGGGACGAAGGGGTATTTTGAGCGGATTCCGTCCAAGGGGGAAGGTCGTCCTGCCAAGACGCTGTACAGTTCGACGGTTTCGGAGGATGCGAAGGGCTTGACGGAGCTGCCCGTTGATGCTTCGCCCTACACGAGCGAGTTCGGAAAGAAATTTACGCCCACGGGCAATACAGGCCATGGTGGTGCGGATGTATTTTTAATGCAGTGGTTTATGGATGCGTTGCGGAATGGCGCAAAGGAAGCTCCGATATCATTGCGCGATGGTCTGCGGATGACGATTCCAGGCATCTACGCGGCGGAGTCCGTCATTCGCGGCGGCGTGCGGCTGAACATCCGCTATCCGTGGGATGACGGCTTCGAGGAGGATGCGAAGACGTATGTCAATTGATTGGCGTCGGGATGAGGGTGACGTGAGACAAGGGACATTGTTTCTTCGTCTAATCGTCTCGATGTCTAAGCTCGCGTCTCATGTCTCGCGTCTCACGTCAAACCACTGAGACAAGGGACATTGTTTCTTCGTCAAAACGTCTTGATGTCTAAGCTCGCGTCTCATGTCTCGCGTCTCACGTCAAACCACTTTGCTACTGACATGAGCTGATTGCCGTCATCAAATATGATGCGTATATTTTGCATTGAGGAAAAAGGTCTTTATGTTATTACAGCAGCGACATGAAGAAGGGGGGGGCCGTGGTCGTGAGGAAGTCGGTAAGATGATGCAGTTCAAAAGATAAACCATGAAAAAATGTCCAAAATGTAATATTATAGTTGAAGAAGAACCGGGGGAAGACCCGCCACGGTTCTGTCCGAATTGCAGAGCAAAGCTTGTGGATGTGGCGGGAAACGATTTTTCCGCCGCAGGGGCTGTGCGTAATCAGGCTGGTGGCGCCCAGTCGTCAATTCAATTGCAAAATGTTGAGGATCAGGAACTTGGTGAATGTAAATGTCTGAAGGTGGAGTTCAATTGCAATGTCTTTGCCATCACCGACTACAACAGCATGGTTGAATTGCGTCTGACACGCCTTGGCGATGATTTGAAAGACGTTGAAATTTACTGGACTATCGGGCAGAACGACCCAATGAAACGTGCGCAGATGGATGTTTCATTGAAGAATGTGAAAATAGGCTGCTCAATTCCTGTAAATCTTGAGTTCCAAAAGGAGACGGCTGGTTGCTATGAATTGAAGATATTCTTCTATGTCAGGACTAAAGGCGGCGACCACCGTTATATGTTCAGTGACAAATGCACGATTTACAATGGGCAGGAAAAAGTTGAGCCGGGCAAATTTGTTTTTCATATTAATAACAGCACCCAGCACGCAGCGGACATCAAGGAAAATGTCATAAACATTGCGGATCAGCAGAAGACAACCAATAAACTGATTGATGCGCTTAGGGAATATCCTCAATATGTTTCCAGAGCGCTATATTGGACAAATCGTGAATTTGAGAAAGAAGTCCCCCTTGCCACGACTCCGCCTCTTCCGCAGCCCGAGCCCATGGAGCGTGTGCTGCTGCGGATAGGGAGCTATAAGTTGTTTGCATTGGGCAAGTCTTCCATCAGGCTCGGTCGTGTAAAGGAAGGCAACGACCTTCAGATACGGATTCCAGGAAAAGCCGAGAACGAAAAGCCGAACGGCTTCATCAGCCAATATCATGGCATTCTTGAAATCGTCGAAGGGACGCGCATTCGCTATAAGGACCTGAGCACCAACGGCACGATTCTGAATCATGGAAAGCGCGCTCCCCGTGATCAGTTTACGGAATTGCCGTCAAGCGGCAGGACGTTGATGACCTTCGGGGGAAATGGCGGAATTGAGTTGGAGCTGGCACCTTGCTTTGATGAGAACCATCGCATCAGTTCGCTGATGCTTTTGCATCAAGACAACTGCATTCGCGAGGGATATCTAATGGTGCCGTGCTCCATGCGGCTCGGCGATGTTTTCAACGCCATGGATGGCTTTGTCCTTTTTTTCCGAAACGGATGCTTTTTGCTCAAGACTCCTGACGGGAAGGAATGCACGCTGCACATGGGCAAAGATGTGCAATACAAAAATATCAAAATTGGAGTGGAAGAATCCGATTAATGATTAATGATTAATGAGGATTTCAAGCCCTCTAGGGGCGATGGTAATTCAGCCCTGTAGGGGCGAAAGGAACACAGCCGTGGGTGAAGCGTACGCCGAAGGCGTCGCGTAACCCACGGTAATGCAATAATATACATAGAACCGCGTAGCGGTGGCAGGAACATTTTGAGCTAAAAAACGTGAATATACGACTTTTGAAAGTCGTATCTTTTAAACACCAAAAATACAATGGCTAGAACACAGACAAATAATGATAATGTCAGAAACGGGCGTGGAACCATACTGAATCCTGACAAGATCGATCCGTTCGCGGCAGATGGCCTGGGGGCGTCCGACGACGGAATCCCTCCGAAAGACGACGGCAAGATCGACCCGTTCGCGGCGGATGGCCAGGGGGCGTCCGACGGCGGCGGAAATCCGCCAAATG
>JAGCSE010000290.1 GCA_017964325.1 Victivallales bacterium | reverse complement strand
TGAGTAATGAGTGTTGAGTAATGAGTGTTGAGTAATGAGTGTTGAGTAATGAGTGTTGAGTAATGATTGATGATTGATGATTGATGATTGGATGGAGATCTTGGAAGGTTTTAATATTGTAGAGACTTGATGGAATTCAGCTCCGTAGGGGCGACGGGAAGTTAGCTCCGTAAGGGCGACAGGAATTGGTTCGTGGGTGAAGCGAACGCGAAAGCGCGAACGTAACCCATGGTAAAACAGGTAATAACACACAGAACCGCATTGGCGGTGGCAGGAATATTTTCGAGAAAGTTAAAAAAACTAGGAGAAGAAGAATGGATATGATATTGATGGCATCATTGATATGGTTGGGCGAGCAGGTCGCGCCCGTGGATTCATACTATCGTTTTCGGAAGACGTTTCAATTGAAAAGCACGGAGAAGACAGAGCTGCGGATTTCGGCGGATTCGGATTATGTCGTCTATATCAACGGCAAGCGGATGTCCGTTACGCAGTTCCCTGATTTTCCTGATCGTAAGACGTTTTCGACCATTGACATTTCCGATGAAGTGAAGAAGGGCGATAACTCGATTGCTGTGCTCGTCCATCACATCGGGCAGAGCTTTTTCACGCATTATAAATGCGATCCAGGGTTGATGGCCGTTGTGTCACAGGACGGAAAGCCAGTCATTGTGACGGACAGGACATGGAAATGCAGCGTCGATCCGTGCTTTGCGCAGAATCGCCGCGTCATCGTCAGTCCGCAGCTTGGCTTTACGTTTGAATACGATGCACGAAAAGAAGACAAATGGATGGAGATCGATTACGATGACAGCGGGTGGGAGTCGGCGACGGTTCACCAGCGGCCGACTGCGAACGGTCATTGGGCGTCGCTGGAAAAACGTCCAATTGCGCAACTTGCAGATGGAACTCCGCAAGACGTGACGATGGTCTGGCAGGGTTGGACGATGAAATCGGGAGGCGTACCGTTCTTTGGTTCTCGTTTTGTGCAGGAGGCGTTTGACGTGCCTGAATCCGAAAGGGCGGGCGTTAATCGCAAGAAGCCCATGCTCAAATTGGGCGGTCCCGTCTGGCGTTTCAAGAAGCCGCCGCAAGCGGACATGGGGGTGGCCTTGACCGTTGATTTCGGTCGTGAATCGACTGGATACATGACGTTCATTGTTGAAGCGGCGGAAGGTACAGTGCTGGAAATCCATCATGGCGAACATCTTGACGACGGTCATCCGCGCTCCGTCATCGGGGCACGCAATTTCATCGACCGTTACATCTGCCGTGCAGGGCGGAATACGTTCATGTATCCGTTGCGTCGGATTGGAGGTCGCTATATGCAGTTGATATTCAGTGATTTCGGCGAAAACCTCCCGGCCGTCTATTACGCGGGCATCTGCGGCGTTTACTATCCGCACGCAGGCGACACGTATATGGATACGGCGGATCAAATGCTGCAAGGCATACGAAATATGGCGATCAACACGCTTAATTGTTGCATGCATGACCATTACGAAGACTGCCCATGGCGCGAACAGTCGCTTTATGCGTATGATTCCCGCAACCAGATGTTGTACGGTTACTATGTATGGGGCAACTATGATTTTGCGAAGGCTTCACTGGAGTTGCTGGGGCGTTCGTATTTGGGCAATGGATATTTGGAAATCTGCGCACCTGCGGAGTCGTCCATCACGATTCCGTCGTTCACGATGGTGTGGATTTCGTCGCTGTTCGAGCACTATATGTATTCGGGCAGTTTAGATGAATACCAGCGGCAGCGGGAGACGGTCAAGAAGATTCTGGAAGTTGCGTTATCGAGAAAGTCCCGCGTGGAAGGTCTTTACGAGCCTGGCAGTGAAAAGCGGATATGGAATTTCTATGAATGGACGGGCCGTCTGGACCGTTGTCCTGCGTTTCCCGATTCCCTTTACAATATTTATTTATACGAAGCGTTGTCAGCCGCGTCAAAATTGGCGAAGGCGGATGACGACATGGATGCGGCAGGTCGCTATGGTGTTGCGGCGCATAAACTTGGAAATGTCATTGAAAAATCGTATTGGGATGAGAAGAATGGATGCTACGCATATCTGCTGCCGTCGGAGAATCCTGAACAGGAGCATTACGAGCACGTCCAGGCATTGATGCTGTATAATGATTTGGTGCCGAGCAACAAGGTGAATTCCGTTGTGGAAGCCGTCCGTGGACGGAAATTGACAGCCTGCACGTACAGTTCGCAACCGTATCTGCTCCGCGGCATGATGGAGCAGACGGAGGATGCACGGATGCATCTGTACAACCGCATCTACAACGAGGCCAGCGTCTGGCTGCTGAAAGGCTTCACCTCCATGCCGGAAACGCCGACAGGGCCCGATGATTTCTATTGGGCTGGCTCCTGCTGCCATGGCTGGAGCGCAATTGCAGCATATTACATCGGCCGTTACATTTTGGGCGTCCGTCCGTTGGAGCCTGGTTTCAAGAAGTTCGAAGTGAAGCCGTATCCAGGTCGGCAGCGCAGATGTGGCGGGATGATTCCCACGCCCAACGGCGACATCCAAGTGATGTGGGAGAAGCGGAACGAAGACGATCCCACCAAGATGGGCTTGTACGTGGAGGTGTTCTATCCGAGCACAACGACGTTTGTTATGGAATCGTATCCGGAATTTCCGATTCTTGAAGTGGTCCCCATGAAATATACGTGGGACGGCAAGTCTTTGTTCCCGAAAGTGCAATTGGAGCCAAGACGGAAATAGGGGGATAATATAGTATTTCTAGGAGTGCCAGTGGCTCTAGAAGCTCTGAGCTTCTAGCTTGAGTTAGGCTAGAAAAGCCAGAGCTTCTAGAAACGCTAGAACACTAGCAAAGATCCGCCACAAGTGGGAAATGGTCGGAGGGGTAGAGATCGTTTTCGCTGTCGTCGAAGACATAGAGACGACGGACGGTGAAATTGTCGTTGACGAAGATGTAGTCAATAGGGCCTTTGTGTGGCGGCTCGACACCGTCTTTCATGACGCGGTAGCCTGTGAAGGTGTAGGTCGGGCCGACGAGCGGGTTTTCCGTGATTTTCGTCGAATTGCGCATGAATTGTTCCGCATGTGCGATGACTTCATCTTCGGGGAGGACATTGAAGTCGCCTGTGAGAACGATGGGGCCTTTCGGGGCGATTTCTTTCATCTTCTGGAAGATAAGCTTGATGCCGTTGATTTGGGCGAGCTTCGAGCGGTGGTCGAGGTGGGTGTTGAAATGGGTGAAATCAAGGCCAGTCTTCTTGTCGGTGAACGTCGCCCATGTGCAGATTCGCGTACAGGCGGTATCCCATGAGCGGGAGCCTGCGACATCCGGCGTTTCGGAAAGCCAGAACGTCTTGGAACCATGGCAGATGAAGCGGTCCTTCCTGTAGATGATGCAGGAGTATTCGCCTTTTTCGATGCCGTCTTCGCGGCCGACTCCCGTATAGGCCCATGAACCTTCGGCCATGATGCCATCGATTTGCATCTTCATGGCCTCTTGGAGGCCAGCGATGGCGATGTCATGGCGGTTGAGGAGCGCAAGGAGACGCGGCAGACGGGACACCCAGTCGTTTGGCGGCTTGTCGCATGGGGTGCGGATGTTGTAGGATGCGAGTCGGAGGAAGGATTCAGGGACGTTGCTCATGGTAATGCCTCGGTTGTTATGTTTGAAGACAAAAAAGAAAAACAATGCAATGAGCTTGCCAGCCATTTGACAGGCTAGAAAGTTAATTTAATACGGAATGGAAAAAAGTCATTCAATTGCTTTTTGGCAAAATGACGTTATTCTATGAAATGTGTTGTTTTCTTGTGTGTTTTCAATTTGAAAATTGTAAATGAAAGGAGTCAAGATGTTCAGGAGAATCATGGCGATGGCGGTGCTTGTGTCGCTCTGCGCGATGGCGCAGGATGTGTTCATGGGCGATTACAAAGGCACGTTGAAGGATGTTGAAGGCAAGGAAAGCGCAATCTGCGCACAGGTTTGGGCGACTGGCAAAGGCGGTTACCAGGCGGTGTTCACGGAGACGATTTATCAAGCGCCGAAGCCGAAAGTCCTGTTGAAGGTCGATGGCATGGTGGAAGGTGACAAAGTTGTGTTTAACGATGGCGGCGCGACCATCGCCAATGGTGAGTTCAAAGGCAATATCGCATTGGGTGCCATTGACTTGAAATCGTTCAAGCTGGAATCTCCGACGCTGGGGAAGCAACCGCCAGAAGGTGCGGTCGTATTGGTTGGCCCAGGCAAGCGTATGTCGCAGTGGCGCAATGCGATGCGTACGGTAGGCATCGTCAATTTGAACAGAAGTCTGGCTCGGACGAACAATTGCGTCGGTTATCTGACGAACACGATTATCAGCGACAAGGACCAGAGCGTCATCATGCGTTCCGGTTCGGATGACGGTATCGCCGTCTTCCTGAACGGTCAGAAAGTCTATGAGAAGAACGTGCCGCGCAGCTTGGTAGCGGATGACGACCAAATCGCCCTCAACCTGAAACAAGGCGAAAACACGCTGCTTCTGAAGATTTCGCAGGGCGCCGTTGACTGGGCGGCGCACGCCCGCATCTGCGGTGTGGACGGAAAGGCCGTGCCCGGCGTCACCTACAAGCTTCATCCGAAGGGCGTGGAAATGGAGAAGTCGGGTGCCATTCTCGCATGGAACATCGCCGGCCCCTACACAGTAGAAGGCAAGAACGGCTTCGAGGCCATGAAGGAGGCTTTCGCACCGGAGACTGGAGCGGCCGTCGAATGGAAATATGTTGAGGACCGCCGCGCGGGCGGCGAGAAATGGGGCGTAAGCGATGACGGCGGCACGCTGGAAGTGCGTCGTGGCGGCGGCACCATCATCAGCGGCCCGGAATACGGCTCCTGCATCATGCACGTCGAGTTCAAGACCTCCTATATGCCTGAAGCCCGCGGCCAGGGCCGTTGCAACAGCGGCGTTTATACGCAGGGGCGCATCGAAATGCAGATTCTGGACAGCTATGCCCTGGAAGGCCGCGACAACGAATGCGGCGGAATCTACCAGCAGAGCGCTCCGATTGTGAACATGTGCCTGCCGCCGGAAACATGGCAGACCTATGACATCGATTACACGGCCGCGAAATTCGACGGCGAAGGCAAGGTAATTGAAGACGCCATCCTGACGGTTCGCCAGAACGGCGTTCTCATCCATGACAAGCTCCGTGTCCGCCCGACGCCCGGCGGTCTGGGCGGCACAGCCGTGCCGAAAGGTCCGCTCGTGTTGCAGGATCATGGCAACACGTTGTGGTTCAGAAACATTTGGTTTAAGGAAAAATAAGGTTTAGCAGTTGATAAGGGGCTGTTGCAAAGTCTTTATGGCGGGCAACAGCCTCTTTTTTTGTGTAGTTTGCACATTGCGCAAATGGTCACAAAGGCGTGTGATTTTCCAATAATAAGATAAAAAAATGGATAAATGATGATTTTTTATGATTTTTTTTAGTAAAGGTCATTGCGCATGGGATTTATTGCAGTATCTTATAAAAGATGACAAATAAACATTTGTTTCAAACACGAGATTGAATCATGAAAGAGAGAGCAAAGGGTTCAAGTTGAGTGAGGAGCAATCAAAATGGACGATTTGTCTAGGCGGGCAGCCGCTGTATTCAAGGCGTTGGGCGATGATAATCGCATCCAGATTCTGGATATCCTGAAATCTGGCGAAACTAACGCCCAGAACTTACTGACGAGTTTAAAGATTACCCAGCCGACATTGTCGCACCATATAAAAATACTGTGCGAAGCGGGCTTGATACTCGGAAGACGCGCAGGACGATGGACATACTATTCGTTGGTGACCAACGGATTTGATATTGCACGTACTTACATGGGACAGCTCAATTCGGCAGGGGAGGGCGCGTAACGGCAAGAAGACGAGGTTTTTATGACAGGTCGCAAACTGGCGATAGGTTATCATGCAGGCATAGTCGATAAAATAGACTGTTCATGGTCGAGTGTTTTGGCGGCGTATAGGGAAAGTGTCGCGGAAGTGTTCTTCACGATACCAGGGGACGCCGCAGGAGTGCGCCAGTCAGATCATCCATCGGTGGAGAAATCCGCACGGTTTTTCCGCGACCTGGAGCGATTGCGCAACATGGGAATTGTTGGCGTATTGCTTTTCGATGCGTCGTGCTATGGCGGCGGCATGGTGTCAAAACCGTTTTTCGAGCATATCAAGCGGAGTGTGCAGGAAGTGAAGCGGCACATCCGCCTGAAGGCTGTCGTGACGATGACGCCGCCTATGGCGGAGTTTTTGAAAGGCGTGTTTCCTGAACTGGAGATACGGGCCTCCGTGAACGAACAGGTTGGCTCCATGAACCAATTGGAATATGCAGGACGTTACTATGACGGATTTTATCTGAAACGTGACATGACGAGGGATGTGTCCCATATCACGAAAGTTCGCAAATGGTGTGACGAACACAAGAAGACGCTTCATCTAGTTCCCAACAACGGTTGCCTATACGAATGTCCGTTTATGCTGGAGCATTTAAACGTGATGGGCCATGCAGTGGAATTGGCGGCAAAGAAGACTCCATGGAAGGAGCGGGAGATGCAGTGCCGCGAAGCGCTGTCTGAAGCCGAGAACCCTGTGCAAATATTACAGGGAGGTTGGATTCGACCGGAAGACATTGCGAAGGTCGAAGAATATTTTGATACGATTGCGTTGCTATCCAACGACATACCGCAGGCACGGAAGGTGTTGGATGCCTATATCAATGATCATTGGGACGGCGATTTGCTGGAACTTTTAGAGCCGTGCCATGCTGGGCTGGCGGGGATGCCGCCGTTGCGCAACAATGCGTTTCCAGACGATTGGTTTGAGAAAACCTCCACATGCGGCCATGCCTGCGACGGATGCGGCTATTGCCGTGATGTTTTTGGAAAAATGACTGCAACGGCTGCTGAGCAGGGGAGGTGAATATCATGGTATCATTTTGGAAGCAATTGAAAGACAAAGTGTTGGGAAAACGATTGCAGTTCGCGGTCGGGTATCAGTTGCCAGGCGAAATGAACCGTCATGACATGGTTGATTTGATTGGGCAGTACCGCAAAAGCATTTCTGAAGTGTTTTTCGCGATGCCTGGCGATGCAAGCGGTCGAGTGCCCGTCGGTTCGCGCGGCGGGATGGCGGTGGATGAGGCGCGCGAACGGCTGTTCGCAGATTTGGACCGATTGGATAAGATGGGGTTGCCGGGTGTCGTGCTGTTCAATTCCTCCTGCTACGGCGGCGAGTATGGTGCGAAAGAACTGGCGGAACACGTGCGGAAAAGCATCGAAGATGCTGGAAAGCACATCCATCTACGTGCCGCGACGGTGATTTCACTGCCGTTCGCAGAGGCGATCAAGATTTCTTTTCCAGATGTTAAGGTGCGTTCCTCCATTAACATGCACATTGGAACCATTCGCCAGATGGAGCTGTTGTCGAAATATTTCGATGGCTTTTATTTGAACCGCGACTACAACCGCGATTTGGAGCACATTCGATCAGTGCGGACATGGTGCGATGAGCATGGCAAGTCGCTGCATATGTTGGCGAACAGTGGTTGCATTTACCAATGTCCGCACCATCACTACCATGAGAACGTGGTGGCACACATCGACGAAATCGTCTCACAGGAGTCAGCCTACAAGGGGACGCTTGCGCCATGCTTCCGTATGCTGACGGACGAATCCATCCGCCATTGGGTCTTGCGCAACACATGGATACGTCCTGAGGACATCCATCATTATGCAGATTTATTTGACACGATCAAGCTGGCGACGCGCGAAAGCAGCGAGCCTGAATACACGCTTCTAGCGTATAGTGAAGAAAAATGGAACGGCAATCTTCTCGACATTTTGGAGCCAGGCCATGCCAATGTGGATGGTATGCCGCTCATCATGAATTCACGCTTCCCAGAAGATTGGTTCGAGCATACGACTCATTGCGGCCACCATTGCGACACGTGTAATTACTGCAAAAACGTTTTTGAGAAAGTTTCCAAGGCGCGGCAGGATGCAACTTTGCTGATGTAGGTTACATTATGGGAAAGGCGTATGGTCGCATCCCTCCCTAATCAACATCAACAAGGAAGAAAGCATGAAACAAGCATCGGCTGAAGAACTTAAGCGAATTGTCTGTACATTGACGGATGACATCGGCGTGCGGTTGGCAGGCTCGACGCAGGAACGACGGGCAGCGGATTTTCTGGCGGCGGAGATGAAAAAATACACGCCGCACGTCAGCATCGAGGAGTTTCCTGTCTTCGAACGCTGCGTGGAATCGGAGAAGCTGGATGTGTTCATCGACGGTGAATGGAAATCGTATCCATGTTCGCTTTTCAGCAGCGCACCAGGCACGAATGGAAAGAATGTCGAAGGCGATTTGGTGTTTTTCGACACAGCGACAGGCTACAAGCGGCCTGATTTGTCATACCTTAAAGGAAAAGCCGTCGTGCATCTTGGCTGTCACATCGAAAGCGAAGACGCCTATCGGCGGCTGATGGAGGCGGAGCCCGCCTTCCTGCTGTTCGTCGATACGCGCTATCCAGCGGACATCCAGTTGGCAGACGGACTTTTTCCCGCTTATGTGAAGAAATTCGGAGCCGTGCCGAGCCTCAACGTGGCCTATCAGCACGCCTGGAAATGGAAAACAAACGGAGCGGTGAAGGCTAGGATCAACGTCGTCAGTGAAATGCGACCGGCGATGACGACAGTCGTCGTCGCGGACTTGCCCGGAACGGATCCGCAGGGTGGCGTCATCTACGCGGGCGGGCATCACGACACGCAGGCGGATACGGTTGGAGCAGATGACAACGCAATCGGATCCGCATCCGTCGTCGAATTGGCGCGTCTGCTTTCGGAGAAGCCGCACAAACGGACGTTCCGTCTCATGAGTTTCGGAGCGGAGGAGCAGTTGTCGCTGGGCAGTGCGAGCTACATCCGCCGTCATCGCGCCGAAATCGAAAAGGAAGGCGTCTTCATGTGCAATTTCGACTCGTGCGGCTCGGCGATGGGTTGGGCATCTTTCATTGTCAACGCGCAACCAGTCACGCAGGATTTGGTTCGAAAAATCTTGAATGGGAATGATATCTATTATAATGAATATCATGGTTGTGATCCCTATACGGACCAATTCCCCTTTGCAGCCTGCGGCGTGGCGGGAATGCTCTTCTTCCGCAAGAATTGCAGCGCGGGGCTGTTCTTCCATCATCGTGTCGATAACACACCCGACAAGCTTGATTTCAACGTGGCGGCGACATACGTGACCGCTGCCGCTGAAATCATGGAGACATTGGCGGATGCCGATGATATTTCGGCTTATCGCGGGATTCCCGCCGATTTGAAGCCTGAAATCGACGATTTATTTAATAAGGTATATGGCGGATTCTAATGGTGTCAGTGCCATTGATTTTGAACCACGAAAAAATTTTAGCGGTCAAACTGTAGCTAGAATATATTGGCACCACAGATTAAACAGATTCTTTCACAGAATGCCTCGCCGCCGTCGGCCTTGTTTCTGAAATATCTACATTTACTTTATGCTTCAAGCTTTTAGCTCCGTGAAACGGCTGGCCTCCGGCGGCTTGGCATTTGGAAGGCTTTTCGCACACGTCCAAGATTGACGCGAGACGTGTTTTATTTTGGCAAAGAGGAGCGAGATGGGATAAATTGTGATACATAAAAATGAATAGATATAAAACGATATGTATTTATGTAGTTGAAAAATAAAATAATTTTTTTTGTAAATTCTCGTTATAAAAAGCAGAATAAGGTTGCATTTTCTCATTCCATCATTAATTTAATAAAAAATTAATATGTTTTTCAATGGATTAATGGATTGACAACAACGAAAAAAGTGTTGTAAAACAAACAACCCAAAACAAAAAAGGAGTAAAAAATGAAACGTGTTTTGACCTTCACGCTGATTGAATTGCTGGTCGTCATCGCCATCATCGCGATTTTGGCGGCCATGTTGCTGCCTGCTTTGGCGAAGGCCCGTGCGAAAGCCCGCGCCATCTCCTGCACGTCCAATGTCAAGCAGTTCGCCACCGCCCTGATGATGTACAAAGGCGACAATGACGACCATGTCCCGTATTTCTCATGGGGCGCCAACCGTATTCCAGACGGCACGAATGCAGCTGCTAATGCAGCAAAACCATGGCATCAGGCCGCTTATGACTATGTTGGCGACATCAAGCCGTTCCAGTGCCCCGGCAACCTCAAGAAAACTGGCTCTGTCTATGGCTACTACATCGACAACTGGAATGCCAACACGGGTTCTGGCAGCAACGTTTATCCGAACTACGGCTACAGCGAATACGCCATGAACGAATGCTGGATCATGACCCAGATCAAGTATCCGAGTGAGAGCCTCGAACTGGCGGACTGCTCCAGCGGCCTTATCGGCAACGGCAATACCAACTGGGAAGCTGGCGCCGGCCTAACCCCCCAGGGCTATTTCTACCGCATCTGCACCAGCTTGAGCGGCGGTTCCTCCTCCGAAGGCCAGTATGAGAACTCGGTCCCACACAACGGCGGTGTCAACCTCGAATTCTTCGACGGCCATGTCGAGTTCCGCAACTGGCGCGGCGTTAGGAAGCATGCCATGGGCGGCAATCTCCGCTACATCACGTCCGATGTCAAATAATGATATGGTAGTTTGATTCAATAAATTCTTGATTTTCAACGCGCTTCGATGTTTTTTCATCGAAGCGCGTTTTTTTTTGTTAAAATATTGAAGAATTTATATTTGAATATTGAAATAATGAAATTATATTGATAAAAATAAATTATTAAGTTTTTGTTAAAATGTAATTGCAGCTCATAAAACAAAAGGAACCATCATGAAAAGAGTACTGACTTTCACGTTGATAGAACTTTTGGTCGTCATTGCGATTATTGCGATTTTGGCAGCCATGTTGCTGCCCGCCTTGGCGAAGGCTCGTGCGAAAGCGCGCCAAATTTCCTGCACGTCCAATGTCAAGCAGTTGGCCACAGCCCTCTTGATGTACAAGAGCGACAATGACGATCATCTGCCGTATTTCTCCTGGGGCTACCATCGTATTTCTGGTGGTACCCGTGCTGATTTGAACGAAGCAAAGCCGTGGCAGCAGGCCGCATACGACTACATTGGCGATGTCAAGCCCTTCCAGTGCCCAGGTAACACGAAGAAGACCGGCGCCGTCTATGGTTGGTACATCGACAACTGGAACGCCAACAAGGGTTCCGGTAGCAATATCTGCCCGAACTACGGCTACAGTGAATACGGTCAGAACGCGAGCTGGGTCTTGAGCCAGATCAAATATCCGAGCGAAGGCCTCGAATTGGCGGACTGCTCCAGTGGTCTCCTTGGCAATACCAACACGAACTGGGAATCCGGCGCCGGTTTGACCCCACAGGGCTATTTCTACCGCATCTGCACGAGCGGTGGCGGCACCTCCTCCGAAGGCCAGTATGAAAATTCCTGCGCTCACAACGGTGGCGTCAACTTGGAATTCTATGATGGTCATGTCGAGTTCCGCAACTGGCGCGGCGTCAAAAAGCACGGCTACGGCGGCAACCTCCGCTATGTTCTCGATGATTTCAAATAATATTGATTGTAATAGATATAAATAGTTAATTATCAAAACGCTTCGATGCTTCTGACATCGAAGCGTTTTTTATTAAAAAAAGATGAATTTTATGTTTTGAATATTGATTGTTCACCATTATATTGTAATAGAATTTGATTAAGGAGAAAGAAAAAAGCCAAGCCCACCAAAAAAAGGAACCATCATGAAACGAGTAATGACTTTTACGTTGATTGAGCTCTTGGTCGTCATCGCGATTATAGCGATTCTGGCGGCCATGCTGTTGCCCGCACTTGCGAAAGCACGTGCAAAGGCCCGCACCATTGCCTGCACATCCAACTGCAAGCAGTTGTCAACAGCTTTGATGATGTACAAGAATGACAACGACGACCACATTCCGTACTGGAACTGGGGTCTGCACCGCATCAGCGGCGGTACATCCGCCAACGTCCATGAAGCCACACCGTGGCATCAGGCCTCCTACACGTATGTCGGCGATGTCAAGCCTTACCAGTGCCCCGGCAACCAGAAGAAGACCGGTGACTGCTACGGCTGGTACATCGACAACTGGACTGTTGACAGCGGCTCCGGCAGCAATGTCAAGCCGAACTACGGCTACAGCGAATCCGGCCAGAATGAGAGCTGGGTCATGAGCATCATCAAATATCCGAGCGAAAGCCTTGAAATGGCCGACTGCCGCGAATCCCTCATCGGCCACACCGGAACGGACTGGGCTGCTGGTGCCGGTTTGACCCCGCAGGGTTATTTCTACCGTGTTTTGGCTTGCGCCGTTGGTTCGTCTCCGGCTGAAGGTCAGTATGAAGATTCCGCTGTCCACAACGGTTCCGTCAACCTCGAGTTCTATGATGGCCACGTTGAACTGCGCAACTGGCGTTCCGTCAAGAAAGTTGGTTATGGCGGCAACCTCCGCTACAACAAGAACGAAGTGAGCGGCAATTAAAAGTTGAATTGACATAGCTTTGTTTTCAACGCACCATGGGATTTTCCCATGGTGCTTTTTTTTTAAAAAAATTAATAGATTCTAATGTATTTTATCAAATTCGCATTGAAATATATCAATGGTAAGATTATATTGTTTACTTTAGATTCTTTAGACAGTGTTTTTTGCAATCAATCAAAAACAAAGAAAAAGGAGATCAAAATGAAACGAATTGTATGTTTTACATTGATTGAATTGCTGGTCGTCATCGCGATTATCGCCATTCTGGCGGCCATGCTGCTTCCCGCGCTGTCAAAGGCGCGTGCGAAGGCCCGTGCCATCGCCTGCACGTCCAACTGCAAGCAGATTGCAACAGCCCTGATGATGTACAAGAGTGACAATGATGACCACATCCCGTACTGGAACTGGGGGCTGCATCGCATCACCGGCGGATCAGCCGCAAACATCCACGAGGCGACGCCTTGGCATCAGGCTTCCTATAATTACATTGGCGATGTGAAGCCCTACCAGTGCCCAGGCAACCAGAAGCAGACTGGCGCATGTTATGGTTGGTATATCGACAATTGGACCGTTGACCAAGGTTCCGGCAGCAATCTGTATCCGAACTACGGTTACAGCGAACCAGGCCAGAACGAGAGCTGGGTCCTGAGCATCATCAAATATCCGAGCGAAAGCCTTGAATTCGCCGATTGCCGTTGGAGCCAGATTGGCCATACCGGTACGGACTGGGCTGGCGGCGGCGGTCTGACCCCACAAGGCTATTTCTACCGTGTGCTTGCCTGCGCCGTCGGTTCATCCCCTGCTGAAGGACAGTATGCCGATTCAGCTGTCCACAACGGCTCCGTCAACCTTGGTTTCTATGATGGGCACGTCGAGTTCCGCAACTGGCGTTCAGTCAAGAAGGTTGGTTACGGCGGCAACATCCGTTACAACAAGAACGAAGTGAGTGGCAACTAATTGCCTTTGGCAGATGTAAGATCTTGAATCTGAAAGATTAAAGAAAGTGTAAGAACATCCGTTTCTCGCTAATCGAAGCGGATGTTTTTTTGTGTAGTTATTTGTGGCTGTTAGATTTATTGTATTTTTTGAAAGGCTGTGGCGATGTAATGCATGGAATAGATTTTTAACAAAATATTAAAAAAAATGACAAATTAAATTGAAATAAGTCAATGTTAAGATTATATTGATTTATAGATTCACGTGATAATTTTTTTTACTCAACCAATCAAAAACAAGGAAAGGAAATCAAAATGAAACGCATTGTGAGTTTTACGCTGATTGAACTCTTGGTCGTCATCGCAATTATCGCGATTCTGGCGGCCATGCTGCTGCCCGCGCTTGCAAAAGCACGTGCAAAGGCCCGCACCATCGCCTGCACATCCAACTGCAAGCAAATCGCCACCGGCCTGATGATGTACAAGACGGACAACGAAGACCACCTCCCGTATTGGAACTGGGGGCTGCACCGCATCAGTGGCGGTACTGCCGCCAATGTCCATGAAGCAACGCCATGGCATCAGGCTGCCTATACGTATGTCGGCGATGTCAAGCCTTACCAGTGCCCCGGCAACCAGAAGAAGACCGGTGCCTGCTACGGCTGGTACATTGACAACTGGACTGTTGACGGCGGTTCCGGCAGCAATCTCATGCCGAACTATGGCTACAGCGAACTCGGCCAGAACGAGAGCTGGGTCCTGAGCATCATCAAATACCCGAGCGAAAGCCTTGAAATGGCTGACTGCCGCGAACCCCTCATCGGCCACACTGGCACGAGCTGGCAGACTGGTGGCGGCTTGACCCCTCAGGGCTATTTCTACCGTGTTTTGGCCTGCTCTGTTGGTTCCTCCCCTGCAGAAGGCGAATATTCCGATTCCGCCGTCCACAATGGCGCTGTCAACCTCGGGTTCTACGATGGCCACGTAGAGCTTCGCAATTGGCGTTCCGTGAAGAAGGTCGGTTACGGCGGCAACCTTCGTTACCAGAAGAACGAAGTGAGCGGCAACTAACAGCAATTCGGCAGAGCTAAAAGCTTAAAGCTGAAAGTCTAAAGCGAATACAAGAACATCCGTTTCGCGAAGAGCGAAGCGGATGTTTTTTGCTTATTACTATAATGATAAAAGCCGTCAATGACCATATTTTTGAATAAAGGACAATGCCTGTTGTTCAGACATGTCATAAGTGATGCAGAGAAGTAACTTGGTTATATCATCAGAACATTTTTCATCCTTGCATATACGAAGGGAATTAAGGATATCTTTTTTTAGCTTTTGTAGTCGTTGCTTCCTTTCTTTTTTTGTCCTCTTGTACTCTTCTTGGAGTAGATTCAATTTATGACGGATATGTGCTAAATCATCATCTATATTCATTACTCGCACCCATGCTTTTTCAAATGCAGCAGATGCTTTTTCAGATTTGTCACATAGCTTTTCGTATTTAGCGGTCGCTTTTTCTATGGCAACCTTTAGTTCTTCTTCATTACGCAGTTTCAATGTAAAGTTCATCTCTTTGTCTCTCCATTGGCTGGATTTTTATTGATTAGAACTGGTATTTTTTATGGGATAATCTTTAGGCAACGTGATGACACTTGTTCTTGAATATGGATTTTCGGGTTTTATTAAGTGCAAGCAAGGATGTAGCGTTCTGCTTGTTTTGCAGAAAGGTGGTAGCTTGCCATGAGAAGCTTGTGAATTCGTTCAAAGGAATCGCCTAGATTTCAACATGATCGTATAAGATTCCGAATGCTTTCTTTCCTTTGCAAACGTGCTCTTTTCCGTTCTTCTTTTCTTCCCTCTATTCTTCCTTCCTTCCGTCTTGCCAAAGATCATCCAAAACCTTGCACATATTGTTATGCTCCTTCTTTCTCGGTATGGTTAATTTTGAATTGGTCAGTTCATTGAAAACTCGGAAGGTGAAGACTGGTGCGTCACGGATTCAATCAGATGTTGAAAAGGATATTGGAATCAAATCTCCTGTGGTTTTGGATATACTCATCAACCTGTTTTTGTGAGAGTTTGTAGCGTTCCATAAGATACTTGCGTATTTTTTCGAAAGGTTGTCCAAGTTCTTCAAATACATTGATCAGACTATGAATGGCCTTGTCGCGTTCGGCCTTGGCCTTGTCGCGTTCGGCCTTGGCCTTGTCGCGTTCGGCCTTGGCCTTGTCGCGTTCGGCCTTGGCCTTGTCATTTGCCTTGCGGATTTTCTCTTTTGCTTTTTCCTCTATTCTGCGGATTTTTGCTTCTGATTCCTTATGGCCCAGTTGGCGTCCTTCCTCTTTCAGATCGTCCAAAGCCTTGCACATGTTGTTATGCTCCTTCTTTCTTGGTATGGTTAATTTGGAATTGGTCAGTTCATTGAAAACTCGGAAGATGATGGCCGGTGCGTCGCGGAACATAGGGTCTTCCCGTGCAACACGTAGCATCGCCTCCTTGTCGCCGTGCGTCTGCAGCAGCTTTGCCAGAATGCGAAGAGGCGATTTCATGTGGGACAGTTCCTCTGCCGTCAGATCGACAAGCGATACGACATTTGTCGGGCAGTCCGCCATGAAATGTCGCATTTCAGGAATCTTTGCATCAACGATTTCTTGAAAGCGGGATGGTCCTGTCCATGGCTCCAAGCCCAGATACAGCACCATGATGACAACTGGTGGAAGGCGGTCATTCTTGAGAAATCCTGAAAGAAAGTCTCCTTTTTTCAGCTTCTTTGTCTTCTTGTTTGTTTTCGACAGTTGAGTTTTGTACTTCCACCATTGAAAACCTGACGTAATCAGATTTCTCAACGGCATATCATGCTCCACCTCGGACTGGTTCTCCACACACAGCATTACGCAGTCTGTTTCTCCGATACGACGCACTACCGCCTCGAACGCCACATCATTGGCTCTATCCACCCATCCTTCTTGGTCTCCTATGTTGACAGGTATTGTCAACGCCGGATCCCGTTCTTCCAGACTGTCCAAGTCAACCGTGATGCCCGCGCGTCGGAACAGTATGTTGAACGCATCCACGAACATCTCCCGTCGCTTCATCATCACTTTTGTAGCACTATCTTTTTTACCCACGTTTTTACCAAGTGTTTATAGTATAAACTAAAATTTAAAAATAACAAATCATTCTAACAAGAAAAAACTATAGCACATAAAAAGGAATATTCAAGCAATTCAAATAGCTAGCATATACAAATCATAAAGAATCATAATAAATCATAATAAGTCATTATGATTCTTTATGACTGTCCTAGTGGAAATAAAAAAACGCCGATGAAAGATTCATCGGCGGGTACTTTACGGAATGGTTATAGAAGATATGTTCAGAAAAGATGCTTCACGGCGGGATAAAGCTGGTTGTAGCGGTCGAATGCGGAATCCAGTGCGTCCTTCCATTCAGGAACTGGTTCGACAATGTGCGAATTTCGCAATGGCGTCGTCAATGCGAAAGCTTCTTGCGGCGTTTTGAAGATGCCTGAGCCGAGTCCTGCCGTCAGGCAGGCTCCCAAGCTGCCGACATCATTGAAATCCAATACGATAAGAGGTCGGTTCAACATGGTCGCCTTGATCTGGTTCCAGAGGTGGTTTGTGCTGCCGCCGCCCGCCGTGACGATTTCCGCAGGACGGAAATCGAACTCCTTTTCGAGCAGTTCAAGCATCTGCCGCCATGCACATGCCACGCCTTCGAGAACAGCGCGGGTGGCTTCGGCACGGCCAGTCGCGAGCGACAGGCCCAGAAAGACGCCGCGTGCGTTGGCGTCCCACACGGGTGTTCGTTCACCGAGCAGATAGGGGAGGAAGACGAGTCCGCCGCAGCCTGCGGCGGCGTTTTTCGCATCCGCCATGGCGGCATCAACAGAACATTGCAACAGGCTCTCGCACAACCATTTGACGGATGCGCCGGCCGCGCTCATGGAGCCTGTGGCGGACCACACATCCGGCAGAATGTGACGGACGTTGCAGAAGATCGGATTGCCTGACGGTCGGTCCGCACAGACGATGATGTTGTCCGTGCTGCCGCATGCGGCAAAGACTTGCCCAGGGAAGGCAACGCCCGCTCCGAATGCGGACAACACGGAGTCGCCGTTTGTCCAGACGATGGGCAGATCTGCTGGAAGTCCCGTCTCCTTCGCAACTTCTGGCTTCAGTGTTCCAGCTATGGAAAGACCTTCATGCACGATGGGAAGCTGTTCGGCCGTGATGCCGACGGCTTGCAGCAGTTCGTCCGACCATTCATGTTCGCGCCCCATGGGGCATAGCGCGGACAGTGAGGCGTGGGCGGGATCCATGCCGATGACGCCTGTCAGACGGTGGATGATGAAGGTGCCTAATGTGGCGTAAGTTTTTGTCTTCTTTGTGATTTCCGGCATGTTTTGCTTCAGCCAGAGGATGCCGGGCAGGATGCTGGTTCCAGGCGTAAGTGTGTTGCCGGTAATGCGTTCCACTGTCTTCAACCCCAGGCGGCGGTTGATTTCATCGACCTGTGGCTGAGACCGTCTGTGATTGTAGAGGATTGCTTTGCAAAGCGGCGTGTTGTCAGCCGACAACGGCAGAAGCGTCGGGAAGACGATGCTGACGGCGGCGGCTTTCAATGCCGCGACTTCCTTTGGATATTGAGCGGACATTTGGCGCAGGACGGACTTGACGGAATGCCAGAGGTCTTCCGCATCGATTTCCGCGCGGACTGAGTCCGGATAAAGATAGTTGAGCGGATGGCGCACCGTGGCGACGATGTGTCCCGTGGAGGAATCCAGAATGGTGGTTTTGCAGGCGGAAGTGCCGATGTCTATTCCAAGAAGCATTTGTAGTCTCTTTTTTGTTTTTTTGGGGGAGGAGTAGATTTCTAGAATATTAGATTTCTAAAATGCTGGATTTTGTTTTCTCCGGCAAAGTGATTGTCATGCCGTCGTATGCGGCGACGGTATTCGGAAAGACGGCTTGTGCTTCGGCGAGAAGGGCGGATTCGTCATAACGGGTGGAATAATGTCCGATGACGAGCTGTTTGGCGTTGACGGCGCGGGCCGTTTCGGCGGCCTGCTTTGCGGTCGAATGCTTCCATTCAACCGCGCGATCCTTGTCGGTGTCGCTGAATGTCGCCTCATGGTAGAGGACATCAACCCCCTGCAACTGTTCGAACATCTTGGGATTGAACAGCGTATCGGAGCAGAAGGCGTATGATTTCGGCAGTTCGCCAATGGGTTCCGTCAGTTCGTTGTTTGGAATGACGGTGCCGTCTGGAAGAACATAGTCCGCTCCGTCCTTGATCTTCGCAAGTTGCGTGACGGGAATGCTGTATGCGTCTGTTTTATCACGTAGGAGGCGGTTCGGCTTCTGTTTTTCTTTGAACAGAAATCCGCAGCAGGGCACGCCGTGGTTCATGGGAATGGATTCGACGACCATCTCCTTGTCTTCATAGATGCGTTCTGGCTGGTCTGGATTCAGCGTATGGAAGACGATTTCAAACGGAATATGGCAGAAGAAATCGATGACCTGCCGCATGTTCGGTTCGAGATCAGGCGTCATGTAAAGATGCAACGGGGCGATGCGCCCCATGAGGCTCATGGAGGAGAGGAGGCATGGCAGGCCGAAGCAGTGATCACCATGGCGGTGGGAGATGAAAATATGGTCAAGCTTGCCGAATTTCAGCTGATCCGCTTTAAGGAAAAGGATTTGCGCGGCCTCGCAACAGTCCAGCATGAAGAACTTTTCATGGACGTTCAGGACCTGCGTGGTCGTGAAATGGCGCGGCGTGGGGAGGGCGGCACCGCAGCCTAGAATGGTGATGTCGAATTTTGTCATGGTTTTCTTATAATATATAGTAATCCATAGAGAAGAATAGATGAAAAAACACGATTGTCAAATCCGATGCTTGTTTAAACATGCAAGATTTCCACGCAGGTGGTACGTTAATTGATGTAAATTGCAAAATGACCATGTAGAGACAGGAGTTTTTAGATGGATAAAATGAACAGACGTGATTTTCTTGGGCTCAGTGCGGCTGGCGCTGGCTTTTTGGCGACGACGGCAATGGGACTGACGACGGCGACGGCTTCGGCGAAGCCGATTGAATATGGTCCGCCCGTTTCGTTGCCGGATGCGCAACTTCCTGCTTTGACGGGCGATGTGCTTCAGCATGTCGAAAAACTGCCGATTCGCAAGGATGTCGATATCCTGGTGGCCGGAG
>JAGCSE010000289.1 GCA_017964325.1 Victivallales bacterium | reverse complement strand
TCGGCGTTGATTTTACGGGATCGACGCCGTTGCCGTTGGACGAGCATTTGGAGCCGCTGGCCTTCCAAGAGCGTTTTGCGGAGAATCTTGATGCGAAGGCGTGGATGTGGAAGGATCATTCCTCCGCCGCGGAAGCGGAATTCATCACGAAAAAAGCGCAGGAGATGTGTCCGCAGTATTTGAAGAAGTGCGGCGGAACATATTCGTCCGAATGGCTGTTTTCGAAGATGCTCCACTGCCTGAATGTCGATCCGGAAGTCTTCAAGGCATCCTATATCTGGCTGGAGATGGCGGATTACATTCCTGCGTTGTTGTGTGGCGTGAAGTCCGTTGCGGATTTGAAGGTAAATATTTGCGCGGCAGGCCATAAGGCGATGTACAACGACGAATGGGGCGGTTTCCCGGACGTTGAATTCATGAGTGCGTTGGCACCGGAACTTGGCGAAATGCGCAAACGCATGCCGCAGAAGGCCTATACGGCGGACAACATGGCTGGCCACCTTTGCGCGGAATGGGCGGCCAAGCTTGGACTTCCAAGTGGAATTCCTGTTGCGGTCGGTTCGTTGGACGCGCATTTGGGTGCGGTTGGCGCAGGCGTCGGAAATGGTCGTATGGTGAAGATCATCGGTACGTCCGTCTGTGATGTCATGGTATCGAAGCCGGAAATGGAAGTGCCTGATATTCCAGGCGTTTGCGGAATCGTGGAAGGTTCTCTCATGCCTGGCGTGAAGGGAATCGAGGCAGGCCAGACGGCCGTCGGCGACATCTTCAACTGGTTTGTTGGAAAAGTCTGTGGCGGTGATGCGTCGCTGTTTGGAAAACTGACGGACGAAGCGGCGGCGCTGAAGCCTGGCCAGAGCGGTCTGCTGGCTTTGGATTGGGAGAACGGCAATCGTTGCATCTTGACGGATGCGCGGTTGACGGGACTCATCATGGGACTGACGTTGCAGACGACACAGGCGGAAATCTACCGTTGTCTGCTGGAGGCGACGGCGTTCGGAGCGCGGCGTATTTTGGATCGATTGGAGGAATACGGCGTAGAAGTCGGCGAAGTCATCGCCTGCGGCGGTATCGCCGATAAAAATCCTTTGTTCATGCAGATTTACGCAGATGTTTTGGGACGGCCGATGCTGATTTCGGCGTCAAATCAGACCTGCGCTTTAGGTGCGGCGATGATGGGCATGCTGGCGTCTGGTGTCTATCCGGACGTGCCTTCCGCACAGGCCAAGATTTGTGCGTTCAAAGACAAAATCTATCGCCCAGTTCCTTCGGCGAAAGTGATTTACGATGAATTGTACAAGCTTTACTGCGAATTGCATGACAGCTTCGGTGTGGCGGGAACAAGCTTCGACCATGCGGAGCTGATGAAACGTCTTCTGGATTTGCGTAACAACTAGCCTGATGGTGAACTGATGAAAACACTCTACACAAACGCCCGTATTCTGTCGCCTGGTGTTGATTTGCCCAATGCGTCTGTGTTGGAAGAGGAAGGTATTGTCGTGCAAGTATATCCGCCGAGCATGGCATTGCCGCAGTTCGACGAGGCGATTGATTGTAACGGCCATCTGCTGCTGCCAGGCTTCTTCGACATCCATGCCTGTTTGCCGAAGGGGAAAGATATTCATATGTCGTTGATTCAGGCGAAGAAAACGGGTGTCATGAATTTACTGGCGGCTGTGGAAGAGTCGGACTATGACATGATTGCCAAGCAGTGCAAGGAAACGGCAACCGTCATGGAGAAAGCGAACAGCAACGCCGCACGTGTATTAGGTGTCCATCTGGCCGGACCGTACAAGAATACGGATTTCCTGGAAGTGAAGGCGTTGCAGAAAATCTGCGTGATTCGCAAAGTGACGTTTGACGTGGAACTGCCGGGGGCGATGGATTTTGCGCAAAAACTTCGGAAAGAAGGCATTGTGCCGTGCTGTGGTGGATGTTGCACGGATTACGGCGCGTTGGAGGAGGCGTTGCAGAACGGAGTGCGCGATATCGGCGGTTTTGAAGCAGCTGGTCTGCCTGTCGTTCTCGCGGGGCTTGGCGAAGACGGGTTCAGTTTGGAATTCGCGGGAGACAAGGCGGCGGAAAACGCACCGTTGATTCGCTTCATGTTCAAAACAAAAGGCTTGGATCGATTGATGATGACCGTTAGCGCGGCGGATGTGACATTCGGTGAAGCCTTGAAAAACGTTGCCGCTGTGACGGGATTGCCGTTGAAGGATTTGATTCGGACGACATCATTGAATCAAGCCGTTTCGTTGGGAATCCATGACATCGGGCGGATTGAGCCTGGCTACAAGGCGGAATTCGTCTTGCTGGACGATGAGTTGAATGTTGTGAAAACGTTTTAGAGCTAAAGGCTTGAAACTGAAAGCTTTTTGTAAAGATATAATGGCTCGTGGGATTTGATATGAGACCGAAGATTGTTAAGACGACGGAAATGGCGGCAGGGCGCTTCCTGCGTTTGGATTTGATTGAATATCATGATTCCAAAGGCGTTGCGAGAAAATGGGAGGCGGCTCAACGGCAAAAGGCGCAGGCCGCCGTTTATATCTTGGCGGTTTTGAAGCCGAGCAATCGTCTGATCGTGTTGCGGCAGTATCGTGCGCCCATTGATGCATATTGCATTGAATGTCCAGCAGGACTGATCGATGAAGGCGAAGAGCCAGCCGTCGCGGCCGTTCGCGAATTAAAAGAAGAGACTGGCTACGTCGGAAAAATCGAATGGCAGAGCGGACCTACATGCAGTTCCGCTGGTATGACTGGCGAGATGGTGACGATTTTCCGCATGAAGGTTGACGAGACGCTGCCTGAAAACAAGACTCCGCAACAGCATCTTGACGATGGAGAGGAAATCGACGTGAATCTTATTCCTTTAAATAAATTAGAGGAATATCTGAAGGGACGCGTCCAGGCGGGCGACAAGCTGGATTCGCGTATCGCCGCCTGGTGTGCTGCTTTTTCAATGAATAATTAACAATTAATAATTAATAGGTTACGACGAGCGCGATGATTTCGAGCGTTTCGTCGCCGACGCATTCGACGCAATGCGAATTGCCTTTGCCTGTGAGGACGGTGTCGCCAACGTTGATTTCCGTGACGGTTCCTGCGTCGTTGACTTTGCCTTTGCCTTTGACGACG
Source organism: Victivallales bacterium (assembly GCA_017964325.1). The sequence goes on along the minus strand of JAGCSE010000289.1, from coordinate 566 downwards.
ATATAGACTTCGTCTTCCCCCTCATGGGCGTGGAGGCCGATGCCGGATCCGGGCGGGAGGATCAGTTTGGAGCAGACGCGGACATGCGGGCCGCCGAAATCTTCTTTGTTGAAATATTTTTCGAGCGTGACAGCGCCCGGGCCGCCTTTCATGTTGACGCGTGTCTCAAGTTCGTAGGTTCCTGCACGTTTGATCATGGTTTGTTCCCTTTGTTTATGGATTGTATTTCAACCGCAGGACAATGGCCGTGCGGCATGGTAGATAAAGTTTCAGCAAATAGCGTTTCTCTTCGAAGTCATCGTCGGTTTCCGTCGTGACGGTCCAGTCGGATCCGATACGTCCAAAACCACCGTATAAAGCGTTGTCGGAATCGAATACAGGTTCGAATGTGACGGCTTCCGGAAATTGCAGTTCGAGTTCGGGCTGTGATTTGACGGGATGGAAATTGAAGCAGAAAAGCAGTCCGTTCCGCATGAAACAGAGGATCTTGTCTTGATCATCGATGCGGACGAGATACGGCTTCATTTTGTAGAAATCCGGATGGTTGCGGATGAGCGTGAGCATGG
>JAGCSE010000288.1 GCA_017964325.1 Victivallales bacterium | reverse complement strand
TCCAAATCCATAGAATACAACTGGTTGTCACGAATGCTTCCCTTGCTGCCAACTAGTTGGAAATGGAAATAGTACGGTTGCAGGCAATCGATGCTCGCCGCGCATTTACCGACTTCGCCGTTGGCGAATTTGATGATCGTCACGCTGCACGGATCAAATTCGTAACTGGAGAAGCAATCCGCCTTGCTCTTCGTGGAATAGCTCATGACTTCTTCGACGGGTTCGCGCATGAGATACATCAACGCGTCCATCGCATGGCAGCCACCGCTCAAGAGAGCGCTGCCGCCGCCGGCCGCCGTGTTGCTCCAGCAGAACTGGCGATACCATGGGCCGATGCCGTGGTAATAATCTGATTCACCGTATGTTACTTCGCCGATCAAGCCTTTTTCGACGATGGAATTCAGCAGTTTCACCTGCATACTGTAACGGCATTCGAAGCCGACGCAGACTTTCTTGCCGCTCTTTTTGATCGCGGCTTGCATACGCTTCGTGTCTTCATACGACAGCGCCATCGGTTTTTCGATATAGACATGCTTGCCCGCCATCACGGAATCAATCGTCTGCTGCGGATGAAGCGGATTCGCCGTGCAGATGGACACGATGTCAATATCCGGATCCGCCAGCATGTCTTCCAACTTCGCATATACCTTCAGCGGAACGCCATAGCGCGCTTCGACTTCCGCCGGAGATGGATTACGCGAACTGCAACCAGCCGTCACTTTCGCGCCGGTCGTCTGGTTGAAAGCGATCAGATGCGCCTCGGCCACCCAGCCAACACCGACGATGCCAACATGCAATTCCTTCATTGAAATGACTCCTTAATAAATGGTTGTTGTCTGTAAAAAATGAGGCAATATTATACAAATAAACCGTCTTTGACGTTTGTCAAATCGCAGAAATCATTGCTTTTAACCTAAAAACCAACTTTTATTTGATAAAAATAATTGGGAAATGTCATGTTTTGTGCTAAATTATATTAATTTTTACTGTATCGGTATATTTTGTCTTCTAGGGATTGTGCCCAGCCGCATCAATCGAATATAGCAATATGAGTTGGATGCAAATAGAAAAATTGGCGAAAGCCTATCGAAAAGCCCCTGGAAAGGCAACAGCGGAGGCTCTGGACAAATGTCTGGCGTCTTTTCAAGGGACCATCGAGACGTTTGCGCGTCTGTTCATCAAACCGCTCGTCGGTATGCAGGAGATGACCGCCTGTTTCATTCTTTCAAAGGACGGTACCTATCCTGAAGCGGCCTGTCAGTTTGACGAAACGCAGAACGCATTCTTGCTCAGCCCCATCGGCATCCTCTCCTTCCAAGACGAATGCGCCAACGCCAGCAAGGCCTTGCAGACGCAGGAAGGCCGCGAAAACTTCAAGACGTTCAGATTGTACGCCTACTTGAAGGAAATGCAGAAACTGCCGCTCAAATATCTCGCCTTCCTTTGTCTCTTCCGCGAAGTCGCACGAATCATGGAAGTGACGCGGACGGATAAACGCCGCACAATGCACAATCCGCCGACGGAGGCCGAAGAGGCCTATATGAGCTATCTATGGGCGTTCAAGGAACTTGAAAACGCCATGAAAAAAATCCAATCCATCGACTTGCGGGCCGATTATAAAATCTCTTGGTACGAGTCCGAATGGATCACCGTCAATTCATGAACACCCCCCATTGATTAATCAACCATGCTGTTGTTCCTTCTGGTTTCCATCATACTCGCAGTCTTCTGCCTCTGTCTCGCAGGCATGTTCTTCCAACTGTCTCGCGGGAATTGGACGGACGTCGCGCCATCATGGCCACGCAAGCCAATCGCGCCCGGTGTCGTCGTCGGTGCGGCCTGTCTCGTCTGGTCTGCCTACTACGGCTGCCTGATGTTGGAAGGCAATTTGGCGAAATTCCATTCCATCGTCTGGGCTCTCGTGCCGATCACGATCGCCCTGTCGATTTTCTATTTGGATTATCTGAACTCTCGAGCCTTCGGCGGATTTTTCACGTTGAGCGCCAATTTTCTGATCATCAAGGCGTTCGTCCACGATGTTCCCGGCCGACCGTTTTTCAGTTGTTTCTGCCTCGCGTTAGGGATCTTCGGCATGGTCGCCCTCAGCTTGCCATGGCGAATCAGAGACCTAATCGAACTAGGAGGAAAGAACAAGACGTTGGCTCAAGCCCTTTCCGCCGTTTTCGCGCTCTGCGGCATTGTTCTGATTATCATGCCTTTGTTTGCAAGGCAATACGATCTAGAATTCCATTCGCCTATAAATCTAGATAAACTTTTTGGCTTCTAACCTTCTAGAATTCTAGTAACCTAGAATTATAGAAGATATGCTAAATTGCGTTACTTCAATAACTTCTTGCGGATCTTCAGACGCCATTTCGCGTCTTTCGGGAAGTCGTTGAAATCTTTGACCGGAGCGAAAATCTCATCGTCGCGGCTGACGCCGAGCGTCTGCATCAACCGATAGTCCTGCAGCGATTCACTGAAGACTTCCCAACGTATTGAATCCACGGGTTTTCCGTCTTTTCCGGGATAAACTTGGCATGTGTCGCCATACGCCCAACCCGGCCATCTGAGGCCATCTTGTTCCGCATAGACGTCGATGAGATTGCGCGTCGATGATTCGAACCAGTAGTTGAAGCCCCAATGCAGGAAGCCTTTGAACGGCCAGCGATAGAACAGGATGCCATGCATCCAGATCTTCGGAAGCGGCGTGTCCAGAAGACGTTGCACATAAGTACCGCGCGGTCCGCAGCAGTAGTAGCACCATGAGGTGATTCCCTCTTTGTAGAACTGAACGGCCGTGCGGATGCTCGGCACGGGCATGTCCGTGATCTTTTCACGGCCAAAGGCGATTTCCGACAACGCGTCCATCGTTTTCATCCATGGCGCGATC
>JAGCSE010000287.1 GCA_017964325.1 Victivallales bacterium | reverse complement strand
CTTGCGGGCGATCGCGCCTTGGCGCTTCTCGCCCTCAACGAGCTGGGCGGCCCCGCTGGCGGATACACGCTTTCGATGGACGCGGACACACGTCGTGTCATTGCCCATGACAATCGTCCGGCCGAGGCTTTTGATTCGGCTGATCGTCTTGCCGCATGGCTGGAAACGCTTGTGGATCTGGTGAATGCCATCCGCGAAGATTTCGCGGAGCGCTTCCCGTGCATGGATATCGACGATGAAGCTGAGGAGGAAGAACCATGACACAACAGATCAACGATAAAGTACTGGGCAGCCGTTTCTGGGTGGCCAATGATTTTCAGCCGCTCCAGCAGAATGACAATGCTTCCAATGTGGCCGTTAACCCGAGAAGACAGCGGCCGGCCATCAAGGTCGAGCATGATTCGACGGCCTTTTCATTCTACACGAACGGCGAGGACGCAATGGTGAAATCCGCCATCAACAAGGCGGAGATTTTCGCCGCGTCGCATACGCTGTCGGAGGAAGAACGAGAGCAGGAAACGGCCAAGGCGAATGACAACAAGCGATATCTTTTGGGCGGTGAGGATGCCGTCAATGCGTTTTTGGAAGAAGTCAACCAGCTTTACACCTCCCGTTTCGGAGGAGAGAACGGCGCGAATCTCTGCGCGACGGCGTTGAATAAACTGATGGTGACCCGCGAGTTCGATGAACGTGCGAAAATCGCCAGACAAACAGGTGTTTTGGGGCAGGCTGGGCTGGAAGCCTTGAAGAATGCCGTTCTAGGACTTGCCCGCATGCTCAGAGAAGAGAAGATTTCTGAAAATGCCGTCGTCATTTTGGCGGACTCCAACATCTACGATGCTTCCAATAAGGCTGATATGTTGAAGCTTGCCGCGGATTCAGCCAAGAAGACCCGTGAGCTTTTTATTGGCGAAAAGCGTTTCAATGCGTTGATTCAGCTGTGCGAGGATAATCTGAATCATGCGGAGAACCTTTCCCAAGAGGAGATTAACAATATAAGAGCCGAGATCGCCGAACTCAGAACCCTTGCGAATGAAGCCATGGCCTTTCGCCGTCTGGCGTCTTCCGGCATCAAGACGGATTATAAATTCACGGATGAAACGGGCAAAGAGACATCTGATTCGAAGTTCCAGGAGAAGCAGATAAAACAGATACGCGAGTCTCTGCGGGCGTTTCGTTATGATTGGGACCAGTTGCGTGGTGCCCACATGGGTACAATGGAACGTATGCGCCGCTTCTTCGACAATTCCTTCTCGTATTATTCCGGTACGCGCATTTCTGAGCAGATGTACACGCAGATGCAGGACGCGGATAATATCTTCAACCAGAAATTGCGTCTTATTCAGACACGCATTTTGGGACACGCCGCTCCGGAACCGCAGTTGGATGCCAACAATCCGTACGCAGGCGCTACGGACGAGGTCGTTTTGGGTGACACGATCAGTCTCGAGGCCTCTGCAAAAGCCGCGACGCATCTGTCGCATCTGACGAATGACCGCATCCGCTACCATCGGTCAGGCGCGGAGAAGCGGGTTGAAGCGAATGCGAAAGCCATAAGGGATGAATTGGGCGACATCGCGGAATCCAGCGGTGAACGGACGGTCACTTTCCGGGCTGGCGCGGATTTCCTGTTTGATTTGAACCTCGGTTTCGCGGAGGCGGAAGCCAAGGCGGGCATCACTGGCAAGGTATCTGCGCAGATAAAGGTCAACAACAACGATGGAACGGTATCGGTCACCTATTCCAAGGGAGGGGATCTGCATGGGAAAGCCGGTGTGACGCTCGGTGTGGACCGTAAGGCGGAAGGGAATAAACTTCAAGACGGTTTGGGCGCAAACATTAAGGCGGGGATTAATTTTGGGGGGCAGCACAGTGTCACGAAGACATACGCGAATCTGGATGAATTCATCCGTACGGCAAGTAAGTACAACCTAGTCATGACGCCGCGGCCTCGCGAAGTGTTCTATGCCTGGGTTCCCAGAGCGATTAAACTCCTCGGCCATTGCTTCATGCTTGGTTTTACGGCGTTTGGCTTCCGCATCAGCAAAAGCAAGATGGACCAGGTTTCGTACAGTGCGGAACTGCGCAATCGCAATGTCTTCGGGCCTATGTCCGGGCTTTTCCTGAAAAAACGCAATGTGGAGGTGCTTGGCGAACGGAAAGGTTGGTCCATCCAAGGCGGTCTCAATGCATCGGCGGAGGCTGGTTTGTTCTATGCGAACAACGGAGGATATGATAGCAATTTTGAGTTTGGCGGTTCTCTGGGCATCAGCCATACACAGGAGTATTTCGTCAAAAACAAAACATACGTATCGTTCACCGAATCGCTTAAGAAGTGTTCGGCTGTCTTCCTGAGACAGCGTTTTAATAGCGAATTGGACAATCAGATCGCATTTCTGCCGCAAAATAACCTATGGCGGACGGGCATCACGAATCTCGTGCAGGAAACAGACATAGCCCAGCCGGGAGGACATTACGATGCGAGGAGGATTGCCTCTTCCTTCTCGCAACTGACCACAATGCTTCACGAATTGGAGAAGAGCGCGGCGGGGCATGACCAGAAAGACAAGCCCTTCTGGGACCAGTTCGCAGCCAAGGCGAGAATCCTGTCCGTCGCCGTCGCCCTTCTCGTGAAACGTGCGGAAACCTTGGAAGGTGTTGATCCCCAAGTGGTTGCCGCGAAAAAGGCGGCGAAGGCCGCGAGCCAGTACATCATCCCTCGGCTCGCCAATCCGATTGTGAAGCTCCCGCATAAGATATATCAGGAGAAGTTCTTCAACGTCTTTAACTTCGGTAAGCCACCGATGAGGAAGACGGTGGGAACGTTCAGTGCCATGTATGATGCATGGGACGGTAAAATCGGTGACGTCCTTGAAGACATAGGCATTGGAGAAAGCGCGTCCGACACGTTGCTTGGCGCAACTGGTAAAACGGATGCGACAGCAGTCGCGGATTTAACTAAAGAGACGTTTGGACAGGCCCATAAGATTGAATTGAAAGTCACACGTACGAGCCCAAGAACGAAGACTCCGGACGTGCGTCCATGGGTGAACAGCAAGAAGACATTCGTTGATGTACGGCTCACGGCGGCCATGCCGTTGCGTCTTTTGCTAGAGTGGATTGTGCGGGGGTATGCGAAAGGTGTCGGCGGCGCGGATGCCGAGCATATCGAAGAGTCGAAGCTGAAGGATGAAATCAAAGAAGCCCTGCTGGATTCCTTGAAGACCACGTTGGAGGATACGGCTATCCAAGGCACCGAGCCATTGCTGAATTGCACGATCGGACAATTGCTGAAGGAGAACAAAGGCTTTCAGGCATTCATGGGCGGACTCGGCTTCCTGAAACAGGCTTATAATGAAGCCTACACGTTCGAAGACGACACCTTCAAGACGCTGCGTTTCACGTTCTCCAATGGACGCTTCGTCAGCTTCTCGATGTCGGAGGACTATGAAACCGATGCCAAACTTGAAATCAAGCCGTTGCCGTTCCTCGGCTTCGAATTTGGCCTGTCCTCCCAGACGTCTGTGAACGACTACACGATTTTCAGGAAAGCCACGGCCAATATGTTCATGGATGCGGCCTCCGACTACGCGACGGCCGGCAATACGGAAGGCTTCAAGAACTTCCTGGCGCGTCACCAGAACCATGTCGTGCGGATTATCCAGGCGGGCAAGGAGCATGCCGCGGAGAGGCCGGACGACAAATACTGGACGAATGATTGCGACAACATGCAAGCTATCATGCGAGATTGCAATACGCTGCTGAACACCTTGTCAACGCAGCAGGATGAGATCGGCGAAGAGGCGAGAAAGATTCTCGCGACATTTGGCGCGCTCGTCGACGAGGTGAAACAACAGGAGGACGACATGGAGACTGCGGAAGTCTTGGACTTGGCGAACAGGTTCTTCAGAACGACCGCCAGCATCTATACGCTCGCCGCCATGGCCAACATTCAAGTCCCCCAGAACAACAACGTTCAAGCTCCAGCGGACGACGTTCAACCTCCAGAGGACAACGTTCAAGCTCTTGGGGAAGAAGAGAATGTGTGAATGACATAGCGATTTCCCCTAATCTGCAAAATGCAGAATAGGGGAAGGATTTCTCTGGGTAAAATTCATTTCCCCTAATCTGCAAAATGCAGAATAGGGGAAATTTTGTTCTGTCGCTTTACATGTTCTTGATGACGGCGTTGATGATTTCCGTGGCGGCGTTGGGCGCGTATATGTTGATGCCCGCCTGCATTTCATAGCCACCGCTTGACAATCATTCAAGAATGGTTACAGTAATCATGATTTCCCCTAAATTGCAAAATGCAGAATAGGGGAAGGATTTCTCTGGGTAAAATTCATTTCCCCTAATCTGCAAAATGCAGGATAGGGGAAAACATGTAATAAGGCATTATGTGAATCTATGATACAAGGAAGATTCTATGTTTTTCGGTAGAGAGGAACAGATTGGACAGTTGGAAGAGCTTTTGCGCAAACGCACGGCGTCATTGGTGACGTGCAGAGGGCGTCGTCGCATTGGCAAAAGCACGCTCATCGAAGTCTTTGCAAGGCATTCCGGATGCAGATTCATCAAAATTGAAGGGCGTCGTCCTCAGCAAAGTTTGACGAATGAAGATGAGTTGATGACATTTGCACAGCAGTTGTCCAATCAGACAGAGGCGGAGACCACTCCTCCTTCCAACTGGATGGATGCCTTCCGTCGGCTGAACTCACAGATCCATGATGATGAAAACACCGTGGTCCTGCTGGATGAAGTCTCATGGCTGGCGCATTATGACAAATGCTTTGCCGATGACTTGAAAATCGCCTGGGACAATCTTTTCAAAAAACATGACCGATTGATTCTTGTCCTGTGTGGCAGCGTGTCGAGTTGGTTGCGCGACAACATCATCGACAGCGGTGCCTATATGGGACGTCGTTCGTTGGATATTGTCGTCAAGGAACTTCCGCTTATAGATTGCGTAAAGTTCTGGGGCAAGGCCGCTTCGCGTATCGACTCACGTGAAATCATTGATGTGCTGTCGGTGACGGGCGGCATCCCGCGGTACCTTGAGGAGATAGATCCATCGCTTTCAGCCGAAGAAAACATACGCCGTCTGTGCTTCCGTCCGAATAGTGTTTTGCGGACGGATTTCGACGAGATGTTCCGCGATGTGATCACCAATGAGCAGAACTTTTCTGGGAGCATCTTGCGGGCACTTGCCGACGGTTCCAGAACAGGAACGGAAATCGCACAGGAGCTAGAACAAGGAAAAGGTGGCCGCATTTCCTCTGTTCTGGATAGATTGGTGGAGGCAGGACTTGTGTCGGCCGATGTCTGCCTGAATCCGGAAACTGGAAAGAACGTGCGTGAGATACGATATCGTTTGAAGGACAACTATTCGCGCTTCTATCTAAAATATATAGAGCCAATGAAAGTTATTATAGACGCAGGAACGTTTGATTTGGTGACATTGGAAGCTCTTGATGGCATTGATACGGTCATGGGGCTTGCCTTCGAGAATCTTGTGATTAACAACTACCGTGAACTGATTCCTGCGCTCAACCTCAAGGGGACGATCATCACCTCCGCCGCACCGTATTTGCGGAAAGCCTCCAAAGGACCGCGTGGCAGAAAAGGATGCCAGATCGACCTTCTCATCCAGACCAGACGTTCCATTTGCATTGTGGAAATCAAACGGCGCAAGGAAATTGGACGCGAGGTGATTGACGAAGTTGACACGAAAGTTAGAGCATTGTCGCGGCGGGATGGTGTATCAATCCGTACCGCTCTGGTCTATGACGGCCATCTTTCACCCCTTGTGGCGACGGATGGGTATTTCGATGCCATCATACCATTTAGAAGCTTATTTGAGTTGAGTTTTTAAGTTGACCCAATCATGATTGGGTCAACGAAATAATTATTCTTAATTCTTGGAGGATAATCTCAAGACAGATAAAAAATCCCCTAATCTGTAAAATGCAGAATAGGGGAAATTTTGTTCTGTCGCTTTACATGTTCTTGATGACGGCGTTGATGATTTCCGTGGCGGCGTTGGGCGCGCATGTGTTGACGCCCGCCTGCACTTCATAGCCGCCGCGCGGGAAGCATTCGGGCATCGGAACATAGTTCGAGACCGACTGCGACAGTTCGATGACAAACGTGTATTTAAATGGGCTGGCCGCCTTGATGGCCTGCGAAATGCCGTTGAAAGGTTCGCCAGGAATCGTCACGAAGGCCAGTTGGTCGCCGAGTTCGATGGCCGTGATGCGGCCCGAATGGGACGGCGTGCTCTTTTCGCGGCAATCAATGACACGTTGCGCGAAATGGCGAAGTGCGGCGGGAACCTTGTTGGCGAGGTCCTGGCTTTCGAAATCGCCTTCCTTCGGAATGTCGGGCACGGTGGCGAGCGTGTGTTTGGCTTCGGCAAGCTCTTCGTCGGAAATCTGCCGATGCGGGATGACGACGGTGCCGTTCTTGACTGTGACGGATTCCGCCGTCACAGGTTCCAGCGAATCAAGGGCTTCCAGCACGATGGCGGCATAGCCGCGGCCGATTCTGACCGCCTCTTCATAACGCGTCTGGTTGATTTTCTGGCGGAAATCGAAATGGTTGATGTTGCCGGAGGCGTCATCGACGACGAGCACGGGAATGCTGGCCTTGAGGGCATGCTGGATTTCCTGCGCGAAACGGCCGGGCCAGTCTGCGGAGACGATGTTGCCGCCGATCGTGTCGCCGTGGTTGGCGATGTTGCAGAGCAGGGCGGCGATGCGACCACCTTGGATGACTTTCAGGATGCCGATGGTGCGGTCGAAATCGCATTCCGGCTTGTCGATGTTCGGATTGCCCCAGCCTGGATTGGTCAGCAGCGTGCCGTCTTTCATCCAGTAGCGGCGGACGAAGCCGTAGGGGTTGTTATAGACGGTGCCGACCTCCAGCGAGCCGGGCAGACGGTTCATCATGGCGCGGGTGAGGGCGCGCATGGCGGCGTCGATCGTTTCGTCGAAGGCGTATTTCGTCCGTTCGTCCCAGTCATCGGCGTTGCTGACGAATTGCGAGCCCGTGTGGGTGTGCGTGGCGGAGAGGATGAGGCTGTCGTGGAGCTCTGCGCCAAACTTTTCCGTGATGCGCTTTTGGAGCTCTTCGAAGATGAGCTTATGGATGCTGCAAAGATCGAAGGCCATGAATCCGAAGGTCTTGCCGTTGCATTCGATGACGATGACCTTGACGTAGAGATCGTCGTACATGCCTTCGTTGGGGCGTTTATTGAAATAACCTGCGAGACTGACGCCGGTAGGCGGCGTGATGATTTCCTGTGCGTAACCGATGTTGAACATGATGATTTTTTAGTGGTTAGTGGTTAGTGGTTGGTGGTTAGTGTGACTATAGTTTGCCGAGCCGTGCGTTGATGGCGAGAGCGGGATCGATGGGGACGTGGACGCGTCTCGTGTCTTTTGTGACGACGATGCGTGGCGTGGGGCGCGGGAGGCGGCCGTTGAATTGCGGCAGCCATTCCTGCTGGGCCTGCATCATCTCCGTCGCCATGGCGCGGATTTCGTCTGGCGTGAGGCGGGCGGCTGTGAGCGGATCGAGAGCGCATGCCCAGACGACGGCTTCCGGATCGCCGCTGAGGGCGGCTTCGACGGAAAGCCGCTGGACGGAGATGTTGCTGTTGTTCAGCGCGGCAAGCTGCGATGGCAGGTTGCCGACGTAGGTCGGATGGAGGCCTGCGCCGTCTGCGAAAATCGGCACTTCGGAGATGCAGTCGGCGGGCAGGTTGGCGATGAGGCCGTTGTTGCGGATGTTGCCGTTGAAACGGAACATGCGGTTGCATTCCAACGCTTCGATGATGTAGGAGCAGTATTCGACGCTGCGCGGCGGCAGTTCGATGGGTTCCTTTTCAAAATAGTCTGCATTCGCGTATTTAGTTTCGAGAATGCGCGTCCATTTGAGGCAGGCGGCCGTTTCGCCGCCGAAATCCGGTTCGTCGCAATACCAGTCCATGCCGTGCTGGTTCTTGCGGAAATAGGGGAGGTATTCGGAGAGATGGCCCGTCGATTCCGTCATGAAATAACCGAATTGGCGGAAGATTTCGCCGCGGACCTTTTCGTTGGCGTAGTATTCAGGCCTCTCAATGCGTTCGCGCAGAATGGGATAGAGGTCTTTTCCATGAAGCTCGAGCTTGATGAACCACGCCATGTGGTTGATGCCCGCGCAAATGTAGTCGATCTCCTCCTTCGGAACGCCCGCGTAGCCCGCCAGCAGGTCAAGCGTTGTCTGGACGCCGTGGCAGAGGCCGACGACTTTAATGCCGCTGTCCGCGACGGCCCAGCACATAGTCGCCATGGGATTGACATAGTTGAGCATCAAAGCGTTAGGGCAGAATTCGCGCATGTCCTGCGCCACATCCCGCATGACGGGCAGCGTGCGCAGCGTGCGGAAGATGCCGCCGGGCGAAAGTGTGTCGCCAATGCATTGATCCACACCGTATTTGAGCGGAATATCGACGTCGGCTTCGTATGCGCGAAGGCCACCAATTTTGAATGTGCAGATGACATAGTCCGCGCCTTTCAACGCTTCACGACGATCCGTCGTAACGGATACCGTGACGGGCAGCGGATTCGCCGCCAACACTTTGTCAATGAATGCTTTGACGCATGATGTATGGCGCGTCGTCGGGGCCATGAGGGAGAAATCAACCTGCCCGATGCCGGGGATCTGGATGATGTCGAGAATAAGCGTCTTGCAGAAGACGAGGCTTCCTGCGCCGATAATGGCTACTTTCATGATGTTCCCTTATTGACGGATGGTGATGGTGGGTTTGATTGGTGCTCCGAGTTTGAACGAACGGAGCGTGTAGGG
>JAGCSE010000286.1 GCA_017964325.1 Victivallales bacterium | reverse complement strand
GTGGGTGGCGCGTGCGTCCCGCCTGCGCCTATCCATTGACTCCCTAAAAAACCTTTCAATCCTTTCATCACATGTCTATCTTTTTAGTTGTCTTATTTACATCACTCATACTGGCCGCCCAGCCTTTACAGGAGAATCGCAAACCTATGGCAAACATCTGCACTGGAAAGAAATACGAAATCGGTACCCGCGTCCCCTACCGTTTGTTCGTCACCGACAAGACGGACGCTGAAAACGCCGCCGTCTATGTCATGCTCGAATACAACGCCGATCAGATCGCGCCGTTGCTCAACACATTCGTCAACGACGGCATAATGCCCGGCGGTCTTGTCCTGTTTGTCAATCCAGGCACGCTTAATGCCACGCTTCCAGGCGGTTCCAACCGCAATATGCGGGCGGAGGAATTTGACGAATACGGCCCCGAGTTCATCAATCTCATCGTGGAGGAAATGATTCCAGAGGCCGCCGCACTCGCAAAAGTGAAAATCTCCACCAATCCAGATATGCACTTCTACACGGGCGGGTCCTCCGGCGGCATGAGCACATGGAACGCACTCTGGTTCCGTAACGACTTCTTCCGCAGGGGCTTCCTTAGCAGCCCGACGTTCAGCGCAATGCGCGGCGGCGAAGAGCCGATGGTTCTCGTTCGCAAATGCGAGACGCGCCCCATGCGATTCTACCTCTCCGTCGGCACTCGCGAGCCCGACTATTTCTTCGGAGACTCCTACAACGTCGCCGTCAATGCCAAAGGTGCCTTTGACTTCGCGGGTTATGACTTCGCATTCGATATGTTCATCGACGAAGGCCATTGCGCACGCCGCGCGGATCCAACCTTTCTCCGCAAAGTCATGACATTCGTATGGGACAAATGGCAGACAGTGCCCGTCAAGGCGGGAAAGAACCAAATCCGCATCCAGAAGCTTCTCGCGCCTGGAAGCCATTGGGAACTAGTGAAGTCCATCCCTGAACCACGTTCAGCAAAAGCCCCGAACGACGGTTTCTACACATTCAAAGGCGGACAAATCATCTTGAAACAGGACGGACAGGAAAAAGTCGTTGCCAACGACCTTTCCAACATCACGGCTCTTGCTGTATCTTCCGACCATTGGCGGCTTTATGTTGCGGACAGCAACCGCCGTTTTGTCTATGCCTACACAATCCGCCCCGATGGCACGCTCTCCGCGCAATACAAGCTCGCCCCGTTCCATCTCGCCCATGACTGTCACGTCATCGGCGCATTGGACCTCTGCGTCGCCGCGGATGACCGCGTCTTCATCGCCACGGAACTCGGTGTGCAGGGCATCGTCTCCTTCGGCCTCAACGATCTCATTCTCCCATTGCCAGGCGACCTTCCCGCTGATAAAGTCCGTATGGAAGGCAACTTGCTTTATGCCGCCTCTGGCGATAAAATCTTCCGCCGCCCGCTCGCCATCGCCGCCCCTGCCGATGACGACAAGCCCTCCGCCCCGAAAACCGCTGGCTACTCCGACGGCTTCGACTACTCCCGCCCTCATGATATGCCCAACCATCCATAAACCTATCTGTAGGTCGCGTAACGTGAGTTGAAACAACAAGATGAATAGGCAGGAAGGATGCCGCCTGTCTTATTGTCTTATTGTCTCTCGTCTAACGTCTTGTCGTTTCATGCCAAGTTCGTCCCGAGTTCCCCCAAAAAACTTTGTCACCTATTCTCTCTTGAGCATGAAAAGATACTCCTTCACATGGATGTCGCGTTCGCTGAGATTGCGACAACCACGGAACGTATTGTAGTCCATGGACATCGTTGTCAACTCGCCTAGTTTTGACAAATGCTCCACAAAATCGTCGTATTTCACGAAACCATCGGAATTGTAAGAAATCAAGATGTATTTCGCCTTGACGTTTTCCACAAGCGTGAACAATGTCTCCTGCGCCTTGTGCCGTTGATTGTAAGCTGAACGATTCCAATTATTTGGAATTCCTGACACACGCGAGACACGCTCTGGCATCCTATAATCCAATATGAGATTGAGCATGAAATAGTTGGAGCCGTACGGATGCTGGTTGTACGGCGGATCAAGATAGGCGAAATCAACGTCTTCTGGCATTTCCAATGCGGCGGTCAAGGCGTCTTTCCGGTAAATCTCACAATCGCATTCAAAACGCGAGAATATGGGCAGCATCAGTTCTATGTCACCACGAATCCGCGACAAGGCGTTTTGCGCATGACCGCCAAATTGGCCCATGCCGTTTCGATTTTTATAAAATCCTTTGAACACGCCAGATGTGTTCGCATGGACGCTTGCACCGTAAATCAACGGTGCCAAAAAGAACCGCCGAATATTTTCAGGCAGAAGTGTGATTTCCTGACACGCCGTATCAATGAAATTAGCGTTGCGCCGCGTATAGAACACGCGTTCGCCAGCCTGAATGTCATTGTCATCCTTCGGCGCATACAGCTCCGTAATCAAGCCGCCGTGAAGGTTCGATTTGATTTTAGTCTTCAAATCCGCCAACGTCCACTGTAACGCCTCCATGTCAACATCGCTCCGATTAGTCAGATAACAGCTGTTAACACATTGACTATAGGCTTCCAAGTCATTGACATACAGCCTGTTGGCAAATCGTTTGAAATACCGAGAAACGATTCCCGTGCCAGAAAACACGTCGAACATCGACAATTTTTCGCGGCCAAGCTCCGCCTGCGCAATCTGTATCGCATCGCCGATGAATGTCAACAGCGACCGTTTGTTTCCGAGATACGTGATGATCTGCTCCGTCAGATATTCGGGAGCCTCCTCGTTGGCAGCAACGATTTCGGGGTGGTTGGTTGTTTCGCAAGCCATCTAAATCTTCTGGTTCTTTTTCTTCGTGACAGCCATCTTCAAATGACGTGCAACACAGTGTCGTCAAATTGCGCTTACGGCAAATGGCATTAGATTAACATATCCCATGTTTTACGTTTTGTTACTCAACGCAATTGAAAAGAACGATTCTTTCCTCAAAAACACCATGAAAATTCCATCCACTCTCGCCATCGTCTCCACGCTGATGCTTTCACTCAATCTTGAAGGACAAACCGCTGTCCGACCACAACATCAAACCGACATCAAAGTCCTATTCATCGGCAACAGCCATACTTACGTCAACGATATGCCCCAACTCTTTGTCGAAGAAGCCCAGAAAGACAACGTTCGCTGCGATGTCACCATGCTGACTCTCGGCGGCTGGCGGCTTTCGCAGCACGTCAAGGAGCCTCAGGTCAAATTCAACATCCTGCATGGTCACTACGACTATGTCATCCTTCAGGAATACACACATCCATTCGGTCCAGAACAACCGATGCACGAAGCAGTTGCAAAACTTGGCGAATGGATCAAGGCCGCTGGCTCGATGCCAGTCATGTACATGACATGGGCCAAGAAAGGACATCCCGAACAGCAGGCGGAATTGACAAACGCCTACACGACCTGCGCACAGGAAATCAACGCACTCCTCGCCCCCGTCGGAGTCGAATGGTGGAAACTGCTCAATGAAAATCCAGCCCTTGAGATGTACCGCCCTGATGGCGAACACGCCTCCCCCACTGGCTCGCGTCTCGCCGCAGCCGTCATCTGGAAGACCATCAAAACACACTACCAAAGCAGAAAATAACTAAATGTCTAAAGCAGATGCGAGAAAAACGTGCCTCATGTCTCGCATCTCCACTTTCTCCCTTACAGGAGCATTATACATATATTCTTGTTACTCTAGCAGATATGTCGCAAACGATTTCATAGCCAATTGTGCCCAGTTCCTCCGCCATGTCATCCGCCGTATAACCGCCGCGATTCAGCAGAACAATTTCGTCACCCATTCGCACATTTGGAATGTTCGTGACATCAACGAGCGTCTGATCCATGCAAATCCGACCGACAATCGGTGCGGCGCAACCATGGATGAACACACGTCCCTTGTTGGACAGCAAACGGTTATAACCGTCCGCATAGCCAACTGGCAACGTCGCGACTGTCATGTCCTTTTTAACATGGTATGTCCGACCATAACCGATGGTCTCCCCCGCATGTACAGTTTTCACCATGGAAACGACCGTCTTCCATTCCAGAACGGGCTTAATGCCTATAGGCAAGGTATTTGCATAGTCGGGTTTCAATCCGTAGAGGATAATCCCCAGCCGTGCAAGGCCGCTTGTGCGACAGTCATGCCATAATCCACCGGCTGAGTTAAGGCAATGGACGAACGGCAGCTTCAAATCTGCAACTCGTTCTGCCACAGCCACAAACAACGCTTCCTGTCGTTGTGTAAACACACGGCACGATTCTTCGTCCGTATCCGCAACACATAGATGCGTGAAAAGCCCTGTCAAATCGAAATCGTTGGCGTACTGACGGATAAGACGTTCGCATTCTTCGGGATTCTCTGCATCCAACCCGATTCGGTTCATGCCTGTGTCCAACGCAACCTGCACTTTTACGCGCAAACCGCATTTGCGCAGTTCATTCGCGTATGTATCATCGACAATCGCCTGCGTGATATCGTTATTGACAAGACGCTTAGCCTGATCGCATGGCGTGTAGCCCAAAATCAAAATCTGGCCTGTCACCCCCGCCTGCCGCAATCCGACGGCTTCTTCAATGTTCGATACGGCGAAATGCCGTACTCCCGCCTCCTGCAAAGCCGTCGCCACCCGCACGTCTCCATGCCCATAGGCATTTGCCTTCACAACCGCCATGATTTCATGCGGCGACTGCAAGCTCTCGCGATACAGGCGGAGGTTTTCCAGCAGGATATGCAAATCAACCTCCACCCAACATCGTTTTACAAAATTCAAATCATCATTCATAATCCATTCCGTATTCGCACATCTAGAAGCTCTAGTAGCTTCTTTTATTACTTGTTGAATAGTAGCAGGTTACTCTTCAATGGCCGTCACGCCGAGCAACACAGGCTGCACTTTATCGCGATTCGTGACAAAGTCGATTGCCCGCACGGCCAGTTCGGGCTTGGGATTCCACCATGTGTAGGCCACCAGCGAGACAAGCGTGCCGTCCTTCGCAGTCTTGCGCCAAACGATTGGCGCACGGGCACCACCGAACTGCGTATTCCAATCGGAAACCGCAATATCCCATTTCAGAGGCACTTCCATAATGCTGCCATCTTCATAATGGATGACGTAATGCGCGGGAATCCTCGGATTGCGGCCAGTTGAATCGTACAGTTCGCGTTGCGGCAACGGCTGACGGCCCGTCGTCAGCAAAAACGCCAGCCCCATAACTTTCCCACCAACAGGAATTTGCCACGCTGCGTCCATCCATCCGTCGCCGTTTGTGCATGACAGTGCAACGGCCGCCTTCTGCGCATCCACAATCTCAAATGGCAGACCGCCATACCATCCAAGGCCTTTCGGCAGTGATGACACGTCATATTCTGTGGACAACCCAAGCCAACCATTTGGCGCATCGCCATTTAACGCCATATTGCACCATGGCGCGATATCCAACGGGCGGCACTTTTTCGCTACGCGAGCATCCGCGCCATCGTAAAGTTTTCTAAACATTTCCATTACATCATAATCCAATGTCGATAGCGGTGCGTCATTGCGCGTCCAGCTCCTTTCGCCGGCCAGCACAAAACCGCTCATCAACTGATGGCTTTCGCGGATGGCTGATATCGAATACCATGTCGTCCCGCCGAAACCAATGACATCCTGCTTGAAGGTCTCGCTCAGGAAATTCGTGATGTTCAATGGGTAATACCATCCGCTGGAAATCACGTCAAATCCATTCTTTTTGAAGAATTCCACGGAAGGGTATTTCTCGCCTTCGCCATAATGCCAGTCGAAGATGACGACATCCTTCGGGATTTTCGGCAATGCCTCCGCTGTATTGTATTTGCCTGCGCCGTTATGCTCCTTCAGGAGTTGGTCGCCCCACATACACATCCGCAAATTCTTCTTTTTCAAGAATTCGTGCAAGCGGAGAATCTCCTCCGCCAGCAAATCTCCGCAGCTTGTGCCCTTGCAACGGTCACAGACGCCAAACGGCTCGAATGTGATTTCATCCAGACCGACATGGAACCATTTCGCCTGCGGATAGCATTCCAGCTGCTCTTCAATCAAATCGAAGATAATCTTGTGGATTTCTGGATGGCGCGGACAGTAGTTCCAGAATTTCACATGAGCGTTTGCGGCGGGCTCCTTTACTTCCGCGTATTCCTTCATCTCTGGCTTCGTCAGGAAATAGTTGAAATGAGAGAGGCACTGCGTCATGGGAATGACATCCATCCCATACAAATCCAACAACTTGCCAAGAGCCTTATGCTGTTCCTTCGTAGCGGCGTTGGACTTTGACAAGTCAGGATGGCGGTCATATTTCAAACGGTTGTCGAACTGGACGGACTGCCAGTTCATCTTCAGCGCCGCCATCAAGTCGATCATCC
This sequence comes from Victivallales bacterium, assembly GCA_017964325.1. The sequence continues at coordinate 14,726 of JAGCSE010000286.1, read as the reverse complement.
GCTCTGCCTCGGGGACGTTCGCCGTCGTTTCAGGAGCAATGACATGCCATCCGCGATACTGCATGTCCGGCCAGTCCTGAATCGTCGCATACAGGCGGAAAAGCTGCCCGCCGCTCATGCCGCTCAACTGCGCAAGCGACTGGATTGCATAGACAAGCCCACGATGTGTCGTCGCCTCCAACGTCGCCGTCTTGCTGCTTTCCAATGTGTATGCTTCCGCCTTCTGCCAGTCTTTCAGCTTATCATAGCCGCCCCACGCAAGTTTGTCCGTCAATTTCAAAATGACAGCCGCCTCCTTCGCATTCTCGACTTTCTGAATCGCCACGCCGAATCTCAACCGATAGACGCGCTCCATGACTAAAAACGCCTTCTCTGCGCCGTCACCTGCATAGACCTTCAACGGAATCGACTCGCGGACATGCTTCGAGCCGATGCGTCCCTGCTTCGGTTTCGGTACGATTTGGCCATTCGGCTTCGCCTCAGGCGGAACATCAACCGTCTTCTTCTTCGCCGTTTCACCACCAGCTGGAATCACGACCGTCACATATCCTTCGCTGTTGCGGAAGAAATGCTGCTTCGTATGCCCCCATGTGCTGTTTTCCACGAGGTTCTTCAACTTGCGCGATCGTGCGAACAGCATTTTGCACTGACGCGTCCCCCCGAAGAACTGTTCGGGCAGCTCGATGCTCAGCATCGCATACCAGCAGTCGCCCGCCCGCTTGAAATTCTTATGCCATTTTGGAAGGATGTTTTTCTTCTTGCCGAGTAGATTCGTCGCATTCGAATACCATTCTGTATAATAGCCTACTGTAGCGCCTACCTCCACCTGCGCATATTCATTGCCATCGCTTGTGATGCCAAAATGGTAGGCGTCTTTCGTTTTCGGATCTTCCAGAAAGAACTCAATGATGTCGTTGTCCCAACTCTGAACACCATTGATGACATTGTCGAAATCCGTCTCTTCGCAACGGTACAGGATGCACAACGTCTTGCCGTACAGCCCAAAGCGAACCGCCGTCGCCGCCTGTGGCTCTCCATATTTGGTAGCAAGAAGCGTAAACGGGCCCGACTCGCTGGCCTCCCGCCACACGGCATCCTCCCAGTTCATTTTGTTCTCCGGATCAACAGACAGCCTTTTCAACACGCATTGCGGCGCACCACTCAAATGCTGCAGCGACACATCGCGGAAATACACGTCTTCGCCATCCTTGCCTGCAATCAATGATATCTTGAAAGATGTCGCGTTTGGCTCCGCCTCAAAACGATAATGGATGCGCTGCCAGAAATCTCCCTGACGTTCAGGTGCCAGCACCTTCGATGAATACGAGCCGTCAGGCCGAAAACCATACACCACGATCTGCGGCTCGCCTTTTCCCTTCACCCACACGCTGAAATCATACGTCCCCCCGGCCTCGACATTGCTCACATTCTGTGAGATACGGAAATAGTAAATGTTTGAAGGAGTTGCACGGCGAAGACGAACCATGCCGATGCCCGCCTCCTGCATTGTCTCATACGTCCCGTCAACACTTGCTGGAGAATCATTGAACCATCCCGACGGAATCCCCTGCTGATTCGCGTTCCCCCTGAAATGTCCGTTTATAAGCGACTCCGCTGACGCTGTAAACGCCGTCGCACAAGCCATCATCAATACTATCATCCGCTGCATACTCATCTTTTCTCCAAATTTAAAAAATTATATTAATCATTAATCATTAAGAAAGGCGTTTGCCTTTCAACAACGCTATTTCCTTTCCATAGCCTTCCAGCTCATTTGGCGTCTCCAAATAGAACGGAAGATCACGTAACTGTGGATGATTAATGACGCGTGCCAACGCATCCAAGCCCAATGAACCGCCGCCAATCACCGCGTGGCGGTCTTTATGAGCGCCAAGCGGATTCATGCTGTCGTTCAAATGGATGGCCTTCAGCCTTTCCAGGCCGATGACGCGGTCGAACTCCGCCAACACGCCGTCCAAATCGTTGACTATATCATATCCAGCGTCACTGACGTGACATGTATCCAAGCAGACTCCCATCTTGTCCGTTAGTTTCACACGATCTAGAATCCGCCGAAGCTCTTCAAACTTTCCACCGACCTCCGAGCCCTTTCCGGCCATCGTCTCCAAAAGCACCGTTGTCTGCTGTTTTTCGAACAGGATGTCATTCAACATTTCCACAATGTAGTCGATGCCAACATCGATTCCCTGTTGTACATGACTGCCAGGATGGAAGTTATACATATTTCCAGGCACATATTCCATCCGCTGCAAATCATCCGCCATCGTGTCACGTGCGAATTTTCGGATGGACGCGTCCGCAGAACATCCATTCAACGTATAGGGAGCATGGGCCAAAATCTTTCCAAAACCATTCTCCGACGCCAATTTAAGATACGCATCCACATCCGACTGCTTGATTGCCTTCGCACTGCCGCCGCGTGGATTTCGCGTGAAGAACTGGAAAACATTCGCGCCAATCGACAAGGCATCGCGCACCATCGCCGTGAATCCGCCTGCCGCAGACAAGTGACATCCTATGTAAAACATTTTCATCTCCATACATTAGCCAATGGCCGCGCAGAAGCGCAACCATCCCGGACACTAACCACAAACCAACTACTTAACGATATCTCCGACTATCAGAACATTGCTGATGTACCAATTCTGCTTGTTGAATTTGGATGCCGCCAGCTCCTCCGCCGTCATGTTCTTGTATTTCGGACTGTTGTTCAAAAATTTCAACTTGTCTGGAATCGGTTCGGGCATGATTTCGACTTTCACCGTATGAACGGCATCCTCCAAATTCCGCCCTGCATCGACCGTCCCCAGAATGTAGCAGTCAGACCAATAGCCGCCTGTCATTCTGACACTCTGTCCAAGACGTTTGCCATCAATGGTATATGCCACAATGCCGCAATCTGGCCCCGACAAATCGTAGATGCGCACTTCCGTCCCCTTGAACTTGAATTCAATGCTGGAACCGATGCTTTCCGCGACCCACAAGTTCGGCATCCGCCACACCATCTGCTTCGCGGGCTGCTCCGTCTTCGAGTCCATCTTACGCCATTTTCCCTTCAGCATCCATGGCTCAATCGTCACCATTTTCGCATTTTCGAGATTGTCTGCCCGCATGGGAGCAATCAGTTCATGTTTCGTAACCGCAGGTTGGACAGCTTCGCGGATCGCCTTGAAGCCCTCCTTCACAGCCTCCGTGTAAAGCGGATGCCCCGTGTCCCCGAATGGATGGACATTGTCCCCCGTGAAATGCCATATCCCCTGCTCTTCCAATATCTTGCGACGAGTTACCTCGTCCTCTTTCGACTGGAAGACCAACTTGCCCCCCCGATGCAGTTCCGCCACATGGAAACCCATGTGAATGCTCGGGATCTTGTAGTAGTCCGCAACGCCTTCCATCATTCCCGCAACTCGCGGCAGGTTGCCCGCCTCGAACTCCTTCAGCATATTGCCCGTCATCGTATAGACAAAGCATACATCCGTCTCCGGATTGCGACGCCAAATCTGCCGCACAATCCCCTCCATCGAGCGGATTTCCACTTCTTCAGGACCTCCGTCGTTTACGGCAAATTCCACGAACACCAAATCCGGTTTATGCTGAAGTACATCCTGCTGAAGACGATACGCACCCAACGACGAGTTCGTGCCCGAAATCGCGCCGTTGATTTCCACGAATTTGACGCCTTTGAACGTCTCATTCATCCAAGCGAGCGTTTGAACGCGCCAACCATTTGCGGCCGTGATACTTCCGCCAAAATAGCCAACCTTCACCGTCCCGCTTCCAGCTTCCGCCTTGCGATAGAAATTCGGCAACCCGCCTCGAACGGTGAACGGAACGGCCGGTCGCACAGCCGCTTCCAATTCCATTCCTGCACAGCACGCTAACAGGCACAATCCCGTCAAAAATCCACGCTTTCTCATCTTTCGTCAATGCCTTTTTTATGATGATGGTTTGTTTTCTACAATACTTTGTTAAAACTTAATCCCTTTTGCGTAAAAAACAACTCATCCACCATTTTTGTCCGCAAAGATGCCACACGAAATTCGCACTCTGTGCGACAGTTTGCATCAACCGCAAACATCGTCAGGTTCTGTCATGTTTTTATAGTTTAGCCACATTCATCTGTTCCATCTGTAGCCTTCTGCATTCCCCTGTAAGGAATCCATCATTATTGGTGATGCGAACATGATAGACATGCGTTCCATGGACTTCCGCCGTCAACTGTTCGCCGTCGCAACACATAAAATGCACCGCACCATCCTCAAAGTACTCTTGGCCCCGTAAATAGGAACGGTCTCCCGCAGCGGAACGCAGATTGCTAACAGTCACCACTTCATCAATTTTGCTTTTCATTGGAAACTCCTATCCAAACAGTGGATTAGGCTATGAGTAAGTCATAGCGTGTCACAAGCTTTAGCCGTTCATACTTGTCCTTCAATCCTCTTTGGTTGATTATCTTCTTGTTCATTATTCCAATATAAAATACTCCATCATGATGGAAAATCATATTGCAAAAAATGCAGTTTAGAATATTCTAATTCCTCCAATCTTTAATTACAAGATTAATAAACGCTATTTCCTCATCAGTAAATCCATATTTCTTAAATAACTTTTCATCAGTCCATTTCTTGCTGAAATCTTGCACAGGAACAAAACGGAATATTTCTCTTGTCATATTTTGATTATTCTTCGCAAGAAGCATCATAAAACGAAAAAACTTTGTGGACATATAACCGGCAAGGTTCTTTGCCTCTATTTCAGAAGGCATTACCCTTACAACCAAATGAGAATCTGTACAAAGTGAATTGGGTTCAGAAACAATTGGATGACTTATAACACCATGAGGTATGGTATCATCACCAGGACTTGCTTTGGCAACAAGGACCTTCCATTGCAACACTACCTTGAAATTATGCGGAATTTGTTCCCTTGTAAAGTAGCCTTGCTTTTCTCTAGGCAAATATAACTTATAGCAAGCCTTATCAGATGCTTGCAATTTATATTCTGTATTATTTGACCCTAACTTAAACGCATTTCGCGTAAAAGCTTTTTCCATGATGGATTCCTCTTTCATGGCTGACACTTTTTTCAAAATGGAAATGCCTAGGTTGTAGCGTATGAAAATATCTATATTTCCTTCTCTTAAAAAACGTTTCATGCTATTGGTATTTCCATTGATATGATTGTAAATAAGGCATTTTCCATCATATTCTGAATCCCAAAGGAAATAGCAAATACCACCACGAAGAGTAGTTGGCCCTTTAAAATAAGTATCTGGATCAGGATAATCGTGTATTATTCTAATTCGATGTTCACTTAACATACTGTTCCGGAAATCGTCTAATTTTAGTCCTCCTGAATACCAATTGGCTTTAATAAGCATAGAAATGAATCTTGGATTTATTGATTTTGCAATTTCAACAAACTGCCCATAAACAATTTTACCATCATAATTGTATGGAGGATTCCCAATTATAACATCTGGATGCAAGTCATGTACTTTTTCTATAAGCTTTTCACGGTCCTCACCAAGCAAATTATATGTGGTAAAGTCATGAATAATATGGTCTAATGGAATCCCTAGCAAACTATATATTTTTCGAGTCAATTCATAGCTTAATCGTGAGGTGGGCAACGCATATATCCTTCTCTTTATTCCATCTCCAAATTTTTGGCATAATGTACAAGTGAATTCGCCTTGCAATGAAGCAATATCAAGAATTTTATAATTTTGCGACATTTCTTTGGTCGGCAACAAGTTAACCAAATCCATCGTCACATGATGTGGCGTGACAACCTCTGATTCTGAAAAGCGCGAGAATTTCTTCATTGCGACCTGCGCTCTTTCCAAGGGAGATAGGCCAGTGTCGCGCATAAGGGAATTTATATTTTGAATCTTATAATCCAATTTACTTAAAATGAATGGATTGCATTTCTTCTGAATAAGAGAAAGAATACTAATTTTCAACCCCACATTCTTTGCAATTCGTTGATTGTTTTCATTGTTTGGTATGGAAGCAATAATCTCCTCCAGCGACTTAACTTCTGTATCAGTCAAATAAGCAAAAAAGAGAATCTGCGAATAGTAGGTCGCTAGTTTTTTCTGAAAAGTGACATTTTCATCCTCATTCAATGGATGTGAATCATCCTTGCCATTTATTTTTGAACTATCATCTTCACCTCCTCCATCTTGAGGTCCATTATCTTCTGGATGAGGTGGAGTTATTATGTCTTCATCTCCTTCAACTGGTTGAATATCGAATCCTTTATTATCATCAATGGTTTTTAGTTTATCTATTGCGGCCTTGATTTCATCAATTTCCAAAAGATTCGCATCAAAAGGTATATCTGTCGCTTCATCCCTGATGCTTTTATTTTGAGAGTAATTACGGACTGCATCCATTATATTGGCAGGTGTAACTTCATGCAACTTTCCCTTGTTTAAAGCAATTACAGGAGATATCTGCAATTCATGCCTTATACGTTCTTCCAATTTCAAATTTCCATTCTGTTCGACATTTACGTTATAAAATTGGGATTTTAGCTCTTGAAGACGAAATAACCGAGCAGGATCAAAATCAACAAGAAGTGTCTGGGGCTTCATATTGTATTGAACTATTTCTCCATTTTCATCAATAAATGACTTTATGTATTGATTTTGTATTCGAAAAATAGCCTGGTCATATTCCTGCGGTGATGCAGTGTCCTTGAAATAGAGCATGGTGTCCCACTCTTCGACCGTGCTACCAGTCAGCATACGATTTACAGTGAGCGTGATAGTCCTTCTATTATTCTTTTCGCAGGAAGTGATTTTCTGTTTCACGGCATTGGTATCTGGATAAAGTTTTTCATTATCCACACCAGAAATGTTAATGATTTCATATTCCGCAAGATTAAGAAAGAAAGCGGAATAATCCTTTAAAAGTGTTTCCAAAGAATCGCAGGAAGCTCGATAAGGAAGGACACATACAATATGGCGACACATCTTCCCTTGCTTGATTTGAGGCAAATTCAAGAATCCAAGAAGTTCGTCATCATCTTGAACACCATCAATCACTTTAAATAATTCAAGAATCTCATCCTTATGAATGAACTGCTTATGTTTTCCATCACTTGCCTTTACGAGGGATTTGGGACGGAATAGTTCGGAGAAGGCGTATGTTATACCTTGCCTGCGTAATTCCTCCAATTTCAATCTCGCTGATTTATTGAGAGTAAAGGCAAAACGAATCATCTGGGGAAAACCATAGTATGGGTTATCCCATTCTTTGACATTATCCTTGCAAAGATTTGCGTTGTTCCATGCCTCTTGCGCATCTACAACATCTGAAAACTGGTAGAAAGCGATGATGTCTTCACGTGTAAACTCATCACCCATCAAGATTCTATATGGTGTGCCAGACAAATGAAGGCGGACTTTTGCATTAAATGCCTTGTGACATTCATCGTATTCGTCCGCAAAATCACCATCTTTCATTTCTTTGAGATATAAAGATTGTTTTACACCAGAAGCAACAAGAACTTTGCCATACTCTGCGGCACGCGCTCCAAAATGTGTTTCATCGATAATTAACAAATCTACCTGATTCTCAAATATTTCCTTGTGCTTTGCCTTGATTTCATCACCTTGTAGATCTTGGAGCGTCAAGAAAACAACAGCTTTCTTCCCTATTTCAATGGTTGACTTTATAATTTTTTCATCATTTAGAAGCGAGGTACTGTCCAGAAATATATAATTGACAAAATTCTTTGGGACTTCTACATTTTTCTTCCACTCATTTTTGACATCAGCCTTGGCAGAAACAACAACAATCAGGCTGGCATTGATTTTATCGGCACAACACAATGCAGTAAATGATTTACCAAACCGCATGACGGCGTACATTAGGAGGTTTGTTCTGCCGTTTTTGACAGCAGTGACAAAACGCTCGATTGTCTCGTCCTGATTGGGCCGTGGCTTAAAAATTATATCGCTTCGCTTGAATGAGTAGGTAACAGGAAGTAAATCAGGAGAGTAGAATTGGTATTTTCCATCATTTTCTTCCGCACTTCGCTGGATATCAGCTATAGCCTCGTTGATTTCCTCTGGAACCACATCCTTAAAGAACTCCCTGGAATAATATGGGACAGATATTTCACCTTCCAATAGATGCTTGTGTCCCTTGTCCTTTTCGAGATATGTATGTACTGCATAATCCCTGAAAATAGAGCCGTTAGGGAGACGAGCAATGTGTACATACCGTTGTTCCAAATTTGGATAAAACCTACGCCATTCATTGAGTCTGACAGCTACTGGACGATATGTATCGCCAACTTTCAGATAGTTTGGAATTGATTCAGTGGAAAAGGCATATATGTGTGGTTCAACCCTGCCGACAATCAATTGGTTAAGGATGGTTGTATCAATTGTATCCATGATTATTTCTTTTTGAGATTATTCCAAGATTTTGCGTACACCAATATAGTACACCAAAGAATCATCAAGAACTATGACCGTTTTTGAATGACTACGAAGTGTATCAATGTATTTTTCAAAATCTGGAGAGGAATAGAGCGATTGATCTCGTTTTACAAAAAGATTGGCTGCTGGTAGTTTTTCAACATATTTCAGAAATTCAGTATATGTATTTGCTATATTCTCTTCTTTGTTTGGAAAAATATAGACTCCCAAATCCAATGAATTCTTGTATCTCAAGAACTCGTTATCTGCATATAGCGTCCATAAATGTTCTAGACGGACATTGTTTTGATCCGTTTCTTTTATTTCTTGCGTATTCCAGTTTTCTATGATTACATTGCCATTCCATTTATTGATGAAATGCAATGATATTGTCTCACTGTTGTTGATTTCACAGATCCTTGCCAATCCATAACCTGCAAGTTGTTTTCTTGTCTTTTCGTAGTCTGACAAAAACAGGAAACTTTTTTTGGTGATTAAAACAATCTCTTCGGCTTTTTCTATTGACCATGACAGATTATCCCAACCATTTCCATAAGTAGTATCAATGATTGAAAGAGTATATTTTTCATTATTCAGTTTATTTATTTTCCTGATAGAGATATTGCTTGCATTTTGTCCTGTTTTCTGGTCAGATGAGATAGATTCATTATCGATGACTTCTATTTCTATCATATCACTGTTTGAATAGAGCGAAATCAGTTGAGGAAGAATAACTTCATCAATTTTTGATGAAATAAGGATTTTCACCTTATCATATTCAGGATTCAAATCTTTAATGATTGAAAACAATTCTCCTTGTGTGAGCGGAGCGGATACCCGTTCATCTTTTTCAAATTCATATCTGATTTTCCCTGATATGTCCTTTATAATTTGTGTCGGCACTGCTTCACCTATGCAACGACGTATATTCAGCTCATGGTTGGCAAGGTAGCTTTCAGCAGTAGCAACGGTGACTTCATGGTCGTGATCTGTCCACATAAAATTATCTGGAATCGTCATCAAACGCATTAGCTCACGAATGCTTAAAACACGGTTGTCACGAGGATGTATGGTATCTTGGCTACTCAAAATATCATTTCGTGTTGCAATGCAGGAACATGGCTTGTCCCATACAAGCCTTCTATATTTGTTCCCCATATATGCGCCTTTCAGAATAACACGTTTGCCATCCTTGTCTATTTTAGATGGTTGCCGTTCCTCTGGTTTTTCAAAAGCGCTTTGTCCCTCCTTCAAATCGGCAATCCATTCAAGTTGGTATTCAGGAAATGGTCTGGCAAAATGCAGAAAATCATTTGGATCCTTCTGACCATACTCTAATGGGGGGAAATCACCGATTGCCTCCCTAAGGCTAATCTCACGCTGTCTAGTTGGAAATAGATTCAAGGGGGAAATCCACGATAGTTGCCTGCTCACGCCGATGACAATGGTTCTTGGACGGCTGGATGGCACACTATAATCCTTGAAATTTATAATCTTATGGTAAATATTGTATTCTTTTGAAAGATTGCGAGAAATACTCTCGCTGATAGGAACATCCTCTCCAGAAAGGTCAGTGCAAATTGTTTTCATAAATGCCCTGACATTCTCAAATACAAATACTTTAGGCTGCACCTGGCAGATTATTTTGATGGCCTGGACTACCAGTGAATTACGGATCTGCTCCTTATCGTTTTTCTTATAATTCACAGTTGACATTCCTTGACACGGAGGAGTGGCGAAAACAACATCTACTTGATTCACTCCTTCATTGTTTCTCCACCTGTCAATTTCATCAAAAAGTTTTTTTTGCGTTTCTTCCAAACGAACATCACCGGCAATATATCCGGATGGATATTTGCATTTATGATTTGCGCGTTGCACATCGAGTCTGGCTTCAAGCAACTCATTCGTGGCAATACATTCAAACCCATTTAATTTGAAGCCATAGCAACCAACGCCCGCACTGCTGAACAGAGTAATATATGTCAATCTCTTCATTGCGTTGATTATTCCTTTTCACTTTGTGGAATATATGCATTTCCTTGCATCCAAGAATCTATCTCCTCTTTTTTGAAGAGCCATTTTTTGCCTATGCGCTTGGCAGGAAGATTCTTTGTTTCAATCCATTTATATATCGTGTCATTGGTAACCTTGAGATAATGGCTCAATTCTTCTACTGTCCACCAGCAATCATCAGTTGGCATTTCGAACCTCTTCTTTTTTTCTTGATGAGATACTTCACGTTCAAGACACATACATAATATAGCTTATATTTTTGTATATTCAATGCAAATTGATCAAAAAACACCCGTTTTTTACCTGTTTTACACAAATATTGCTTATATTTCAGAAGAAGCCATAACACTACCTCCACCCCTGTTTCGAAAGCTTTTGAAGGAATTGAACCTGAATATTTTTTTATACACAAAAAGGGTGCTTAATAAATCAAGGCATTCCCCTTGTAAACATCTGTTTGGCAAGAACGGGGATAGCTCTGTTTTCTAGTTGTTTTTTCAAATGGACACTGCAATCTTGGAAAGAGAACCCGTGTAGAAGGACATTTCCTGAAAAATCTCCCAAAGAATCCATATACCCACAAACAGGCATATCCGAAATTTGGGAAGATTTCAGAGCTTAATAACAAGACCAGTTAAACAGGCCAACACGTCTTGTGAGACAGTTGCCAATGGCTTCTATGCAATTCGGTCGCCCCAGAACGGCGCAATGGCGTGGGCGCCAGCGGCTTCCACTTTGGCCTTCCGCGCGTATGCGCTGGCAAGCGGCACTGCTCCGCCGCCAGTTTTCCGATTATGTCCCAATTCACAGTGGTGGGCGATCACGGCGCATTTCGGATGGAACGCCTTGATGCCGTCCATCGTCTGGTTGGAAGGCCCCCAGCACCATGCATGGTGGATGAACAGATCGGGCGTCCGTTCTGGTTTCAGATCGCCCGTGTTGAACGTGTCGCCGACATGGAGGATCGTGTAATCGCCCACATGTACCTCCACGGGCATGACGAAGCCCTTCAACAGATGGTTGTGGTTGGTCTCGTATGTGTGTATCGCGACATCCTTGATCTTGTAGCGGCATTCACCGCGCGAGAATCCACCGAGACCGCCCTTCACGCGCAGACACGCCCCGTAATTGTCTAGGAAATTCTGAATGACCGTTTTATGGCGTGAGTTCATCGCCTGATAGAGCTTCTCCGTGTAGTGATCAAAATGGTTGTGAGTGATGATCACGAAATCAAACTTGTCCGCCAGCATTGTCGATAGACGATGGCTGAGGTCAATGGAAAAGAGCGACTTGGGCGTCTTCACGATCACGCCCATGTTGTACACGTACCAGACGGCGGGCCGATCCGTGACCTCCACTGCCTCCATTTGCCGCATGATTTTCAAAAACGCGTCGTCATAACGGCGCAGAACAGGCCATTTCGCGTACAACGCATCCCGTTCTTCTGCGGCGAGCGACGGTCCGAAATCACGGAATTTTTGGAACTCCCTGCCCGGTATGGCGTCAAGCTCCCGTTGAAGCGCCTTGATGTCTTCCTCCCGCATCAGACCTTCAGCCGCGTGGATTCCGCCGACAACGGCCATCGCCACCAAAGAAGTCTTCTTCAGAAAATCTCGTCTGCCTAATTCCATGACAACACCTTTTCTTATATCTTGAAAAATGTTTTCTCTCAGCAAAGGAAACAAAACACCAGTCAGAAGAAGAAAATACTCCATCATGAAAGACTTTCAACCTTCACCAAACTTCAGATGGATGAATTCTTCAATTTTGTATTGCCTTGAATCAATGTTGAAAAATACAGGCTAAAAGCATCAAGGCCTTCAGGCCTTTGGCCTCCAATCCATCATGCTCTCCAAAGGGTTGTTTTCACGCCATTTGGTGAATTCCTTCCATGTCGTCACATGGTCTTGCAAGACAGCTTTGTAGAATTCAATGCCACAGATGTAATTGCCTACGGGAGCGGCCTTTTTCAATTTCAAAATCGTCACACGTGTTTCTGGAGTCAAAGCCCTGATGATGGCGTCTGTCGTCTCTTCGAAAAAGCCGTCCAAGGCGGAGCCTGCTAGAATCTGGATCATGTCCAATGTCCAAATTTCATCTGAGGAATATTTCAGAGCGATATGCCATTCCAGGCAATGCTCATCCGTTTCCTTGCCGTTGATGAACTTGCATTTGATGACAAGTGAATCTCCCAGAAACGGCGCCAATGCCTGAAACGTCTTCGCCGCATCAAGCTCCTTTGTATAGATATGCAGGTCTATATCCTTGTCTATCATCAAATTGGAGCGGAAGGAGCCAACCGTCCGCACCTCCGCTCCAATGCTTTCCCACATCTCGACAATCCGAAAATCACGCAAAAGTTTTTCCGCTTTTTGATGAATCAATGCGGATTCAACCAAAATATCATCCATTTTTCTCCTCCTTGCAGGTTACGGCATTTTGATGTTGCTTTACTCTATGAACAATAGTTATCGGCTTCAATGAAATTGACTTGAATATGTTTCCTGTATCATTTAACAACAAAGGCTATTAAAACTATTCATTTCATTATTTTTGCAACAAGATAATACTAGCTTAGCATAGGGAACAATACTTTACTAAATTTAATCTTCCCTCCGTTGTTATTCAAGCCCTTCGTTTCCCAAAAGAGCACAAACGTGATGTTCCATGAAAATCATCCTGTTTCAAACAAAAATGCTGAAACGCGGATGAAAAAATCCGCGTTTCTGTTACTAGAACCTAATGGCTTCGCCATTGATCGACGTCATCGCATAGTTCTGGATTGTAAGCTACAGGTATTCCGTTATCTGCTTTATAAGATCCGTATGTTCTAGTCAAAAAAAAGCCATATTGCCGCACTTTACTTTTTATTCATAAAAGCAGTCGTATTCAACACAAGACAGATTTGTTTTTTCGAACATATTTCAAAAATCCATATTACCTGCCATCATGGAATGTGAAAAGGAGAAAACTAAAGCTCCTCGCGCACTTGCAGTTCACTTAACTCATTGGCAATCTGCAAATAACCAATGTGTTTCGGACAGATGGTGATGGAATGGCCGTCCCGTGTGACGGTCACGTCTTCCGTACCGCCGTTCCAGAAGACCCATCCCGTCGCGTTTTTGCCTGGCACGCGGAACGTCTCCAGCTTGTCGGAATCTTCCGAACGGCGCGTCATGGACGCGCCTGCAAACGCTAAAACCTTGCCGTAGAAATACTTCAATGTCTGATCATTTTTTCCGTCCAATTCCAGAGGGGTGGCACAGTAGTTGACATAACCGGACTTATGAATATAACAATAAGTTCCAGCCATCTCCTTTAGTTGCGTCATCGCCGACAACGACGTGATTTTGGCAACCTCCAGAGGCTGTGCATGATTTGTTTCTACGCCGCAAAGCTCCATCAGCCGACCGTCTTTCACGCTTCCGGGCTTCTCAATGGAAATATCGCCGGACAGCCACAGCGTCCCACCGCGCCACACAAACGCCTGCAATGCGTCATATACTTCATCCGACGCGACATAGGGCACTGGATAGATCAAGACTTTCACGGATTCGGGCAGTCTGCCCAGTTCGGAATCCGGCAGCACGGAGAAATTCGCGCCGAGCCACATCAGCGTCTGCGACGCGCGATGCTCCGCGTTGATCACCTGCTGCCGCAGTGCCGTATGGCGCAAGGAATCGCCGAGAAGAAGAACCGTATCTGGCGGATTGTCAACGAGTTCCAGTTTTCCGAACGTCTCCGCCATCCGCTTGTACAATGCGGCCGTCGGGCGCGGCACCCATGTGGAATGGACCAGACCGCAGGGGAAGATGCCTTCCATCGGATCGCGCCAATGCCACGACAGCAACGCCGTGCAGCCCATGCCGAAGGCGTGGGAGACAAGATAGCGGAAGCGGTAGTCATAGCTTTCATCGTCGTCGCCGTTGCCCCACGGATCGCTGCTTTTGAACGTCGGATGGTTCTTCGCGCCGCATTCGCCGACGAGCACCGGCTTGCCCAGAACGCGCAGATCCACGTCTTTTACCTGTTGCATCATGTTGACCGGATTGCCGTAGTAATGACGGTCCGTGAAATTCAGATCCAACGATGCGACAAGAGCTTCCATCGCGGTATTGCCGCCTCCCCAGCCCTGCATCCAACCGGCCGAGACAGGCGTCTCCGGACGGACGGAATGGGCGCCCGACGCGCCGTTCGCCGCCCAGTTGCGCTGCAGTTTCGTCGCTGTCTGATACGTTTTGTAAACGTCTGG
>JAGCSE010000285.1 GCA_017964325.1 Victivallales bacterium | reverse complement strand
GACTCGAACCGTCGACAGCCACCGTGGCAAGGTGGCTCTCTACCAACTGAGCTACGCCCGCATTTGGAAAATGCGGAATGGAGCGGGCGAACGGACTCGAACCGTCGACAGCCACCTTGGCAAGGTGGCGCTCTACCAACTGAGCTACGCCCGCAACGTTGGAAAAACAATTTTACATTAATTCATCATTTGCATTTTGCAAGAAAACAGCGGAATTTTTTCTGCCAAAGTTCATGCCTTGCTGTCGTTTTCGCGGATTTTTCCACGCTGGATTTTACCGGAAATGGACTTGGGTAGTTCATCGACGAATTCGACGATTCGCGGATACTTATATGGGGCCGTCGTCTTCTTGACGTGGTTCTGCAATTCTTTCGCCAATTCGGGGCTGGCGACATAGCCGCGCTGCTTGGCGAGCACGACGGTCGCCTTGACGACTTGTCCTCGGATCGGATCGGGGGCGGCGGTGACGGCGCATTCCAGCACGCACGGATGCTCCATGAGGGCGGATTCGACCTCAAAAGGCGAGATGCGGTAGCCGGAGCATTTGATGACGTCGTCGTTGCGGCCGACGAACCAGATGTATCCGTCGGAGTCGCGCCATGCCATGTCGCCCGTGTAGTAGTCGCCGTTCTTCCAAGATTTGGCCATGGCGTCCGGTGCGCGGTAGTATTCGCGGAAAAGTCCGACGGGGCGTTGGGCGACGGCGTTCTTGATGACGATGTTGCCTGGTACGCCGTCTTCGCAGGGCTTGCCGTCGTCGTCAAGCAGCTGCAAATCAAATATCGGCGAGAATTTGCCTGTGGAGCCGGGCTTGATGGGGATCCACGGCTGGAAATTGGCGATGAGGACGGAGGTTTCCGTCTGTCCGAAGCCTTCGACAAGCGGTAGTCCCGTGATTTTCATCCATTGATTGTAAACTTCTGGATTCAACGGTTCGCCAGCGATGGAGCACTGCTTCAAACGGGAGAAATCGAATTGCGAGAGATCTTCCTTAATTAGGAATCGGTAGATGGTCGGCGGGGTGCTGAATGTTGTGATCTGCAGCCTGTCCATGGCGCGGAGGAGCTTTGCCGCTTCGAAATTGCCTTCTTCGTCGTATGCGGCGATGACAGCACCGCACATCCATTGGCCGTAGATTTTTCCCCAGGCGAATTTCGCCCAGCCGGAGTCGGAGGACGTCAGATGTCGTGTGCCTTCCTCCACGCGCTGCCAGTATTTGGCGGTGGTGATATGGCCGATGGGAAGCGTGTAGTCATGGATGACCATCTTCGGATGGCTTGCCGTGCCGGAGGTGAAATACATGAGCATTGTGTCGTGTTCGCCTGCGTAGTCGGCTCCCGTGGGCTTCTGCCATTCGTTGGAGCATTTGGCAACTTCCGTGCGGTAGTTCAGCCATCCATCGGGGATACGATTTCCGACGGCTGCCAGTTTTTGGACGGATGGGCAGCCGGGCATGGCTTCGATGACATGCCCTGTGATGATCGGATCGTCGATGGTGACAATCATCTTGATGTCAGCGGCTTGCGCACGATAGATGATGTCCTTCGCCGTCAGCAGGTAGGTGGCTGGAATGACGATGGCGCCGATTTTGTGGAGGGCGATCATGCAGACCCAGACTTCGACGCGCTGCTTGAGGATGAGCATGACGGTGTCGCCTTTGTGGATGCCCTGTGATTTGAAGAAATTGGCCGCCTGGTTGGACATGCGCTTCAAGTCACCGAATGAGAAGACTTTGACAACGTCCGATTCGTCATTTGTCCAGGCGAGGGCGGGCTTGTCATCCTGTTCGGCCGCCCATGCGTCGATGCAGTCGTAACCGAAATTGAAGCCTTTGGGGATGATGACCTTGTAGTTCTGCTTGAAATCTTCGTATGAATTGAAATCCTGACGCGGGAGTATTTTATCTAAGATGCTCATAATGAAATACTAATGTCAAAAAAAGTGGATGACGCAGGCGGCGCGGTTCGCTTTATTTCGTATCTTTTGAAATGATGGTGACGAATTTCGCGGGGCCGCCGACGGCACGCTGGCCGTGGGGAATGCGCGGGTCGAAATAGAGCGAATCGCCGGCGTTGAGGATGAATTCATGCTTGCCGAGAACGACCTTGACGGTGCCTTCGAGCACGAGATTGAACTCCTGTCCGCCGTGGGCGACAAGGCTGGCTTCGTGCGCTTCGTCTTCATGCGGTTCAAGACAGACGTACAAGGGCTCCATGATGCGTCCCTTGAAGTTGTAGGCGAGCGACTGGAAGCTGTAGCCTGGGTAGCGATCTACGTCAACCCCTTGCCCTGCACGGACAAGGGTGTAATCTCCCATTTTTGGATCTTCACCGGTGAGAAGGACGGTGAAATCGACATTGAAAAGATCGGCCAGCTCGTAGAGCGTGCTGATCGGAATGGATTTCACGTTGTTTTCGAAGTCCAGATAGTCCTTTTCGGATATGTTGAGTTTCGCCGCGACGTCAACGGAGGAATATTCGAGAATGTCGCGGAGTTCGCGGATGCGTGCGGCGATTTGGGCTGGATTGTTTGGCATGGCGGGGGTCCTTGCGTGTCTGCCTGTGAGGGCATTGCGGTAATCAAGATAACAATACAACTTATAATATAATATGGTTATGGAAAATTGCACTTATGTTGGTGATGATATTAGAGGATGAAAATGATAAAAAATGCATTAATTGAATAATAATGTTGATTCATATAGAAATAGTGATGAGAATCAAACATTTATCTTGATTGGAAACATACGATATAATATCTTGTAATCTTGATGATTTTGCATGACTTTTGATGATTCTATATGATTTGTTATGATTAAAATAAAAAGCAAAAATATTCTATTAATTGCTTTTATTTTTGAAATTGAGGTGTATTGTATAGAAAATGTCGAAAAAACATTTTTTACATAAAATTTATTGATTTAATGTCAAATTAAACTATTTTATATAATGAGCAGATTATTGGAGGAACAGGATGGCGGACAAAGACTTGTCATTGAGGGACTTTCTGGCGGATGCTCTGGTGTTCGCGGATGTCATCAATCTGGCGTTCAGGAGACAGCATTTCGTTGTCAAGCCAAATGAGCTGCGGGAGTTGGATACCGTTCAGATCATGACGACGCCTCTCAAGCATCCCGTGCCTCGCGAGGGCGGTGGAGTGAAGACGACTGTGTACCGTCAGCGTGTGCGTGATATCCTGAAGGTGATTACAATGGAGGAGGATGGTAAGAAGAAGGAAATTCTGCTTGGCATCGAAGGACAGAGCAAACGGTCGCGTTTCATGCCGCTGCGAATCTGGCAGTACGAGGATCATGCAATGTCGTGGGCAATGAAACGGTGTGTTGCCAGAAAGAAGGGGATGCAGCCGCTTCCGGGAATGCTTGATGTCGTGTTGTATATGTTGCCAGGCAAGTGGCCTGGTGCGACCCGCCTCAGCCAGTTGCAGCAACGGCCGAAGGGGCCTATTGCAAGACGTATGAACGATGTCCAGATGAATGTGCTGACAGTCGAGGAGATCAGTCGGTATAATATGGACTCCTTTTATTCGGATATCGGCGTGGTCGCCAATGCCATAGTCTATGCGGACAATCCGAAGAAGCTGTGGCGGAAGTTTGGGAGGAGCAAGAAGGTGGGGGATTTGTCGCCACGGACTGTGGGCATTATCAATGAATACACCAATTTAGGAATGGAAGTGCAAGAAATAGAGGAGCATGTGAATATGTGCAATGCAAAGGAATTTTGGATGAAAGAGGGGGAGAAGAAAAGCGAGAAGAAATGGGTGAAGAAAGGGGAGAAGATAGGGGTGAAGGCAGGCAGAGAGATAGGGGTGAAGGAAGGAAGAGAGATAGGAAAGGCGGAGGGAATAAAAATTGGAGAGAAAAATGGTATCAGGCAGGGAATTCAAAAGGGAATTGATGCAATGATCGCATCTTTGCGGGAGATGAATATTGCTTTTGAAGAGATAGTTGGACATCTGCAGAAACAGTTTCAACTGTCACGTCGTGAGGCCATGAGGCAGGTGAAAAAGGCGATGGTTTGAAATGAATCTGTTATTTGGAACTCATTGTAGCAAGGTCGTTTCGGCCTTGTTATATGGTGTGGTGAGATTGGGTGTGGCGTAGGCATCCCACTTTCGCGGGACGGCTTACGCCGTCGTCACGGAACAGGAAATGTCTTTTCATAATGCTCTGTTCCACTAGAGGGTAGGTAAAATTGCCTTTTTTGTTGAGCATGTTGAGGGGATGTCGGTTATGCGTGGTTGCGCACTCCGTGCGTTGCCGCTTCGTGGCTTTCGTAAACTACCCTCTTGGGGAATAGAGCATTTCATAAAAATCAAAAATGCGGTTATATTATTTTTTTTGTGTCAATTTACCAGCGGCGGATGGGGCCAGGACCATAGTGGATGCGCGGACCAGGGCCGGGATGATGGTAGTAGTGTGGGACGACCGGGCGCGGCGGCGCCACGATGACAGGGGCCGGAGGCGGCGTGACAACCACTGGTGCGGGTTGCGTGACGATGACGGGCTGCGTGACAACGGGTGCTGTAGGTGTTACAACTACTGGCGCAGGTTCCGTTACGACGACGGGCTGCTGGATGACTGGCGCAGGTTGCGTGACAACAACAGGTTGTGTAACAACAGGCGCGGGGGCGACAACCGTTGGTTGGGTGACGATGGCTGGCGCGGGATTGACGACGACTGGGGCTGGTGGCTTGACGGCTTCAGCGACGTTGGCGAGGGTGTTTACGATATCGAGTACTGTGTAGAGGCCGCTGTGATGGTAATAGCCGCGATGATGATGGGCGTGAAGGTTGTAACCAGTCAGCAAAAATGCGGCAATGGCGAGACCGATGATGGTGTTGCGTGTGTTCTTCATGTTTTTCTCCTTTTTGTTGGGTTGGGGAGTTCGTTTACTTTCTCATGTTTTCCGTTTTCACCAAACCAATATGGGGAAAATTGTCTATTTTCTAATTTTTCCTAAAAAATTTTCTCTCTCACTTACTTTTTTTAATTTACTCCTTTAAAATGAAACTGCAAGCCGTGTCTTCAGGAACAAAAGGCGAACCATTGGCATCTTCCGCAAAGACTTTCAATTGAACGGACAGAATCTTGCTGATCTTGTAATTGTTTGTGTATGGCAGGTAGGGGATTTGAGCGTATTCTAGAGATGGATTCGCTTCCATATCGGTCTGTGGAACGAAGGTGATATCGTAAATGCCTGGCGCAGAAGCCTTGAGGCGGAAGTAGGGGGAAGACGGCTTGGAGGAATTGTCAACACGCAGACGTGTGCGGACGTTGATTTGGATTCGCGACGGCGGATTGCCGTTTTGGTCTGTCACTTTGATCTGCAACGTCGGGACGGGATGGTCTTGATCCACAAGTATCGAAACAGGAATGAGTTGGACATACAGTCGATTCTGTGGATTTGTGTTTAGGGACGGATGGAAGAGGGCGGCGTTGAGCGCGGCGAGCGTGGGGCGTTCGAGGCCGCACGCCGTGTCGCGGTCGTAGATGGGATGCGTCTTGCCGGAATGTGTCACACGCCAATGCACGGTCGCGACATCGCCGAGATCGTAACCGAGTAGGAACACGGCGCCGTGATTGGTTTCGTTGGGGAACCATTTGACGATGACAGGGCGGTTCTGCGCATCGAACGCCACGCCAGTGCCTTGGATCGGCGCATGGGTGTTGTCTGGCTCGATTGCAAAGACTTTTGTTCCGTTATGGTCAATGTATTTCGGATAGAAAGTCTTGACTGCGTCCAGATTGGCGGAGCCGAGCATACGAAGCGGGATGGGTGAGTCGAGTTCTGAAGTCAACGGCTGTGAGAAATCGCCGATTGGCGTGAACGTGGCGGCGGAGTAGTGCGTTTTGAAATGTTCACGGTTCTTCTCGTAGCATGATCTTGAAATGACGATGTTTATGTTTTGATTTATCCATGTTATCAAGAGGGATTTTTCATCGTCCGTCAGTTCGCGTTTGACATCCAGAAAGACGGCGTGAAGCGATTTCCAGGCGACGCTGTACTGATTGGTTCCAGGCCAGATGAACTCGCGTTGATCAAGCGTCGTGCGGACATCGTCGCCGACGTATGCGTAGCCGCGAGCCGCCTTGTCCATGACGTAGTTCTGCATGACATTTACGTTCTCCTTATCTGTAAGGATAAGGAAGCGAGGCATATTTGCTTCTTTCACATAGAGGTCGTGGAGATTGAGGGCGGTGTCTTCAAGCAGTTTGATGCCACGTTCAGAAGCTTCGTACGTGTAGGCGATCATGACTGTCAGCAGATGGTTGGGCGAGGCGGGGTTGATGATAGTCTGGAAGGATGGTTCCGTGGCGTTAGGTGGTGGCGGCTGGATACCTGGGAAGGCGATCCGCTGATGTGCGCCGAAAGGTAAAGGCGGTGTAACATACGCGATGTAAATATGATGGGCGTTTGATTTGTCCAAATCTGCAAGCGGTCCTCTGAAGTCGCGTTTGACGACGTTTTTGCCGATGGCTTTGAGATTGTCGAAGAAGGAGGCGCTGATTCTGGATATGTCGCCAGATACGATGATGTCGCCAGGCTTTTTTGCCATGACGTAGAGCGGTGAATGGAATGCCTGCATGGAGCGGAAGCAGTCGTCGGGAACGACGACGTCTGCGTTTAGCAGCGGAACGTGATCGGACGTATGGCCACCGCCGAAGGACGAATGTTTCAGCCTGTTTTTGAAGGCCTCTTCGCGGGACTGGTTGGTCAAATCTTCGAATGGTGCGATGACCCAGTTGAGTGTGAATTCGGCGGAGCCGACGATTCCGGGCGTGTCGATCATGGCTCGCCAGTATTTTTCAAGGTAGTATGCCGCGCCGCGCGTTGTGATGCCGCCGATACCGCCCGTGGCCCATGAATATTTCGGGCCGTTCCATTCCGTGATGGCGATGGGGCGGTTGGCGAGTGTTGCTTCGGCGGCGAGTTCGGAAAGATCGCGGACGGCTTCGTCCATGCGGCCGCTGTAGCGGCCTGTATATTGGTTGATGCCCGAAATGTCTTCATGCGGTAGCGGTTCGACTTTGTTGAACGAGCCTGCGCGGACATACATGATGGGAGCCGTGTCGCAGTGGTTGTCAATCAATTGCTGCGCAATAACATCCAATGGTTGGAAGGCCGTTCCAGGGAAGGCGGCGTTAATGGAAGCGCCCCATGAATCCAATTCTACTTCGTTGCCGACCTGATGGACGAATGAATTGGCGCGGGAGGAAAGCGGAATGATCTGCTCCAGATCGAAGGAGTACTTGCGAAGAAGGCTGTCGATGTCGCTGAAATCACGGAGGGATTTGTAGGACGGTGCGAAAGAGGAGAGCCGAGCAATGCCGTATTGTTCGCTGTTCTGCCAATGAAGGGCGTTTTTCGGCATGCCGTAATTGCGTTGTCCTTCCACCCAAAGGTTTTGCAGAAGTCGGACGGTCTCCGTCGGGCATTGCTCCAGACTGTTTTCAACCTGCGAATAAATGGCCGTTCGGAAGAAGGAGGGCTGTCCGTTGTAGGCGTAGAACCAGTCTGGACGGTTGCGGTTGCCGACATGGCGCAACAGCGTGTTGGTGCCGTTTTGCAGAATCTGGGTCGTGCGGAAACCTATGTCGCGGCTATCTGATGCGACGATTTGCTTGCCGTCGAACGCGAACAGCAGAAGCGGGAACGTATTGGGAATGAATGGTGACCAGAGCGGAATACTCAATGAGATGTCCATTTTCGCAAGTTTGTTCGGTTCCTTCGGAATGGAATAGGCGAAGATCGGGCGGGATGGATTGTTGGAGAGAAGATAGGCGTGGAAGCGGTCAGCCTTGACATCGCTGTCCAACGTCAACATCAACAGGAATTTGTTTTTGACGATGGCGGTATTTGTTTTGAAAACATGCGGATTCAGAGAGACTTCCGGCTTTGTCAACGCTTTGACTTTAGGGAAATTCTGCCTGCGTGGAAGCGGCTCGACAGGTTGTGTGAAAGACGCAAGATAGGTGTTGCGGAGCTCTGGTGTGGCGCGGAGCGATTCTTCGATTGCCAGCAGACGTGTGCGTTCCTTCAGAAGAGCCATGCGGGCTTTGAGGAGAAGTTCTTTTCGCTTGGCAAGATACGTTTCCGAAAGCCGTTCCAATGTCGGACGTTGCGTATAATAAATAGGTTGCACGTCCAGATTGAAATCATCGGCCTGCCCGGCGATGTTCTGCATGCGGAAATCGAACGCGATGACATTCTGCGGAAGCGGGCGGGCGGTACGGTGCGGTTTGGAAACGGTGAACGACAATTCCTGCCATTCGGCGGTTGGCGCGGGCACGGCGTCGATGTCGATGAACGATTCCAAATTTTCTGGATGTTTGGAGACGAGGCGGAGCATGAGTGGTAGTTTCTCATTGAGTCCCTTGGCGTTGCAGCGGATTTTCGCCTTGACGACAAGATTCTCCAGATTGAGGCAATTGTCGTTGTTGTAGGCAGTTGCAGGAATCGTGATTCTTAGGAAGACCGTCTGGTCATCCTGCGAGTCTGTGAAGACGACATGCTGGCGGACGAATGTCACGCCGTCTTCCGTCAGCTTCTGTGGCGCGTCTTGCTGGACGGCGGAATAAAGGATGCGGTTGCCGAGCGGAATATCTGACGGGAAGTCGGTGATCAGCGACGGCTTGTTGTCGCCAAGCTTGCTTAATTCCTGCTGGAATTCTTCCTTCATCGGGAAGGTGACGGTGGAAGGCATGTTTTTGACGGAAGCGGCGGTGATGGATTCCAGCCATGGGCGATCTGTGGCGTCCAGAAGTTCCATCGCTTTTGCCTTGTCCTCCGCCCAGACTTTTTTGATTTCGGAAAGGACGGTGATCCAACGTTGAACTTGCAATTTATTGGCGTTCAATCGGTTGAGTTCGACATTCAGACGGTTCCAAAGATCCGCGAGACGTTCGTATTCGATTGTGACAGCATCCTTTTTGACTTTCCATTCAGACTTGTCATGGGTGTAAATTGGTCCATTCGGTAGGAAGCGGACGTCATCGACGAGAAACGCACCGCCGCCTTTTCCGTTGCTTCCGGGGAGGATTTGGAACTGAATAACGCTGTCGAATGAAAGTTTTGGCAGTTTTTCCGGATCACCGCCGCGGAAATACTGGAACGTTTCAACCGTTGCGGTGACAGTCTGCCATTCCGTCGTGATCGGAATTGGCTGGACGGAATGCCATTCGATTCCGTCGTTCGTCAAAACACGGATCTGGACGGTATCCGGAAGGTCGCCGTCCTGTCGGCGGACCTTGAATTGCAACGACTTGTTGCCGACAACAGGGCGGAACCGCGGCCAGTTGAAGCGAGACCACGGGCCTTTGTCGTATTTCAGCAGAATGGCGGCGTCCGTTCCGTCGGCACCAGGTGTGAAAAGTTCTGCGGATTTGGCGTTGCCGAGACGGTCGATGTCAAATTGCCAGACGGCGCAGAAGAGGGACATCGGAAGAAGCAGTAGGATGGATGTCAGTTTCATGTTCATTTGATGTTATAAATATGGTATTGGTTAGCGGATTGTCCAGACGATTTCGATTTGGCGTTTTGGGGCAGGCCATGGATTGTTCCATAAATAAATCAGTGAGCCGCCGATGACATCTGGAACGAGTTCGGGCGGATAGCGGAAGCCGCCGATGTTGCCGAGGAAGCCGAAGCCGTCGAGACGGAGCATGGAGATGAAATTGTCATTGCCGCCGCGCACGAGCGTGATGGCGGAGGAATCGTTTTGGAAAGGACGTTTTGTGTTGGAGAAGCAGGCGTTGATGCGTTTTGTTCGTTCTGGACCAAACCATTTTTCACCTTCCGTCGTGACTTGCAATGGTTCGACAGGATCGTCATAACCATCTAGCGGGCAAGTGATTCCAAATGGCGAAAGACCGCCGAGACCGAGAAAATCGACAGTGTAGGAACCGTCTGGCTTGACATTGCGGAAATAATGGAACGGACAGCCGCCCGTCTCCCACCAGATGCCGCCTTCATCGACGTATTTTTTGATGGCTTTCGCAATGTCTTGGAATTTGAACGTGTCGTTACCGAGCATGTTTTCACTACTTGGATTGACGATGGCGAAGGGGCGTCCAGAGATGACGGGATTGTTAATGGCTTTCATAAGCTCTTCCAACGTATTGATTTCATAGACCCAAAGGCCAGTTCCCTCCAGCTGGGTGGCGAGGCTGGACTTGAGGAATTGCGCACGGTCGTGGAAGCCTGGATTGTCGTATGGCCGCAGGTCGAAGATGGCGACGATTGGCTGGGCGTGCTGCTGTTCGCGGAGCGGCTTCTGGAAGAGTTCGACAGGTGGAGCGACGGTTATGCCGCTTAAATAATTAATGGTATAGGTCATGAATCCGTTTTTGATGTTCATGGAATTGTGAGATTTCATGAGAATTTCATCTTGACGGGACAGTTTTGCAAAATTGATGGAACGTCCTTGGGGCCAGTCGTTTGGAACAGGCAGGGAAAGGGTGGTGAAACCGCCTCTGTCGGCGGAGGCAGCGATTGCGCCGTGCAGACGGCCGTCCTCCAGACGGAATGCGCAGGAGGCGATGATTTTGTTTGTGTCATACAGCCGTGCGGCTCGGATGCGTGGGCTGGTGGCGTAGAAGCCGAAAGGCGGAAGTGTCTGTTTTTCAAGCCATTGCTTTTCATCAACGGGCAGGGCGGTGCGGCCGAGAAGCCCTGTGAGCGGAATCGGCTGGTCACCCGTGTTGGAGACGACGAAAATGTCACTGTCATATCGCGCATAAATCAGCCAGTGCGGCGCGGGACGGTTGGATTTTTCCTCCAGATAGGCGAAGTCAAGCAATTTCTTGCCAGCGTAGTCTTTGCAGATGGACTTCTGGACGGCGTCCAGCCAGGTGAGCCATTCCATCTTCTTTTCATCCATCTGGAAATCCGGCCCGCAGATATCGCTGGTGGCGTAGCCGAAGGCGATGGCGGAGGCGAGCTGTTCCGGATTGGACGTGAAATGGCCAAGATCGTGATTCGTGAAGAGGCATTTGTCATGTCCTAAGTATCCTAAAATAGGGAAGAACTGCCATTCGCCCTCCGGATAGTTGTATTTCGCATGGCGTGTCTTGTATTCTCCAAAGGCCGGTATGAGGCCCCACGACGCGCCGCAGATCATGG
Source organism: Victivallales bacterium (assembly GCA_017964325.1). Next base: position 12,090 of record JAGCSE010000285.1, on the reverse strand, counting down.
TCTCCGTGTTGAGAAGGCGGTCATGGCCGTCTTCGCAGGCGAGGGAGACGAACGGCGCGTCCTCCATGGCAAGGGAGCGCATCCCTTCGCCGTTGACGTACGGATCTTTCAGAAAGTCGTTGTAGCCGTAGCATGTTCCGCGCGAGCCGAATTGGTCTTGCAGGATGATGTCGCTTTTGAAAAGTTCCGTCATTTCATGCCTGACCTTGCGGTGGGCCTTCTGGACTTCCGGATGGAAGAAGCAGATGGAGACGCCTTCGTTCTTCGCGTACTTTTCACGGTGGATTTCGCCTTTGCGGTCGCGGAGGACAGCGGAATCTCCAACACGTTCATACGTAGGGCCTTTCGGGCCTGTGCACCACCATGACGTATTCGTGTACGGCATGGCGAGATGGCCTTTCGCATGGATGTTGTCGATGAATTTCGCGAAATCGTCGTTGGATCCCCAAATCGGATTGACGGGCAGGTGGTCCGGATACTGCTTGTCGAAGCCGCCTTTTAAATATTCGGTATAGTGGACGATGTTGTTCGGCGGAAGGAAATCGATAGCCGCGTTCTGCTTTTTGTATGGGGAGGCGACGAGGCGGAGGAGCGAGGCGCCTTTCAGCTTGTCAAAGATTTCAGGCTTGACCTTTTCCTCCAGTTTGACATGGATGTCGTTCAATTTGGCGTATTCCTCCAAGGCGGCCTGCGGTGTGTCTAAGTTGAACTGCCAGCGGAAGATCGGCGATGTCCATTGACTGCCCGGGCGGACATCCATGAGCCAACCGTGGATGAATCGCGCCGCGTCGCCACGGCCTTGGATTTCGATGTGGGCTGGCTTGACATAACGCTCTTCGTCCCATGGTTTGCGCATGAGCGGTTGGATGCCGAAGGCGGTGATGGACTGTTTCACGTAGCGGAACTGCGCAAAATCGGAGACGGCTGAGGGATAGACCGTTATGAAAGATGTATATTCCTGCGGGGCAATAACATAATGGAACGGGAAGCCGCCAGTCTCCCACCAGACGCCGCCGTCGCGGACGAAGGAGCGGACCAATTGGAGGTCTTCCATCAATTTATCCGGATCGCCATTTGGAAAATGTTCGCCATACGGATTGACGATCATGATGACATTCGGATTGGAAAGGGCGGCGCGCATCTGCTCGGGCGTCTTCAGCACGGTGACGGTGGCGCCATGATGGCGGAGGGCGGCGTTCTGTGCGACGGAATCCGTCCATTCCTTTACGGACGCAGGCGTCCAGCTGCCGTATTTCGGGCCGCCTTCCAATGCGACGATGCCAACGACTTTTCCTTTGTAGTTGTCCGGATTGTTTTTGACAAGATGTTCGACGGTGGCGTTCAACAGGCGTGTCGTGACGGCGACGCCGCGGTCCGAATTGTAATTGCCGTTGCTCGTGATGCGGAACAGCCAGCCCTTGCCGCCGAAATGGGTGCCCGTCAATGCGATGCCGTCCGGATTTTCGACAAGTGCGAGATCGGACTGGCCCTCCTTCGGTGGTCGAGAGACGCTTAATTCCTGCGATTCAATGTATTGGATCGTTTCAGGAGAGAACCAGTTACGACCTTCCTCCGTGACTTTCAAGGGGCGCGGCGGCGTGTTGTCCGCCAGACTGTTCAACGTGTCGCCGAACAAGCTGGCATATCCTTTCGCGCCGACAATCTTGCTGCCGTAGATGCGGTTTTTCGTGTGCTTTTTGAAGTAATTCGGCAGGAAGGCGATGCCGTTGTTGCGGGCGCCCGACTGCGGGAAGATGACGCGGTCCATGCTGTCCAGCGGGAAATCGGCGATGTGCGGAAGCGTGAGACGGGCGGGTGACCAAGTCGTAGTTTTGACAATGTTTCCTTGATAGTCCAAGCTATTGTCATGCAGAATGATGGATATGTCCAAGTCCAACTGTTCGGAACGATAGGCGATGACGGCATTTGTGCCATTGACGGTTGTTTCCACGGAACCATTCCATGGAGCTTTCAGGAATGATTCGGCGGTGACGGACGGATGGTCGTGGAACGTCAGCATCCAGAGGTTGGCGATTGGAATTTTGGCGGCATCCGTTGTCACGACGGCTTTTGACTGCCCGTCGAACTCAAACGAGACATTGTCTTGCTGAAGTGTAAACGGTGCGGAAAATGCGACAAGCGGGATGAGGGCCAGTATGGGAAGGATTTGTTTCATTGTATAGACATCCATGGATTGACGATGAAACTGGAAACGTTCATGGAAAATAGTTTAGCATAAAAATGAGATGAATCAACTTGCACAACCATGAAATCACATTAAATTAAAACATCCATTTGAAACATATAGCGTTTGAAACATTTGGCAAAATCTGCTGAACGGCCTGTAAAGCGATGATTGATGAAGCTATAAGTTTCATGGAGGGAGTATGTTATGAAAAACGATGACAAAATGGAACCTAGAGATAGACTTTTGAAGGCGGGACTTAAGTTCTTTGCCAGCAAAGGTTATGAAGGTGCGACGGTCCGAGAAATCTGCGACGAGGCGAACAGCAACATCGCCGCCATCAACTATTATTTTGGTGACAAGCGGGGGTTTTATTCGGCGGTGAAGAAATATGCGATGGGCATTCGCCACAAGGCGATGGAGGCCTATTGGGAGCTTATCGAGACGGATCCGTGGGCGGCATTGCGGAAGCATATTGAAATCATGCTGGAGGATTCGTATGACGACACGATGTTCCAAATCAACTGGCTGTTTTTCCGCATCTTGATGGAACAGCATGATGATGTGCTATTAAGTGTCGAAAAAACAAATGATTATAAAAATCAACAAGAGCATGACGATAAATCGCGAATGGAATATGTGCAACGGATGAACCGTTTGCTGGGCGGTCTTTTGGGTCCCGAAGCCGCAACTCCCGAAAATTTCAGCTTGCTGCATTACACTTACCACAGCTTATGCCGTTTCCTGCCGATCAAAACGCAGTGGGAAACGAAAATGCTGCACGGAAAGGCTCGCTTTAGCGTGAGGGCGACGCATGACAAGACGGCGTTGGCGGATTATATCATGGGCATTGTGCGGCACGCGGTCGAGGAAATGCAGCAGCGCGAACGCGAGAAGAAGAAAAAGGCCTAGGAGTATGTCGGTTTAGGGCAAGGGGAGCAGGGCGGTCATCGGCAGGATTTTCCTATTATTATAATATGGACAACGATAAAGAGTTAGAAAAACAGGACACAACGCCGTCAGCGAAGAAGAACGAAGCCACCTACACTCATGGAAGCATTGGTTGGACGATGTTTCGGACGGCGATTGAAATGCTGCCCGCGACGTTTGCGATGCAGGGCTACAACATGGCGGATACGTTTTTCGTCGGGCAACTGCATGATGAGAAGCCATTGGCGGCCATGGGATTCACGTTTCCCGTCGTCATGCTGATCAATGGTGTGTTTTTCGGTTTGGGCACGGGGGTGATGACGACATTGGCGCATGCATTGGGCCGCCAGAACCGCTTGGAAGCACAGCGCTTGACAAGTTCCGGCGAACTCATGGTGGCATTGTCGTCCGTACTTCTCGGTGTATTGGGGGCGTTGTTAGCAAAGCCTTTGTTCGGTCTCATGGGAGCGCAGGGCGAGACGTTGCAATTGACATGCGAATATATGGACGTCTGGTTTCTCGGCTGCATCACTGCAGCGTTGACATTTTTAGGCAACAAATTGCTGATAACGGTTGGCATTCCGAGACTTGCGAGCATCATGACAATTGTAGGCATGGTGCTCAACGTTATTCTCGACCCATTGATGATTTTCGGTACGGCGACATGCGAAAAATGGATTTTCGACAAATGCGGTTTTCATTTGCATCTTGATGCTATTGCGATTCCCACGATGGGCATCAAGGGTGCGGCGTTGGCGACCATCGTTTCGCAGGCGGTTTCGGCATTTTTCAGTTGTTGGATGTTATGGAAGAACAAGTATTTGGAATTCAAAAGGATACCATTGGTAGAACTGACGAAATTCTGGAGTCAAATCATTCGCTACGCGATTCCTGCGATGCTTGGAATGTTCCTGTTCCCGATCGCCAATTTCATTACGACGAAGATTACGTCGAAATTCGGCGACACGGCGGTGGCGGGCGTTTCGGCGGGCAACAAACTGCAAGGTATGTTCTTCGTAGTGCCGATGTCGCTTGGCATTACGCTGACGCCGATGATGGCGCAGAATTTCGGTGCGCGGTTGTACAGCCGCGTAAAGACGTGTCTTTATATGTCTGTGCGTTTTGCGCAGATATATCTGAGCTGCGCAGCCGTAGTGTGCATCATTGGTGCGCCGTACATCGTGCGGTTTTTCTCGCCTGTTCAGGAAGTGCAGGATGTCATGAAGTTGTTTTTGAGGATTGCTTCGTTTGGCTTTGGCAGCATTGAGGCGATGCGTTTCTCCTGCTTCTGCCTGACGGCGTGCGGCCATCCGAAAATGGATTCATGGGTGAAAGTGGCGCGTGTGCTCGGTTTCCAAATTCCGCTTGCAATGATCGGCTTGCTGACGATGAAACTGCCTGTGCTGTTTATCGGTACGGCGTTGACAGACATTTTGTCATTTGCGCTGTCTTTTGCATTGGCGTATCGTCTTGTGAAGAAGTTCCCTGAAGACGGCGTCGCTTGTTGATGTTTTTTATATCTTCGCCTTTTTCTGCACCTTCCATTTCTGCATATAATATATACAAAAAATTGCAGAAATATATGTCTTTCTGTATAAAATGAAGCAGTTTATATTGCAGAAATGGTTGTTTTGGGAAAAATCTAAAGATTCATAGTCATCTTGCCTCGAATAGACTGGAAAACATGCTTTGTTTTTTGCTTTATGCTTGTTGCCGCTTATATTCTTTGAAAACAATTGGATGATATATCAAAATAAAATATAAGAGGACAACATGGACAGAGATCAATTGACACGGATGTTTTGTGAGCAAATCATACCTGAACCACATTTATTTGAACTCAAAGGCGACAATCTGTTCAAGCTCAACAACGATTCCACCATTTGTCTCAACATTCCAGCCGATGCACGGGCCGAGGCAGTCAGATTGCTTGCAAAATACTGGAGGATAACGACTAACATCACCGTAGGAGATTGCACCGCAATGATTCCATCGGAAGGTTACCGTGTGGATGTGACGGCAGAGCGATTGCTTGTGGAGGCATCGACGATTGCAGGAATGCGCCACGCTTTCCGCACATTGCGGATGCTGGCGGAGCCTGAGCGCGGAACAAGTTGTCTTTCAGGGACATGGAACTTGCCAGAATTGCATATTGAAGATGCTCCCGCGCTGTCCTTCAGGGGATTGCATCTCTGTGTCTTTCCCGAAACGCGTTTCAACGACATCGCAAAGAAGATTCGCTTTGCCGCCTATCTGAAATTCAACGTCGTGGTCATTGAATTCTGGGGGACATTCCCATTCCAGTCTCATCCCGAACTTTGCTGGGCCGAGTTTGCGGGAAGCCGTGAAGAATGGGCGATGCTTATTCACGAAATGCGTGAAAATGAGGGCGTTACGCTTGTCCCGCAGTTCAATGTGTTGGGCCACGCACCGAACAGTCGTGGCTGCACATCGCAGCATGTTGTATTGAATCAGCATCCTGAACTCGAACCACTTTTCGAGCCTGACGGCTGGTGTTGGTGTCTGACGAATCCGCATACGATGAAACTGCTGGACGACGCAGTTTGCGAACTGCATGACTTCTTTGGCCGTCCGCCGTATTTCCATATCGGCTGCGACGAAGCGGACAGCGTCGGATTGTGCTCCGAATGCCGCAAACATCCCGTCGCAGAACTCATCAGCAATCACATCCGCCATTTCCGCGACCTGTTCGCCGCCCGTGGCGCACGGATCATGATGTGGCATGACATGTTGTTGAACCGCAGCGACAAACGTTGGGAGAACTACACGGCCATGGCACATGACTACCAGCATCTTGAAGACATGTACAAGACGATTCCGCAGGATGTCATCATCGCCGCATGGGAGTACGGATACAATTTCCACCGCATCCAGGGCGATGTGACCTATCCGACGACGATGTTCTTCAAAGAGAACGGCTTCGACACGCTGGCCTGTCCATGGCGGAAGACGGATGTCATCCGCTCCTCCGCGGCGTTGGTGAAGAAGGAGAATCTGTTCGGCCTGCTCGAAACGACATGGCACATCTTCTACGGACCGGAAATGAAGGGGATGTTCACGACGACGGCGAAAGCCGCCTGGGGCGTCGTCAACGGATCTGCCTTCGGCCAGACGACTTTTGACCGCGCATGGCGGACTATTGTGGAGGACATGGGGCTGAAGGACTACAACGACTTGGGCGTCAGCGACTGCCAAGTCATTCCGACGACATACGGTAGCCTGGGGTGATATGTTTCATTCCTTTGTAAATTCGACGTTTGGGGACTCAAAATATACGACAGAGAGTGAATACTACATGAAATAGGGCATGAGTTCCTGCCGTTGAAGACAATACGGGAAGTGTCGCTGCCATTGTGGATGATATGGCCGCTGGCATGGCTGTCATCGAATTTATCGCGTCGCAAGCCATTGTTTGACCCAACGTTGTATGCATTGGAAAACATCATCCATCATTTGGATTTCAGCAACAAACGCATGCTGTCATGGTTGGCGTGGCTGGATTGGAGGAATACAAATATGATACATATAAATGAAACAAAATGCCTGAAATGCAAAGCGTGTGTAAGGGATTGCATTGTAAAGGTTTTGACCGTCGGCGACAATGGTTTTCCGCGTATGCGGCCGGAAGATGAACGGTTCTGCCTAAACTGCCAGCATTGCCTTGCAGTCTGCCCTGTCGGAGCGGTGGAATGCCATGGCGTCATGGCGGAACAGACGGCGGAAATCGGGCCGTTGCCTTCGTCGGAAAATATGTTGAATCTGCTTTGCCAGCGGCGCAGCATCCGCCAATACAAGCAGGAGGATTTGGATGCGGAGACGATGGATATGTTGGTGAAATCACTCGCATGGACACCGACGGGCTGCAATGACCATCGGCTGTTTTTCACGGTCGTGCGCCATCGTGAGGAGATGGACTTCTTCCGCGACAAGATGGTGAAAACCTTGCAATTCCTTATCAAAACGGGAATTATGAGGCTGGTGTATCCGAATTTCAAACGTTATAAGGATGAAATCATGGGCGGGGAGGATGTCATTTTCCGCAATGCTCCGCACATGGTTGTGGCATGTACGCCGAAAAATGCACCCTGCAGGGAGGCGGATCCATGGATTTCATTGAGCTATTTTGATTTGATGGCGCAGTCTTTGGGTGTTGGAACATGCTGGTGCGGCTTTGCCGTCCATGCGTTCAAGTGGGTGAAAGCGTTGCGCGAACGGCTTGACATGCCAAAAGGCTATCAGGTGGGAGCCGTGCTATTATTTGGAAAGCCAGATGTGGAATATAAGCGACAGACCGCACCGAAACAGTTTAGGATGAATGTGTTATAGCCCCAATGGCGGGATGTCGATGGGACCTCCTGAATCTTATGCAGGATTACGATTGCCAGGCATAATGCAGCCGTCGTTGAGGCTCAGAAGGTCGAGAGTCCATTTGTGTAGCGCTTCCCAGTTGTCCTTTGCCAGACGGGGGATGTCACCGCCAAGCGCCATGTCGAGAAGAATCTGGATTTGGCGGGCGGACTGCGGGGAGTCTTCGTAGTCGGAGAGCCAGCCGCCTTCGCGGAGATAGACGAGCACGATGCCTGTGACGATGGCGGCGGGGAGGGTGGTTTGATTTGCAAGTCGTTCAAGGCCAATTCTTATGGATTCAAAGAAGCATTGGCAATCAAGTCCGGACGGCATATTGGCTAGGCTGAATTGGGAGAGCCAGCAGGCGGCGGAATAGGAGTCGAAATCACGCACAAGAGAGCTGTAGTCTGCGAGTATTTCGGCGTCTTTGCATTTCTGGAGTTCGCGGTCCGTTTCGGCGTAGGAGACGTGGAGATGGCGGAAAAGTTCGAAGACCAGGCCGCCGCGCTTGCCTGAACCGATGGCGCCATAGACGATGAACGACAGACGGCCTGTAGGGGTCAGGCCGTTGACGATGAGCTTCGATTCGCCATACTGCGTTTTTCGCAGGACGATAAAATCCGTTTCCAGAAGTTCTTGCGGCATGGGCTAGTCGAAAGAGGCGATATCTTTCAGGAGGGATTCCACGGCGGCTGTGTCTGTGCAAAGCTTGAGAAGTAGGGTTTGCAGGGAGTCTATGTCCGCGACTGCAGCTTTCTCCATCGGCGTGTGGTTGCCTTCCGAAGGGATGAGAATTGGCAGGATGGGAGCTGTAATACCCTGCATCGGAAAGGCTTTGGAATCCGTTCCACTAAAGTTGTATATTTCCGTTTGGAGCGGGACGTTCCATTGGTCACAATGCTCTTTAATGGATTGGACGACCTTCATGCCAAGAAGGACGGATTTGTCCGTAATGGTCAAAACTGGTCCCTTCTCGAACATGACATTTTGCGTTTCATCGGTGTATGTTGCGTCCAGGCAGATGATTAAGTCTGGTTTGCAATGTGCGGCGAGGACGGCTGCGCCGAAGCCTGTGAATTCCTCCTGCGTTGTGGCGGCGAGGATGATTCGCAAATTGGAGGTTTTAACGGTGCGGGCAATTTCGCAGAGGGCGGCGCAGCCGACACGATTATCCAAAAACGGTGAGTGGATGAGTCCATCATGGATGGATGGTTCCGAGGCATAACAGATTCTTTCTCCGCGCATTGGGGCGTATTGGGCATTTACAATCCATTCATTGTTCTCGTTTTTGTTGTAAATTATCGCTTCATATTTGGAACCGTCCGCTCGCTTGATGACGCCTTTGGTCATTTCTTCTTCGAAATGCGGATATCCGATGTTTACGGCGATTGCCGAAACGTCTTCATTGACGGACTGTATGATGAAGCCAGGGGAGTCCATATGTGCGCAGAGAAGAATCGTCTTGGCATCGGCGGAATTGTCGTCCGGTTGTCGTTCGGCGATGACGGCATATCGTCCAAGCGAACGTGTTTTCCAGCCGTATTGCCGCCAATTTTCAAGAAGGAATGAAGCGACTTCGTCTTCGTCACCTGGCGTGGCATGGCATTTCAGAAGTGTGAACAGGGTGTCTAGATATTTATTATCCATAATTATTGTGCTGGTGTGTACTTGCTTGCGATGACAGGTTCTTTTTGGGCGGCCAGGAGCATCATGGACAAGTTGTTGTTTGCGACCTTGAAGACGAGTCCCATGCACATCATGAGGGAGATGCTGCTGGAGCCGCCGTAGCTGATGAAGGGGGCGGTCAAGCCCGTCGTGGGGAAGAAGCCGCTGACGACGCCGATGTTGATGAGGGCCTGGAACGGAATGAGGACTCCAAGCCCTTGGCAGATGAGCATGCTGTATCGGTCAAAGCACAGCCTTGAAATGTTGAGGAGGCATAGCATGAACAGGGCATAGAGAAGGATAACGAAGAGAATTCCCAGTAGTCCGAATTCTTCTCCGAGAATGGCGATGATAAAATCTGTGTGGGCTTCTGGGAGAAAGTCGTTTTTCATGACGCTTTTTGCAAAGCCGCGCCCAAGAAGGCCACCACTGCCGATGGCGATTTCCGAACGCGAGAGCTGATATCTGGAGCCTTTGTTCATTTCTGCCTTCTGTTCCTCCGTTTGTGATCTCCATCCCATGATTCGCGCTCGGCGCATGGGGCTTCCCAAGATGAAACAACAGCCTGCGATGGCGGCAATTAGGCACAGGATTGTGAGATAGCGTGTTTTGACTCCAGCCAGAAACATGATGGCGAACACCATCATGGCGGTGATGACCGTCTGGCTGAGATCTTTGCCGAGGAAGATGGCGGCCAGCACATAGCCTGTAGGGAGCATGGGGATGACGATTCCTTTGTAGAATGTGCGGATTTCCTCTTCCTCACGCGTCCCGTAGTAGGAGGCCAGAAAGAGGAGAAGTGCGAGCTTCGCAAATTCAGAGGGCTGTATGTTGATGCCAGCTGGAAACTTTAGCCATCGGAAACCGCCTTTGATGCCCGCCTTGGCGACACCGTTGATTGTTTCAAACGGGCAGAACGGCATTTTGGAGGCGATGGACGTCCCGAACACGATGGATACGAAGCGGAACAGGAAAAGATAGGTTAGCGCGGCGGCAAGGATGATGACGAAAATATGTGAATATTTCACAAGTTTTTCTTTGGGAATAGCATAGAGGGTTATTCCGCCCACGATGCCGATGCCGATCCAGGCCAGTTGGTGTATGAAATAGTGGATTCCTGAAGTCGAATAAGTCGTCGATACAATCATCATCAGGCCGATGCAACTCAATGTAATGGTGACGATCAGCAACAGCCAGATGTAAAAATTCATTTTTTCAATCATGTTCATTCATTCCTTGTCTCTTGTCTCAACCTCATGAAATATTCCCACATTTCATTTATAACGAATGAGAGAGGCGGAATAATGATTCATTTTCCAAAAAAATCGTCTTTGAGATGAGATAGTGGAGCGATGTTGACAGAAACAAGCGAAACAAACATTTTTTATGATGGTTTTACTTGCAGACGACCATAACATTTGTAAGTTAATATCAAGTGATTTTTCATATATTGTTGAAAACGGAAAACTGGAAAAGGAGCTATCGCCATGATGACCCAAAATGAAATCGACGCCGCCTTGTTGAAGCGTCCAAAATGCAACTGGCGTTCGGAACCTCTGCTTGGTTCAATATACGGACAGGAGGAAATCGACGCCGCCGTGAACGCCATCAAGGAATCCATGGATCCGAACGTCGGCTTCGGCTTTTCCGCCACGCCGATTCCTGAATTCGAAGCTGCATTCGCGGAATACGTCGGTACGAAATACGCAACGGCTGTGAACTCCGCCGGCCCTGGCATTGACATCGTGATGCGTGCGTTGAAATTGCAGCCCGGCGACGAAGTCATCGTCCCCCCCGTCAATTTCGGCGCGGCTCCGCTGGCGGTCTATGGTGCGGGCGGCACAGTCGTGTGGGGCGAAGTCGATCCCAAGACCTATATGCTTGATCCAGAAGATGTTGAAAAGAAGATTACTCCGCGCACACGTGCCATCTTCCCCGTCCATATTCACGGAATGTGCGCTCCGATGGACAAATACATCGAAATTGCGGAACGCCATCCGCATCCGAAATACGGTCCGCCGAAAGTCATCGGTGATGCGGCCCGTGCGTGCGGCGGCAGCTACAAAGGCACGAAAATCGGCAAGATGGGATGGGCAACCATTTTCTCGTTCCACACGATGAAGAATATGACGACGCTCGGCGAAGGCGGTATGATTGTGACGGACGATCCCGAACTGAACGAATACGCGCATTCCGTCCGTATGTATGGCGCGGGAGTTGATGCGTGGGGCACATCGAACGTCATGACGAAAGTGCAGGCTGCTGTCGGACTTGTTCAGTTGAGCAAACTGGACAGTTTCATAGATGGCCGCCGCCGTGTGGCTTATGAACGCAACCGCCTGTTAGAAGGCGTGGAAGGCATCGAACTCCCGTACGAACCGCTCGACTGCATCCATACCTATTATCTGTATGCCATCACATTGAAAAAGGAGTGGGCGGGCGCGAAACGCGATGCGTTGATCAAGATGATGAATGACGAATACGGCATCGGCTGTGTCGTGGCGAATGCGCCTCAGTATCTTAGCCGAAAGATGTTGGCGGACGCGTACGGCATGACGACGCCGAAGTCGGAGGAATACGCGAGTCGCATGATGTGCGTATCGCTCCATCCGTCCATGTCGTCGGACGACAACCGCTACATCTGCGCGTCGTTGATCACCTGCCTGAAGAAACTTTGATTGATAGAAGGTTGAATCATGCGCGCAACATACAAGCGTTTGTTTTTGACAAAGCGTTATCCGTTGGCGATTAGTCGCGGTGTGATAACAGGATCGGAAAATCTATTCGTCTGCGTCGAGGCGTTCGGCAAAACAGGCGTCGGCGAATTGGCGAGCACGACAACGGAACAGGGCGAAAACTGCGATACGGGACTTGCTGAACTGCAACCATTTGTGGAGTCGTTGCCAGACAGCCCGTCCATTGCGCAGGTTTGGAGCGAAGCG
>JAGCSE010000284.1 GCA_017964325.1 Victivallales bacterium | reverse complement strand
GGACCTTGGAGATCGGGGCCAGGCAGTTGGTCGTGCAGGAGGCGTTGGAGATGATGTCCTGGCCAGCGTAGGTCTTGTCATTGACGCCATAGACAAACATGGGGGTCGCATCCTTGGAAGGAGCGGACATGATGACTTTCTTCGCGCCGGCGGTGATGTGGGCGCGGGCCGTTTCATCGGTCAGGAAGAAGCCCGTGGATTCGACGACGACTTCGGCGCCGACTTCGTCCCACTTCAGGTTCGCGGGATCCTTTTCAGCCGTGAGGCGGATCTTCATACCATTGACGATCATGGTGTTGCCTTCGACCTTGATGTCGCCCTGGAACGTGCCATGGACGGAATCATACTTCAGCATGTAGGCCAGGTAATCGGGATCGAGCAAATCGTTGATGCCGACAACTTCGATGTCATCTTTGAAATTTTCGCAGACAGCGCGGAAGACCATGCGGCCGATACGTCCGAAACCATTGATACCAATCTTGATAGCCATTCTTGTTTCTCCTTGCTTGGATTGTTGACTGCCCCACGCCCCATCAGGCAGGGGGATTTTTAAAAAAGTTTATATTAATATAGTACAGAATTTCTATTTTTCAATAGAAACTGCATTGCGGCACTTCTGCACTCTTTTGTAGCGCACTTCAGGGAGTGTCGCTTCTCGACGTTTACTTAATATCATAAATCATAAATCATTAACAATTACATTCTTCGAATGTCAGGACTGTCATACTGTCCATGCAGACCGATTTCGATGCGGCTTTCCACGCGTTCCATACCTTTCGCAAGGGCGGCTTCGCGGGCCTTCTCAATATCATCGGTCGTATGGGCAACGCCTGAAAGCGTAGCCATTTTACCTGCGCAAACCACTTTCAGGAAGAAGACGGGAATCTTGCGGACATGGAGAATTTCGCGTTCTATGGCTTGCGCAGTCGCCATGTTCTTCAGCATGATTTGCGCATCCGCCGTGATTTCTGGCGTAACGGTCTGGTTCACCAGCGTGCAGATGATTTCAACGGCGTTTTCGGCCGTCAGATGTTCGGTGTTCAAGACCATCTGGTAACAGGCGGGGCTGCTCCAATCCGTATCGAAGAAATAGCTGTTGAAGCCTGCACGGTCGTGGTCGATGCGGTCCACCAGTTCCTTTGCCTGCTGGACGCTTATCCCCTCAATTTCGGCAACTCGTTGATATCGAACCTGTTGAGATGCAACAAGCCTTACGCGGACAGCTCCGGGCACATTCTCGAACAAAACCTGCGAACCACGCCCCAGCACGACGCAATTTCCACACTGCGCCTCTTCGTACATGATCTGCTTCAAGCAACAGACATATTCTTCGACGGCGTTCGTCAACGCCGCAAAGAAGCCTGGACGGCGTTCATCGAATGCCGTGCGCCGTTTTTCCGTAATTCCCATGGCTTCCAGACGGGCATCCACGACGGCGCAGTCAATGAAATGCGCGTCAAGCTTTTTAGCCAGCATTTCCGCCACGATTCTTCCGTAAGCACCGCGCTCGCGCGCAATCGTGATAATCGCCATGTTGAACCTCCTTTTTTGTTGCCGTGGTTTTTTACTAGAAAGATTACAAGCTCTAAATGCGTGAGTTATTCTTCTGGTTTCCAATCTTCGGTCGTGCCAGAATTACGTGCCAGCGCAACACGTCCTGTCCGCGCCAACTCAATGATTCCAAAGGATTTCATGAGTTCTGTGAACGCTTCCAACTTTTCCTGTGCACCCGTCACCTGCACGATCAACGAATCTGATAGCACGTTGACGACGTTCGCCTTGAAGACATCCGCCAACTGGATGATTTCATTGCGTTCATGGCCCGTCGCCTTTACTTTGATAAGCATCAGCTCGCGGGCCACAAAATCGTTTTTCGAAAGGCTGGTCACTTTGATGACTTCGACCAGTTTGTTCAACTGCTTCTCGATCTGTTCGAGAATCGCCTCGTCGCCGTGGGTCACGATGGTCATGCGCGAATAGCGCGTGTCATGCGTCGGGCTCACGGCGAGACTGTCGATGTTGTAACCGCGACCGCTGAAGAGGCCCGCCACGCGGGCCAGCACGCCGAAGCGATTTTCGACCAGTACGGAAAACGTCGATGACTGTTCTTGCTTTTCGTCCATGTGCCGTAATTTCAGGAAGCCCTTTCGACGGTAATTTGCTCGTCGATCTGTTCGCGCAGAATGGCTTCAATGCCGCTCTTGAGGGTCATCTGGGCGTGCGGACAGCAGCCACAGGCGCCTTTCAGCTTCAGATAGACATTCCAGCCTTCGATCTTCACGAGTTCCAAATCGCCGCCGTCGTTCTGGAGATGGATACGCAGCTGCTCCAAGGTCTCAATCACTTTCTTGGTGGTTTCTTCGTTCATGATTTTTAATCCTTTATTACTTTAATGATTGTCTGGTGATTTGTCAATGGATATTTTGAGGTGGTGCAGGTGTCGCCTGCACCAGCCAACGGCGGGACGCCGATGGCACCTCCTGTCAATACGCCTTCATCTGTTCGCGGACGCGGGCGAGTTTCTCTTGCGCCTCCGCCAGTTTCGCACGCTCTTGCGCAACAACGTCGGCTGGAGCCTTGCTCACGAATTTCTCGTTCGAGAGCTTCTTCTCGACAACGCCCACGTATTTCGCCAATTCGGCCTCCTGCTTCTCCAGACGTTTCTTCTCCGCGTCGAGATCGACAATACCCGCCAGCGGGATGTACGCCGTCGCTGCCGTCGAGACGGCGACGCCGCACGGCCCTTCGGGCTGGTAGCCTGCGATGAGATCCAGCTTGCCCGCGTTCACAAGTGCCTTGAACGAAACGGCATCCCGCTTCAGGAAATCATGCATTTCGTCATTGGCGGGGGCGACAACCATGTCCAACGCCTTGGATGTGGCGATGCCGTAATTTGCTCTCACAGCGCGGATTGCGCGGATCAGCTCGAACTTCGCCTCAGCGTCGTTTTCGGCAGCTTCCGTCGCACCGTAGGCGTTGAGGACATCGTCTGGGATTGCAGTCGGCCAAACAGCTTTCATGATGGAATCGTCTGCGGCAGCGAAGCCCATCTGGTGGTAGAGCTCGTCCGTCACGAACGGCATGATGGGATGCAGCAGCTTGAGGAACGTCGCGACGCAGTAGTCGAACAAACGGAGGACCGTCTGCTTCTGCGTTTCGTCGTTTCCATTGAAGACGGGCTTGCAGGATTCGAGGTACCAGTCGCAGAACTTTCTCCAAATGAACTCGTAGAGTATCTTGGACACTTCATTGAATCGGAAGTTCGCCAAACCATCGGTGACGCCTTTGATGTCCTGGTTGAGGGAGGCGAGAATCCACTGGTCGTCCGGACGCAGAGCTCCAAGATTGTCCAGCGTCGGCTTCGCGGCGGTTACAGGACCCTGCATCAGGCGGAAACGGACCACGTTCCAGATTTTGTTCGCAAAATTGCGGCCGATTTCGCATTTTTCGTTGGAGTAGCGGATATCCTGCCCGACCGGTGCAATATAAATGACTGTAAACCGCAGCGCGTCAGCACCATACGTGGAGATGACATCCAGCGGGTCGGGTGAATTGCCGAGGCTCTTCGACATCTTGCGGCCCTTTTCGTCGCGGATGATGGAGGTGAAATAGACATCCTTGAACGGGATGTCGCCCATGAATTCGATGCCGGCCATGATCATGCGTGCCACCCAGAAGAAGATGATGTCCGGACCGGTCACAAGGGTCTGCGTCGGATAGAATGCCTTGAGATCAGCGGTGTTTTCCGGCCAGCCGAACGTAGAGAACGGCCACAGCCATGATGAGAACCACGTATCTAGAACATCTTCTTCCTGAACGAGATGCGTGCAACCGCACTTCGGACATTTCTCCGGCATGCCCTTCGCTACAACGATTTCGCCGCACTTTTCGCAGGTATATGCGGGAATGCGGTGGCCCCACCACAACTGGCGGCTGATGCACCAGTCGCGGATGTTTTCCATCCAATGGCGGTATGTCTTCACCCACCGCTCCGGATAGAATTTGATGCGGCCGTCATCAACAGCCTTCAGGGCGGGCTCCGCCAACGGCTTCATCTTCACAAACCACTGGTCCGAAAGGCGCGGCTCCACGGGAACGTCGTTCCGTTCGGAATAACCGACCTGATGCGTATAGTCTTCGATATGGTCCAGCAGGCCAAGCTCTTCGATCTTTTTCACGACGGCTTCGCGGCAGACATAGCGGTCCATGCCTTCGAACTCCTTGCCGGCAGCCGCGTTCATCGTGCCGTCGTCATTCATGATATTGATGACTTCCAAATTGTGACGCAGACCGACTTCATAGTCGTTCGGGTCATGCGCGGGCGTGATTTTCACGGCGCCCGTACCGAAATCCTTTTCGACGTAATCGTCTGCAATCAGCTCGATTTCGCGATTGACAATCGGCAGGATGAGCTTCTTGCCGACCTTGCCCGCGTAGCGTTCATCTGCCGGATTGACCGCGACGGCTGTATCGCCCATCAGCGTTTCAGGACGCGTCGTAGCGATGACGACGTAGCCGCTGCCGTCCGCATACGGATAGCGGAAATGCCACAGATGGCCTTTCTCTTCCTTATAAATGACTTCTTCGTCCGACAAGGCGGTGCGGCCTTTCGGACACCAGTTGATGATGCGGTGACCTTTGTAGATCAACCCCTTGTTGTACAGGCGGATGAAGCATTCCTGAACGGCGGCGGAGAGGCCTTCGTCCATCGTGAAACGTTCGCGCTGCCAGTCGCAGGACGTTCCAAGGGAGCGCAACTGCTTGATGATCTTGCCGCCATACTGTTCCTTCCATGCCCAGACGCGTTCCAGAAATTTCTCACGTCCAAGATCATAGCGCGTAAGTCCTTCATTTTTCTTGAGTTCCTTCTCGACCTTCGTCTGCGTCGCGATGCCAGCATGGTCCGTGCCAGGCAGCCAGCAGGTTTCGCGGCCATTCAGTTTCTCGAAGCGGATGAGAATGTCCTGCAACGTGTTGTTCAAGATGTGGCCCATTGTCAACTGGCCCGTGACATTCGGCGGCGGAATGACGATTGTATAGGGCTTTTTAGATGAATTCACATCCGCGTGGAAATAGCCGCGCTCCTCCCATATTTTATACCATTTTGATTCCACTTCCGCGGGATCGTAGGCTTTTGACAGTTCTTCAGTGCTCATGATGTCTCTTTTTCATTGTTTATTGGTTTCAGTCAACTTACGTTTCAAACATTCGAATACGACAACCGCTGCGCAGTTGCCGACGTTGATGGAATTCTTGCAGCCAAACGTCGGAAGGCTAATGAATCCGTCGCACAATGCCAGAGCTTCTTCCGAAACGCCAAGTGCTTCGTTTCCAAGAACCAACGCACATGGAAAGCGAATGTCCGCCGCCCAGTAGCATTCCGCGTTCTCAACCGTTTCAACTCCGTATATCGCATACCCGCGGCCGCGATAGTCTTGAATCGCTTCCGCCGCCGTTTCGAAATGGCGGCAGGGCACCAACTTGTCGCATCCGCGAGCCGTTTTTTCCAGCTTGATATGCGGCGGGCAGGCGGTATAACCGCAGGCGGCAATCTCCTCCACACGAGCCGCTTCCGCCACGCGGAAGACGTTGCCGACGTTGTATGCGCTGCGCAGACGATCCAGTATCAACGCAACAGGAAGCGCCCGCGACTCACGGGGCGCTTCTACATCTCCTGTTCTGACTGTTACGCTGTTCATAGTGATTAATGATTAATGATTAATGAAAATTGTGAATTATCGCCGTGGCCCGCCACGACGGACGCGGCCGCCACGGTAGGAACTGGATGAATGCTTTTTCGGCGGCCTGTAAGGCTGTCTCGCTGCCGCCGTGTTGCCTTTCGCATCATCCGGCCATTGCAGCATGTCTTCCGACGGCTGCGTGATCGGCAGCGGACGGGCAATGTATTTTTCGATGTCGGGCACGACAAACGCGCTTTCTTCGTCAGCAAAACTGATGGCACGGCCACGATGACCCGCGCGAGCCGTCCGCCCCACGCGGTGGACGTAGTCCTCCGCCTCGTATGGGAAATCGTAATTGATAACATGCGTGACATCATCGACATGGATGCCGCGGCCCGCGACATCCGTCGCCACGATGACCTGCGTCTTGCCTGACTTGAAATCCTCCAGAATCCGCAGCCGTTTCTTCTGGTCAACATCGCCCGACAGCATCTCGGAGGCGATTCCAAAACGCTGCAGATTCGCGTGCAACTCCTCCACGTCACGGCGGCGGTTGCGGAAAATCAACACGCGATGGCAGTCTTCATGGCGTAGCGTCCACAGCAGAACAGGCATTTTCTCTGCGGATGTGACGGCATAAATCGTTTCATCGACGCCATCTGCGACAACGTGTTCTGGCTCCGCCTCCAACACGGCAGGATTCGGACGCATCCAGCGGGAGGCGAGATTCATGATGTCGTGGTTCAACGTCGCGCTGAAAAGCATCGTCTGGCGGCCTTCTGGCGGTCCGAGACGGTAGATGATGCGTTTCACGTCCGGAATGAAGCCCATGTCCAGCATTCGGTCCGCTTCGTCGATGACCAGCACTTCGATTCTGTCAAGATTAACGACATGGTTGCCGAGATAGTCGATGAGGCGGCCTGGCGTGGCGACGACGAGATCGACGTTGGAGTTGAGCAACCGCCGCTGGCGGTCGTAGTCCATGCCGCCATAGACGGCGACGGTCGTGAAATGGCAGTATGCGCACAGCGCGTTCGCGTCATGGGCGATCTGGATGGCCAATTCGCGGGTTGGCGCCAACGCCAAGGCGAACGGCTGGTTCGGCTCGCGAGGCTTTTGTGGGCGCGACAGGAAATGGTGCAGCATGGAGATAAGGAACGCCGCTGTTTTGCCTGTGCCCGTCTGGGCTTTTCCTGCGATGTCCTCTCCAGCCAATGCGTGCGGCAGAACCATGCCTTGAATCGGTGTACATGCTTTGAACTGAAGGTCTTCCAACAATGCACGGAGGATTTTCGGGTCCAGCGGGAAATCCTGAAAGAGGATGTCGCCTTCCTTTTCACGAATGGACGGTGGTATCTCCCACTTGCCGATTGGGCGGACTTCACGTTGCTCCGCCTGTGCAAGTTCTTCCGCCAGCATATCTTCCGTATGGCGTTCCGCTTTTGACGGTTTCGCGATTTCCTGCTTCACAGGCGTTTCTGCCACTGGAGCTGTTTCCACGGATTTTTCGGTCTTCTGCTCCACTGGCTTCACAACTTCCTGCTCCGCAGGAGGTTCCGCCAAGATGGGCTTCTGAGTCGCCTTCGGGGGCTGCATGGCGGTTTTTTCACGGACGACGCCTTTTGGCGGTTGAACCTTCGGCTCCGCCGCCTTCGCTCCGCTAATTTGGTCAAGCCACGCTAGATATTTCGGTATAAATCTTGATTGAACTGCTGTCATTCCACAAACTGAATTGCTGGTTGAAAACGTATTGACTATCATAAACAATAAACCAATATATAAAATATAGCATATTATGGAATTATCAAGTCATTTGGATGGTCAAGAGAAAGGAAGATATTCTCTACTTGCTTGGTTGTATTTTCTCGCGATATTGCTTTTATGCGCTATATTATGGAAAAGACCGTCTCATGTCGGCCATCGTCGGCATGCAGTTGCATTTCTACAGGACAAAGGAGCGTCAATCATGTGGGATTATACTGAAAAAGTGATGGATTTCTTTCTGCATCCGCGCAACGTCGGTGAAATCAAGGATGCGGACGGCGTCGGCGAAGTCGGCAACATCGTTTGCGGAGACGCCATGAAACTGTATTTGAAAATCGCGCCCGACGGCAAGACGATTGTCGATGCCAAATTCCAGACTTTCGGCTGCGCCTCCGCCATCGCCTCTGCCTCGGCATTGACGGAAATGCTTAAAGGAAAGACACTTGAAGATGCCGCCAAGCTGACGAACCAAGATATCGCGGACTTTCTCGGCGACCTTCCCGAAGAGAAGATGCACTGCTCCGTCATGGGTTCCGAAGCCTTCCAAGCCGCCCTCAAGGATTTGGCGAAGAAACGCCCTGATTTGAACGTGCCCGTTCCGACGACGCCCGAAGAAGGTGAAGACCGTGTCGTCTGCCAATGCTTCAACGTCACGGAAGCTGAAATCCGCAATGTCGTGAAGACAAACCACTTGACGACAGTCGAACAGGTGACGTACTACACGAAGGCGGGAGGCGGCTGCGGCGGCTGCAAGGACGATATTCAGAAGATTCTTGACGACATCCTCGGCAAGAAGAGCGGCGACGGCGGTGAAGCCGCCCCCAAACCATTGACAAATCTGCAGAAAATCGCATTGATTCAGGACGTTTTTGATTCCATCATACGCCCTGGGTTGAAGGCCGATGGCGGCGACGCCGAACTCATCGACATCAACGGTGATCAAGTCACCGTGAAATTGACGGGCAAATGCGCGGGCTGCGCATCCGCCCTGCAAACGCTCAAACACTGGGTGGAAGCGAAGCTCCGCGAGAAAGTCTCCGCAGCCATCAACGTGGTGGAACAGAAATAAATATCTGTTTGTGTCATCCTTCCTTATCCCTTGAATCCTTTTAAATCTTCTTGTATCTCTTTATCCTATGATTGTTTACGTTGACAACAATGCGACCACCTGCGTCGCCCGTGAAGTGTTCGAGGCCATGGTTCCGTTTTTGACGGACCAATACGGCAATCCCTCCAGCCCGCATCCTTTTGGCAAGAGCGCCGCCACGGCCATCAAGACCGCCCGCGCCAATCTTGCGGAACTTCTCGGAGCCGAGACGGATGAAATTATTTTCACAAGTTGCGGTACGGAAGGCGACAGCACCGCCATCCTCAGCGCCGTCGAAACGCAGAAGAACCGCCGAAAAATCGTCACGACGGCCGTCGAGCACGCCGCCGTCCTCAACCTCTGCCGCCGCCTCCAGAAGCATGGCTATGAAATCGTCTATCTGCCAGTTGACAGCAAGGGTAGGCTGAATCTCACGGATGCGGAGAACGCCATCGACGACAACACCGCCATCGTCTCCGTCATGATGGCCAACAACGAAATCGGCAACATCTATCCTGTCGCGCAACTAGCGGAAATCGCCCATGCGAAAGGCGCATTGTTCCATACAGATGCTGTGCAGGCCGTCGGCAAGATTCCAATTGACGTTAAGACGGCACAATTCGATTTCCTGTCGTTGAGCGGCCATAAGCTGCATGCGCCGAAAGGCGTAGGTGCGCTGTATGTCCGCCGTTTCATACCATTTAAGTCATTCCTCTGCGGTGGCCACCAGGAGCGCGGCCATCGGGCAGGCACGGAAAACGTCGCGAGCATCGCGGGCCTAGGCATGGCCGCGCAGCTCGCCATGGAAAACATGGAAAAGGAACAGACGTATGTGAAAAAGCTCCGCGACCGTATGGAGCAGGGCCTTCTCGCGACATGCCCAGACCCGCAGGTCAACGGCGATGTCGAACACCGCCTTCCCAACACATCAAGCATCTGCTTCAAATACATTGAAGGCGAAGCCATCCTGCTGCGGCTCTACGAGGCAGGCCATATTTGCGCATCGTCGGGTTCCGCCTGCACGTCAGGCTCGCTCGAACCGTCCCACGTCCTCCGCGCCATGGGGCTCGACTACCGTTCCCTTCACGGCTCCATCCGCTTCAGTTTCAGCCGTTACAATACGGAAGCCGACGTGGATACCATTCTGGAGAAAACGCCGCCCATCATCAAATCCCTCCGCGAATTGTCTCCTTTTGGACGTTGATTTTATAATTAAGAATTTGGAATTGTGAGTCTTGTGAATTTTGAATTATGAATTGTGAATTGAAAAAGATTCATGTTGTTGAAATACTGAGCAGTCTGGAAGATGTTCCCATGCTTGGCGAGGCGTTGGCCGCGCTCGATTTCAATCCGTCGTCGTATGCCAACAAGGAGACGGGCATCGGCACGACATATCTTCTGGCGGATTCCGCCGAGCAGGCCGCCGAACTACGCCAAGCCGCCATTGACGGCCTGAAAGACTGGAACGAGATGTTCACAAAGCCGCTGACCATTGAATGCCAAGAGCTTGCGGAAGAAGACTGGTCGCAGAGCTGGAAGCGCCATTTCCACACATTCCGCGCTTCCAACCGCATCGTCGTCAAGCCCAGTTGGGAAACTTACGATGCCAAGCCAGGCGACCTTGTTCTCGCGCTCGATCCAGGCATGTGTTTCGGCACAGGTTATCATGGCACGACAAAAGCGTGCCTCCAATTCATGGATGAACTCGAAGCAAAACAAGGCCCATGTTCCTTTCTTGACGCAGGTTGCGGCTCTGGTATCCTCTCCATCGGCGCATGCCTCCTTGGTTATAAGCCCGTGTTCGCCTTCGACAACGACCCGCAGTGCATCCCTACAACCAACGAAAACATGGCCGTGGCAGGAGTCAGTGGCGCGACCGTCACCGTTGCGGATCTTGCGTCATATTCTGGCCAGAAATGCAAGTTGGTCGTCGCCAACATCTTGGCTGTTGTCTTGGATAAATACGCCGAAACCGTTGTCACGTACGTCGAACGCCCTGGCCATTTGATTCTCTCCGGCATCCTAACTGAGCAGTACGACGACATCCTACGGCGCTATACGGCTCTCGGGTGCCGTGAAATCGGCCGCAAGACCATCAAAGAATGGACCAGCGGCTGTTTCGAGCTGGCATAAAAGGCAGCCAACGGCGGATTTTTTATAAAATTGCAGACGTCTTTCCGTTTCATGGACTTGATGCTATATTTATTGACGTGTCTTTTCATCCGTCATCCAACTTATCCATCTTATCCATGAAAGGAGTGAATATGTTTATGAAACATTGTCTGCCATTAGCCTGCATCGGCCTGTTGGCCTTGAACATAGTCTCTGCGCAGGAAGAGGCTCCAGAACCGCAAGTCCCTCCACGGCTTTTGATTGACACACAAGATGCATCCATCTGGAACGGCGGCTCACTGGATACGACCATTGTCCGCGAAGGCATTCCCGCCACCATCCGATGGGAACACGCCAAGGCTCCCGCCCTCCGCGCCACCGCATTTCCAACTGACTGGACCGGACCGCACAACGCCATCGAATTCTGGCTCCATTCCAATAAGGAAAACCGCGCATCGTTCATGTTCATCATCGCCTCCGAAAATCCCAACACGGACGGCATGGACTACTACCAGATGAAAATCACCCTGAATTTCTCCGGCTGGCGGAAATTCACGGTCCCATTGAAAAATTTCGGCATCGCGCGCGAACCGCTTGGCTGGAACAAAATCACCGCCGTTTACTTCACAGCCGAAGGCTGGGGAAACACGCCCAATCCGGAATCCGTCGTCAATGTCGGTCCGTTCCGTCTTGTCTATATTTCGCCTACCCATGGGCCGCGTGTCAAAGACAAAGAATTCTTCAACTGCCTGAATCTTGACTATCCGGGCATGGAAGCCGTCAAAGCCGCCGTCGCGAACAATGACCTAAAAGCAGCTAAGACCGCATTTGTCAAGCACTTGAAGACACGCGAAAAACCGCTTTGGTATTTCGACTGGCGGAAATTCAACGATCCGTCCACCCGCAATCCGAACTACAATCTAACCAACGCGGACAAATATGCCTCCAACCTGCTTGTTTCCTGCGGCATCTGGCATCAGTTCGGCGACAAAGTAGAATGGGACATCAATCCGACGGAACTCAAATACAACGAATGGACATGGCAGCTCTCCCGCCATCCTTTCTGGACGGAGCTTGGAAGAGCCTACTGGGCGACCGGCAACGAAAAATATGCCAAGGCGTTCGTCAGCCAGCTCCGCTCATGGATCATCGACAATCCTGTCCCGTTCGACGCGGGCAACGTCGCCTATTCCCGTTGGCGCACCATTGAGACGGGCATCCGCACGTTCTCGTCATGGCCGAACTCCTTCTTCTATTTTCTTGCGTCGCCAAGCTTCGACGACGATTCCATCATCCTGATGGTCAAGTCTTTCTACGAACACGCCATCCATCTGCGGATGTTCCCGCAGCGCAACAACTGGCTCTGTATGGAGATGAACGGCCTCTACCACATCGGCACCCTCTTCCCCGAATTCAAGGAAGCCGCTGAATGGCGCCAATACGCAGGGGACCGCCTCTATTCAGAAATGAACATCCAAGTCTATCCCGACGGCGCGCAGGTCGAGCTCGCCCCTGGCTACCATGGCGTCTCGTTGGTCAATTTCCTCGGCACATATAAGTTGGCTCAGCTCAACAACCAACCGCTTCCAAACGACTATGTCTCTCGTCTCGAGAAGATGTACGGCATGTATCTCAACGTGACCTCTCCCGCTGGACAGACGCCAGCGCTCAACGACTCCGGCTGGGCCGGAACGAAAGGCCCCTGCAAAGAGGCCGCTGAACTCTTCCCGAACCGCACGGATTTCCTCTATTGGGACACCGACGGCAAGCAGGGCACCATCCCGTCGTTCACATCCAATTTCATGCCATACGCTGGCTGGTTCACAATGCGCACGGGATGGGATCCGCAAGCCCTCTGGCTCCATTTGGAGGCTGGTCCCTATGGGGCGGGCCATCAGCATGAAGACAAGCTCACCTTCGCCATCCACGCATACGGCGCACGGCTGTTGACAGAAGGCGGAACGTATGCCTACGACTCGTCGCAATGGCGCCGCTACGTTCTCTCCGCACGCGCCCATAACGTCGTACGTGTCGATGGCCTGGACCAGTGCCGTTGGAAAGACAACCGCTTCAATCTTACGGATAAACCGCTGGACAACCGCTGGATTACGAACGACCAGTACGATTTCGCTGAAGGCATCTACAACGAAGGATTTGGCAGAGAGTTGCAACTGAAGGTCAGCCACAGCCGCGCCATCCTGTTCATCAAGCCGAGCTACTGGTTGATGTTCGACGTCATGTCACCGGAGGACGATCTGGAGCATGAATACACGTCGTGGTTCCATTTCAACACAGACCAGACGCTAAAGCTTGCCGTCTTCAACGGCTACATCAGCGCGGACGAAAACACCGCCAATCTGCTCATCGCGCCGTTGAATCCCAACGGGTTGGACGCGCAGAACCTCTGCGGGCAGGAACAGCCTGAAGTCCAGGGATGGCTTCCGGCAGGCGGTTACAGATGCCGGCCTATCGCGACGCCGACCTTCGTCCGCAAAGCGAAAGGCATCCACGCCGAACCGTATCTGCTGTATCCTGTCCGCGCAGGCGAAGAACTGCCTGTCAAGCAAATCAAATCATTGGGAAACAACAACTTTGAAATCCTGTTCAAAGACGGCTCCAAGCATACGGTCCAATTCACGCTTGGCAAACAGTACATCAATTCTTTGAAATGGTCGTCGCTTGACCAAAACGGCAAATTGACATCCAATATCGTCATCGAATAATCAATAAGGAGCAATCATCATGGCCGAAAAAATCACCGCCGATTTCAGCGTCTCCACGGGAAAAGTCCGCAAGGAGCTTTACGGTTCGGGCCTCCACATCTTCACCGCCCATCGTCACATCCATGACAATACCGAAGTGTTCAAAACGCTCCGTTTTCCAATCGTCCGCAATCATGACTGGGCGTTGAACAACCCCAACCAACGGATGATCGACGTGCATCACATCTTCCCGTTGATGCATCTTGATCCCGCAGACGAAAAGAACTATGTTTTCGGCCCTTCGGATGAAGTCATCCGCCTTGTCTATGAGGCTGGCTCCAAAGTCTTCTACCGCCTGGGTACCAGTATCGAACACACGGAAGGCGTTCATTTCAATGCGAATCCGCCGGAAGATTTCGAAAAATACGCCGAAGTCTGCGCCGCCATCATCCGCCATTATACAAAAGGATGGAACAATGGCTTCCATTACGATATGAAATATTGGGAAATCTGGAACGAACCGGAAGGCCGCATCAACATGTGGACGGGAACGGACGAACAGTTCGCCAAATTCTTCGCCATTGTGCTCAAACGGTTGAAAACGGAATTCCCCGAACTGAAGATCGGCGGTCCCGCCCACTGCTCTTTCCGCGCGGATCTCATCGATATGCTGAAGGCCGAATGCGACAAGCTGGACGTCAAGCCGGATTTCTATTCCTACCACATGTACGGCAACGAGTTGGATACGCCAAAATATCTCGGCAACGCCCCACGCGAATATCTGGACAAAATCGGTTGGACGGAGACGGAAACCGTCCTTAACGAATGGCATTTCATCCGTGCCTGGAGCGGTGTCCATTCCAATATCACGGAGGAATCCTACCGCCGTTCCATCGAAGGAAAAGACGGCTTGATGGGCATCAATTCCGCCGCCTTCAACATCGCCACATTCTGCATCTGGCAGGATTCAAAGCTCGATTCCGCATACTATTACGGCTGCGGCACAGGCAGCTGGGGCAT
>JAGCSE010000283.1 GCA_017964325.1 Victivallales bacterium | reverse complement strand
TTATTCGTCATTTCGAAGCCGCCGCCAGCGGGGACACCCATCATGCCAGCGTTCATGCCGCCTTCACCGTCTTCACCCATGCCGCCGCCCATGCCGCCGCCAGGCATACCCATGCCGCCGCCGCCCATGCCGCCATCCATGCCCATGCCGCCGCCCATGCCGCTCATCTCCATGTCTTCGGGGGCCATGCCGCTCATGCCCATGTTGCCTGCAGCAGCCATGTTGGGCTGGATGCGCTTCAGCTGGATGACGAAATTGATACCTTCGCCACCATTGGCGTCATACTGTTTTGCCTTTTGGCGAATCTTCTCCAAAACATCGATCAAGGGTTCGTCCTGAATCTTGAATTCGGGGAAGATGATGTTTTCGAGCCTGTTCTGGAGACTGGCGTCGTCGGAATTCTTCTTCAGGGCTCTGGCGCTCAAATCGCCGCTCGGACCAGCGAGCAACGGGGTGACGGGTTCAGCCCACTTCCAGCGGACTTCTGCGAGGCGCTCATGGAAAATCTGTTCACGGCGTTCATCGGCGACTTTCTTCAATTCATCGCTGATACGGGTGAGGTAACGGATTGCCGTCAGGTTGTAGGGATCTGCGATCAAGACGGTTTCGAAGCTGTCGCGAGCATCTGCATAGCGGCCGTTCTTCATAAGGACGATACCTGCATCCAGTTTGACGCGGATGTCGAATTCGTTCTGCTTCGTATCGGGCATGATGTTTTCAAGCGTGGTTTCCTGCTTGAATTCAAGATTGTCCTTTTCCTTGATAAAAGCTTCGCGCATCTTGTCGATTTGCTCATCGCGGCTAGGATCGATTTCAGCGGCGAGATTCAATTTGGCGATGGCTTCGTCAACATTCTTTGCATCCACGAGCTTCTTGGCTTCTATGATGATCTGCTTTGCCCAGTCAACATGGAGATCCGCACGGACGTTTTCGATGACAGCCAATTTCTTGCTGACCTTGTCAGCGGTGCTGGCAGCGCGTCCGAATTGCGCGGAAATTTCCTCCAAGGATTTCTTGCTGGCTTCCAACTGTTCGTCGGCTTCTTCGTATTTACCTTTCTTATAAAGGTCACGACCAGCGATGAACTGCTCGTCGGCATTTCTGAACAATTCGTCGCGGCGGGTCTTCTCACGGACCGTCAACGCTAGACCGTCGAATTTGATGCGTTGCTTTTCGAGGTTGGCGATGGTCTCGTTGATTTCCTTGACGTCTTTCAGAAGAATGCGAGCCTTGCTCAATTTATCCAAAGCTTCATTGATCTTTTCAACGACCTTGCCGGCGAATTCCGCACGGGTAAGCTCGGTATCGGGCTGTTCAGGATCGGCGGCAGGAACGCCAGCCGCGATGTCGGCTTCAACCTGTTGGGCGACCTTCATGCCCCACGCCTTGAAGATGTCACCCTTCAGTGCATGGAGATTGTCTGAGGATTCACGAATCCTGCGTTCAAGCTGCGAGCCGGGTTCCAGCTTGTCAATGATGCCTTTCAGGATTTCTTCCGCACTGTCACATTCAACCATAGCCTTTTCATAATCCCCTGTTTCCAGGAGCTTCAAGGCATTTTCCTGTTGTGTAATGATTTTCAGGAACTGCTCGTCCGCACCAGTCTTCGCGCCCTGCGCCAAGGCACTGGGAATCAGAAGACTCAGCATGCAGAATGCAAGCGTCAACCCAACGACACGTGTCATCTTTTTTCTTGTTTGCTGTTTCGTACTCATGGAGTTGTCTCCGTCCGGATTTTGCGTCCTTCACCCGCTGTTGCGGCATCCGGACTTGCCGATTACCTGTTTTTTGTTATTTATTATTAATTAAATTTACTTTATCAACTGTCTGTTTTCAATGGCGAACAAGCCATCCCTGCAAATAATTTGTTTGTTTTTCAAATTATTCCATAAAAGTCATACGACTTTCGATGATTTGTCATGACTCAACGCGACATTTGCATGCCAGGATTCATCATCCCGGGGTTCATCATGCCAGGATTCATCATCCCGGGGTTCATCATGCCACCTTCTGGATCCATCATGTTGTTGTTCATCATGGGGACTGCAAAGTCGATGTTTGCATCAAACAAAGGAACAGTGATTCGCTTGTCCTTTTCCGTCGTTTCATATTTTGCACTTTCTATTTTCACGATTACGACTTCCGTACCGTCTTCGTTGGCTTTTTCGAGTCGGTACAGCTCTCTATATTTCGGCTCCTTTTCCTTCGCACGCTGGAGCGGCGGGAGGTTTTCACCGACTTTCTTCAAGAAGGAGTATTTCGCCAAAACAGCTTGTGCGTTGGAACGCAATCTGCCGTATGGCGGATTCAAATAGACAAAACGCACTTGCACGGCCTTTTCCTTGACGGTTTCGTCAGGATACAGTTTATAGACTTCCGAGGCATCCTTTGTGGAAACGATTTCGATGAACGGAGTCCTTTGACCATCTCGATCTTCATAACCTGCCTTGGAGACGCGATATGCGCCTTCGGCGGCACTTCCTGGCCTGATGATGCCGTTCAGCTTGACATTGCGGTTCATGGAACGCTTCGGATCGGGGAAGAAGCGAGCTTCGGGCCCCTGCTTCGGCAGACGGATGCCGATATCCCAATTGGCGGGGTCATTGCTGCTGTTTTCATCAATGGAACGCAACTGAATCTTCAGATCATTCTGGACGACTCCGACAACGCGGAGCAGACCGACGAGATCAGGCCACAACGTGGGGTCTTCCATCATCTTGCCAGTCTTGAGTTCCTCCTGGTCGGAGAGACGGCCATACTTATATTCTTCAACATTCAGGAAACCATCGTTATCGAAATCCTGTCTTGCGTCAAGCGGATTCTTCGGATTGAGGAAACGATATTTGCGTTCGATAAAATCTGGAATACCATCGCCGTCTTCATCTTCTTCTTCGCCCTCGCCGAGAGTTAACGGCGGCTGTTCCGTTCCGCAGAAGGGACATCTGTTTTCCGTAATCAGAATGATGGCACGGCATTTGTCCTCTACACAGCAGATATAATCCGAAGGAACCAGCATGGAGCCATGGGGGCCAACAGGCTTGTCATCAATGATGCCATCGGCCGTCTTTTTATAGACGGGCTGACCCGTGCGCTGGTTCACACTCGAACCGATGAAAGCAAAATAATTGCGACTGTCATGGATGGTGCCAGGAGCCTTCTCGAAAACTTCAGGCGACAAATCTCCCACAAGATCGCCTTGATCAACCGACCGACGAGACAATGCCTTGTCTTTATCGAATTTATTCTTCGTGTTCTCATAGCTTTTGGAAACCATCAGCAGACTGCCAATAAGGAACAGAATGCACGCCCCCAAAATCATTTTTTCATAGTGTCGGGATATGAAATCCATTATGCCACCTCATTTGTTTTCTGCCATAGGGTTGAACTCAATCAGATCGAAACGAATCGTCAAGGTGACATCCTTCTGATTGTCGAAAACTCGCAAATCTCTGCGTGTCAAAGGAATAAGATCATAGGGATCAGTACTTCCGCCCATGCCTTCGCCCATCATGTCGTTGCCGCTCATCATCCCCATCATTCCACCGCCGGGAGGCATCATGCCACCAGCGCCAGGAATCATCATACCACCTCTTCCAGGTGGCGGCATCATGCCGCCAGGGCCTCCTCCCATCGGATTGTTCGGACGTGGACGACGACGGCGACCACGGCGACCACGGCCAGTGCGTCCTCCGCCCATCATGCCTTCCTCATCCATCATGCCGCCCATGGGATCGCTTTGGATAATATCCATAGAGGACGCGCCACGTTGCGAAGTTGAGAGCAATTGCGGCATCTCTCTGGCGAGGGCCTGCTTCATTTCAACAACCTGGTCAAGAAGCATATCCTGTGATGTCATTTCCAGATTGCGAATGAAGAAGAAATACTTATCATTTGCGGAAAGGAGGTTGAGCAACTGCTGGACGTTCGCCTGACGGCCTACGACCGTCATCGTAACGGGTGTCCATTCATAGTCGCCTTCTTCCTGCTTTTCAATTCCCTTCGGCAAATCAAACTCGCGCAGTTCCTTCACTTCGGACTGGCGGACAAGGCCGATAATCAGTTCTACGACCTTCAACTGCTTGTAGATGCGTGCCATATCGTCTTTATTGAGACCATTTCTCATCGCTGCATAGCGGTCGAAGCAAAGATAAGAGGTAACGCCATTACCTTGTATAAGAAGGTGTTTTTTGGGGCCTTCCTGTTCAGCCTGCTGCTGGAGCAGCAACCGCTGCTGCATAGTCATTCCGCCCATGCCCATACCGCCTTCGCCCATCGGGTCAGTATCCATCATGAGTTCTCCGCCCATTGCATCGCCGCGGTTCGTCATCTTCCGTTCGACGAAATTATCCGTGAAAATCTTCTCGATCATGACGTTCATTTCACTTTGCGCAGGTGCGGGAGCCAGTTGGAGGAAAGCCTTGAGATCGGCATCGTCATCATAGACAAGGCGTTTTTCGGCGAGCTCCTGACGGAACTCCTCGTATTTCTTTTCGGCTTCGGCAAGCTTGCCTTCAGCCTTCTTGCGGTTTTCGTCGTTCAGCTTCAGATTTTCCTTAGCCAGACGCTCGAAGAATTCGACATGCTGCTGCTCAGCTGTCACCTGCTCCTGTTTCAGCTTGGACTGCCCCATAATCTGGATCAGCAGATAGATAATGCCGCCCAAGCACAGTATCAAAAACAGAAGCAATCCAATATTTTTCTTTATGAAATCCATGTTCGTTCCTGATTTAAGGTTTCAGATGATATTGTCTTCCTTTCTCGCTTTTGCCAATGCCCTGCGACTAGTTGTTCGGGCTTCCCATCATGCCTCCGTCCATCATGCCGTTCCTCAAAGCAGCTGCGGACGGAATGTTATAGACTTCCAGCGACGTCGCGAATTTCACCTGCATCTTGAAGACACGGGCGCGCGCCATCTTCTTGCCGTTCTTTCCGAAGCGTTCCTGCGGATAAGAGTAAATCTCGCGGTTGCGCGTGATACACGTCATCGTAGGCTCCGCATCGAACAAAGGAGACATTCTCAAAGCCGTCTCGAAGGCGAGTTCAGGGCTTTGGGACGTTGTGATTTTCTTGCGGTATTCAGCAAGCTGTTTCTGCTTGATTTCCCTGGGAGTAAGCTCCTTCGGTTCTTCGGGAGCGGCTTCGGGCTTTTCTTCGCCGCCATCGGATTCTTCAGCCTTTTCTTCGGTTTCCGCAGGTTCTTCAGCGGAAGCGGCCTTCGCTTCAAGCTGGAAGATGCCATTGAAATCGCTCATGTCATTCAATGTCGCCGACCATGCCATGGACTTGGCGCTGGGATACGGCTGAATGCATGTACCGACGATTTCGAGGCCGGAAATCGGCAATGGGCCTTCAGCCAGCAGTGGATCGTTGTTGCCGCCCATGCCTTCGCTATCGAACATACCACTTGAATCGGGGGAACCAGGCGACCCCATCATACCGTCTTCGCTCATTTCACCAGCAATAGGCGCCTCAACGGTTTCGGGCTCGTATGCGTTGATTTCCGTCAGAATCGGCTTGATGGAATTGATCCAGAGGTTGTCAGGCTTCAGGCGGTAAATTTCATTATATATTGCCGCCCAGCGGGCGCGTTGCAGAATGACGTCGCCAAGCGCATTGTACTGGCCGACTTTGGAAGCGGCGGAATCGTTCGGCGTCTTGACCATCTTCTCCGCCCGCTCCAGCTTTTCATGCGGATCTTTCATCTCGAAATTCGCCTGCTCCGCCAATTTCTTTTCTTCAGAGGTGCTGAACCAGAAGATGCCAAGAGTCAGGAGGATGGTCAAACCGGAGATGATGAACGCGGGCTTCTTCTTCGTGAGGTTCTGCTGGCGCTGGATGGCGGCGGGAACCAAGCTGAATTCAATCGGGCACTGCGACTGGTAGCGCAGACCAAGACCGATGGTCTCGCTGAACATGTGTGCGACTTCGCTCAACTTTTCACGGTCAACGGTCGGCAACAGATTGACAATTGTGAACGGATTGAAATATTCGACCGGAATGCCGAGCTTCTCTTCGAAGAAACGGTCACAGTAGTGGAGGATGGAGGAACCACCCGTCAGATACATCTTGACAGGCTTGTTGCCTTTCTGCTGTGCGCGATAGACGTTGATGGAACGGGAGATTTCGCCGTGCAGACGAGCCATGACCGTGCGGATGATCTTGGAGACGGCAGCGGCGGTCTCGGATTCGGGCTCGGCGTATGCGCCGCCCAAGGCGACGAAACCATGGCGTCGTTTCAGTTCCTCGGCTTCCGGCATTCCGATTCCAAATTCCTTTGCGATCATCTGGGTAATGGAATGGCCGGCCGTCGGGATGTTACGTGCGAAGAAGCGTTCGCCTTCCGCGAAGAGGAGGTTCGTGGAACGACCGCCGATGTTGACGATGATGACGCATTCATCCGTGCCAAGGCCATTGGCACGAGCTGCGTTGAAGCAGGCGGCGGGAGCGACATCGACAAGAATAGGATCAAGGCCGACCTGCATGACGGCGTTCGTGAACTGTTCAACGATATCGTTTTTGATGACGACGGACAGCACGTCGATGGTGTCGGCATCAGGAGAGACAATCAACTGGTAGTCCCAAATGACTTCCTTGATCGGGAAGGGGATGTTGCTCGTGGCTTCGAATTCAGCCAACTGCTTGATGGACTTCTTGTCGTATTTGACGACGGGCAGACGGCTGAAGCGCATCAAGGAGGACTGGCCTGACAGGGAGAGCAAAGCCTTGCGCGCACGGAAGCCACCTTCGGCAAGCATTTGGCGCAGAAGCCCCGCGACGACGTTCATACGCGTTCCTTCGGAAAGCTCCTCCTCGTACTCACGGTGTGCGAACAGAGCCAGATTGATGGTATTGCCCTTGCCGTATTCAAACTCACATAGCTTGATACTGGTCGCGCCAATATCAATCGCTAGAATTCTTTCATTACTTGCCATGAGCTGTTATCCCGTTAGTTTCGTTGAAATATGGGATGCTTAGACACTCTCTCCGCATCCGCTGGATTGAGTGGTTCAGTTAATCTTTTCGTGTTCAAAGGAATCATAGTCCATCGGCGCGAAAGGCGTCTTGCTCTTTGGGAGCAGCTGCCCCTTCAGAGAGACGCCATTCTGGACTTTTTCATACCATTTATCCGGCAGCTTGCCGATCCGCTTGTCATCGTAGGCTCCGATCCGCTTGCCGCCATAGAGAATCTCGACATAGACTGCGATGTTATTCGTGTCAAATTGCGAACGATTCTGGTACTTGCGCGGGAACGACGGCTTGAGGAATGCGCAGACGGTATGCTTGCGGCCTTCTTCAATGTCTTCGAAGGTCATGGATTCGCGCATGACCAGCAACTTGCCGTCCGCATTAAACGTGGCGACCGTCCATTTGACATCGATTTCATTGAGCCATTTCGCTCCGCTCGTGCCAAAATCAACACTGATCCGGCACCAGTAGTTTTTATTGGGTTCGCGGGAATCCTTGAAATCCGGTGTCTTGACCGTCCCGATCTTCACACCTTTGATCTGAGCGACCGCCTTCTGCGCGAAGGCCGCGTTCGACACAACCATCACAAGGACCAATGCCAGCCAATATGCGGCCATGTTCTTTATTTTCATTCCATTCATTACAAATCACCCTGTTTTTTTCCGTCCTTCCGCCCTTTTTAAGGCATTCGGACACATGAAAAACACATCCCAAAAACTAGACTCAAATCTACAATCTCATAAAATACGAGGTTTTCGCCATCAGTGCAAGAAAACTTTGTGTTTTTTTTGACATTTTTTTAACAAAAATGTGATTTTTCTCAAATAAATGACGATTCAACGCAGTTTTTCAGAGATTTTTTCCTCGAAAACCGTCTTCGAGGCGTATTCCCAAATGACCGCTGACAGTTGTTTTCAGACCGTCGGCGACATTTCGCGAAAGGTTATTTGGAGACAAGGCGGATTTCGACCATCTTGCAATTGTTCTCATCGGGTTCGGGATCGCTTTCCGTCTCGACATCGGGGTCGTCGCGGAGAGCCATGTGGATGACTCGGCGTTCGCCTGGTTTGTAGGGGCCGATTTTTTTCGGGTCGCCCCAGCGTTTCACTTCCTTCGCGATGTCGCGGGCCTTCATTTCGAGCCGTTCCATTTCGGGGCGGGAGAGGCGACCGTGGCGTTCGGCGGCGTCATGATGGGGCACGCTGTAGCCGTCCACTTCGATGACGACCCATGGTGTGCTGTCTTCTTCGGCGGTCTGCTTGCGGAGGATTCGGTTGAGAATCAGTTCCAGCCCTTCGAGACTCTGGCCCTTGCGGCCGATGAGACGCCCCGCTTCGCCCGACTTCAGTTCGAGCTTGCGTTCGTCGCCTTCCGTTTCGGCGATTGAAACTTCCGCCTCGATGCCGAGCTTGCCTATCATCTCCTCCAGTATTGTCCTTGCGGATTCCATCAGATTTTCTTCAGTCATGTTCACTCCTTTCAACGCCATGCCATTCTTTCGAAGGGCGAGGCTTTTTTGGTGAAATCGTATGTCATTTATTATATATAATAGGAAAGAGGCGCATGGGTCACGCCTTCGCGGGGGCCGTCTTGCCCTTCGCCTTGTCCGCCCGTTTCGCCATATAGGTTTGCAGGATGCTCAGGAGCTGGTTGACCGTCATGTAGAGGGTCAAAGCTGACGGCATGCTGTAGAAAATCCAGATGAAGAAAAGGGACATGAACATCATCATACGGCCCTGCTGCGCATCGGCACTGGGCGTCATCATCTGCTGGAGCATCATGGTCAGCCCCATGAAAATCGCCAGCGGATTGATTCCGATGTTGCCGATGGAGAAAATCGTGTCGGGCATGGACAGATCGGCTGCCCAGAGGAAACCCGCGTGACGAAGTTCGATAGCGCTTCGGAATGTGTTGAACAATGCGAAGAAGACGGGAATCTGGAACAACATCGGAAGGCAGCCGCCAAGCTGGTTCACGTTGTTCGCCTTCATCAATTCCTGCTGCTTTTCATACATGAGACGCGGGTCGTCGCGGTATTTCTCCTTAATGGCATCCAATTGCGGCTTCAATTCCTGCATCTTCCGCATGGACTGCGTTGATTTATGCGACAACGGCCAGAAAAGCAGCTTGACGGCGAGGGTCAAGGCAATGACGCCCCATCCGTATCCCGAACCGCCTGGAATGACTTTGCTGAACCAAACAAGGCATTTCAGGAGGACGCGGCTGATCCAACCCATCCACGCGAAATTCCCCCAGAAGAAACGATCCATGCCCATGATGCCGTCCATGCCGTTGCCCATGGCATGGAGCAGTTCCATCGCCTTCGGCCCCGCGTAACCGCGCAGTTTCCAAACGGCAGTCGCGCCTGGCTCGACATCCACAGAATTCAACAGCAACTTGCCGCGGCTACGTTCGCCTGGCTTGGCGCCGTTCGCCTCCGTGCCGTTGCACGCGAAAGCATCAAATCTAGCGAAACCGTCGTCCGCAAGATTCCATATCGACATAAGGAAATATTTGGAATGGACGCCGCCCCAAACGGCGCGTCCGTTCAACACTTTGTTAAGCTTGTCCAGACTTTTCTGCTTGTCGCCTTCCATCGTCTCTGGACTTTGGACGATTGAATAGTTTTCGGACAGCTTCATGAGCGTCTTCGGGTCGATCAAGGCGGCATGATCTTTGTCAATGGGCATATACGCGGCACCGCCGCCGTCCTCCTTGCGGCCCGAAACGGAACGCGGCATCGCGCCGTTTTCAATCATGATGTTCGACAAGTTGCGGGCGGCCTGTCCAAGATTCACCACCGTCACCGTGTAATCGATTTCATAGCTGCGCTCCGATTCAATCGACCAGCGTTCCGTGACTTTCAAATCGCCCGTCGCATTCGTGCGCGATATCTCGACAAAATTTTCGCCCTTCACGACATCTTCCGGCTTGGCGTCCTGCAATCCGAGCGAAGCCGCCGTCCGCATGTTCAACGCCATAAACGGATAGTCATAGTAACTCAAATCAACATGGTTGCCGACATCGTCGCCCTTCGTCTTCTCACGTGAATATTTCAGAAGTTCGACTCCGACGATGCCGCCCTTCGTCGGATCGATGCGGACGATCTGCTCGTCGCCTCGTGTCAGGGGAACCAACGTATTTGCATCTATAAACGGTCGCGGCGCATCTGGTCCGAGGGGTGTGACAGCTTGTCCTGCATTGGACGGTTGTGTTGGCTGGACGGCTGCGGGAGTTGGAGCCGTTGCAGTCGCTGCGGGCTCCGTCGTGGCTGCAGGGGTGGTG
Organism: Victivallales bacterium; assembly: GCA_017964325.1. The sequence goes on along the minus strand of JAGCSE010000283.1, from coordinate 20,132 downwards.
GTGCCGTCATTCACAGCAGGAGTTTCAACTGCCTTCCCTTCAGCGGCGGACTGCGCCGCCGCCTGCTTTTCGGCCTCAAGTCTCTGCATTTCCGCTGCCTGGAACTTTCTGATTTCCATGGCGCGGCGGCTCTGCATCCACATAATGCCAAAGAAACTGAGTACGCAAATCGCGACTCCGATGATTGTTACCTTATCGTATTTCACATCAACCTCTTGTTATTCAAAAAAGATTGGAATCTGCGCGACTGCCGTCGTCATTCCTTTCGTTCGGGAACGGGATCATAGCTATTCCCTCTGTAAAATGGATGACATTTGAGCAACCGCCAGAACAGCAACCAGCCTCCCTTCAACAGGCCGAACCGCTCAATGGCGAGCCGACCATATTCCGAACACGTCGGCGTGAAGCGGCAACATGGCCCTTTCAGAGGTGAAAGGACGACCTGATAGAATCTTATGGCGGCACAAGCCGCCTGACGTGGCCATTCCAATGGCTTCATGGTTCGCCCACCGTCACCGACTCTCCATCGGCTTCGAACAGCTTCATCCTGCCGCCCAGCGTACGGACATCCTCCATGACATCCGCCAATCCAGCCGATTTCATCCGCTGTCGCGGCACGAAAATCATCCACACAGGCGGCAGCGAATCGAAAATCATACGAAACACCTCGCGAAAGAGACGCCGCGCACGATTCCTTTCGACGGCTTTCAGGCTGTACCGTCGTGAAATCAAAAACGCCGCCCTGCGCATTCCGTCAGGCGGCGTTTTATTGACGATAAGAACGCAAAACCGACCGGCCATTTTCGTCCCGTCGGTTCGCATCTCGTTCAGTTGCCAACGGTTACGCAATCTAGCATCACGCCCGAAGGCCATGCCGCCCTGATTGCCTGTATCGACCATTGGAATCTCCATGCTGGCGGTCCAGAGGACTCCGACCGCCAGCAGTCAATCACTTAAGATTCAGGCTGCCAGCCTCTTGCGGCCAATGCGGCGGCGGTTCGCAAGAATCTTGCGGCCGTTGCGCGTCGCCATGCGAGCGCGGAATCCAAGTTTGCGTTTGCGATGCAGGACATGCGGCTGATATGTGCGTTTCTGTGCCATGGTCTTGTTCCTTATGATGGTTTGCAAAAGTTACAATGAAAACATTAGTCTATTAACATAGCACGCCAACATGATTTCCGCAAATCACCGCGCCGATTTTTGTTTTCACTAGAGCCTTTAGCTTTATGCTTGATACGGGTCTTTCCCAAAAATCTTCGCAAGTTTTCCAGGCGTGACTTTCGGCGTGCGGTCGTAATTATAGACGCCGTTCTGCTCCTGTTCGACGTCCGTCAACTGCGTGTAGCAGTAACCAGAGAGGCCTGGCAGCGAAATCATGTAATCGACCAGCGGTTCGATACGTGCGCACAATTCGTCTTCGCTCTTCAAATCCATGCCGTAGTAGCCCCATGTGTTGTCTGCGAACTTCGCGCGTTCCGGGGGGATGAACATGAATCCGCCAAACTCATCGTTGATGTACGGCTGGCCTTGATAGCCGTGCTCCCATTCGCGATGATGAGTGAACGGGATACCGCCGTCTTCTGGTTCGAGAGCCTTCTTCATCTCTTCAACATTCTTGCGATAGATGTGAACCGTCCACAAATCCGTCTTCGCGTGATGATATCCGCTGGCCTCGTTGCAGGGGCGGGTCGGATCAAGCAGTTTCGTCGCATCATACATTTCCGTCATAAAACGCTGATGGAGAGCGAGATCGTCTCCAGGCCAAGTTTCGTTCGACGGTGTCCATGCGATGATGGAAGGATGGCTGGCGTCGCGTTCGACGACTTCCTTCCATTCGGCCATGAAATTCGCGAAAGACTCCCAGACTTCGGGAGCATAATAACGATTGGAAGCGCGACTGAAGGCGGTGATGCCCCACGAAGCGGATTCGCCCCATGTCAAATAGCCGAGCTTGTCCGCCCAATAGTGGAAACGTTCTTCGAAAACCTTCTGGTGGAGGCGTGCGCCGTTGAAACCAGCGGCCATCGACAGTTCGATGTCCTTTTTGAGAGCTTCGTCGGAAGGAGCCGTCCAGATGCCGTCTGGATAGAAGCCCTGGTCGAGAACAAGCCGCAGGAAGATTGCTTTATTATTAAGGTATAGCTTATCACCTTCGATGTGGATCTTGCGGAGGCCCGCGTATGCATTCACCATATCGACGATGTTTCCGTCACGATCTTTCACGGAATACGCGACGTCATAGAGGAACGGGTCTTTCGGCGACCATGGGCGAATGGTGTCTAACTTAACGGTCACGGGCATTCCTGTCAACGCGGCGACTGTTTCTTCACCGACGGCTTTACCGTCCATGACGACCTTCACCGTCAGTGTCTTGCCGTTCTGATCGTTATAGAATTTTGGAATGAATGTGAACGCGCCGTTATCCAAGTCAGGAACAATACGGCAATTGCGGAGCCCCTGCGGATCGACCGGCTCCAGCCAAACAGTCTGCCAAATCCCCGTCACACGAGTATAACTGCAACCGACGGACTTGTAACCGCTGCACTGCTTGCCTTTCGCCTGCGTGCCGCTGCGTGTGTCGTCAAAGATGCGGACAACGAGATCCGCCTCCGCCCCAAACGTTACAAATTTCGTGATGTCAAATTCAAACGACGAAGAACCACCGTAGTGTATGCCTACGGACTGTCCGTTGACATACGCCTCGCATTCATAGTCCGCCGCACCGAAATGCAGCATCACGAGTTTGCCTTCCCATTCTGCGGGAACGGTAATCTTGCGATGATAGAACATCGCCAAAATGAAATCCTTGTGTTCGACTCCGGACAGTTTGCTTTCAGGGCAGAACGGGACGTTGATCTTGTCGCCGAAGCCTGTGCTACGCTGCATGCCGCGTTCGCGGCCGGACAGACCGAAATCGAACTCATACGTCCATTCGCCGTTCAGATTGATCCAATCCATGCGTTCAAACTGCGGACGCGGATATTCGGGGCGTGGAATTGACATGCGTGACTCCTTTTTTGATATGGTTTATTGTCAATGCAAAAGACAAGCTATTACAATAATGATAATAATGACAACGACAAGAATGACAGTCTGCTTCACCTGCTTCTTATGCGATTCCTGCGGTTTCTCATCCTGCGGGGACTGCTGGGCGGCAGGATTGAACATCGTTGCAAACGCCTCGCGGCGAGCACGTTGGGACATGATTTCAATCGCTTCGGCTTCCGTGATTTCGCCTTTTTTCAGACGTTCGCCAAGTTCTTCAGGTGTCGGCAACGGGTCTTCCATGACAATCTCCTGTGGTGAATTTTCAGCCCTGCCCTTCGCCCTCTTCTCCCGCCAAGCCGTATTCATGCAGTTTGCGGTAGAGCGTGCGGCGGCTAATGTTCAGCTTCTGCGCCGCCTTCGAGCGGTTGCCGCCGCATTCCTCCAAAGCCTTCATAATGAGACTCTTCTCATTCTCCTTTACATTCAGACCAATGACATCCCGCAACAACTCCGTTCTTTCAGCAGATGGCTTTTCAGTAGATGCGGGCTTCACTTCGAACTGTTCGCCAACCGCACTGCGGATATCAACTGGCACGTCTGTCACCGTCAATGTCGCGCCGCGTGCGAATACAACCATCCGTTCGACGCAATTGCGCAGTTCACGCACATTGCCCGGCCAATCGTACGCCATGAGGATGCCCAGAGCTTCGGGGCTGATGTCCGAAACATCCTTTCCATTATCCGCCGCACTTTTTTTCAAATAGTAGTCGAGTATTTCAGGAATGTCCTCCCGACGTTCGCGCAACGCGGGAATGCGGATGTTCACGACATTCAAGCGGTAGAACAAATCTTCGCGGAACGTGCCCTGCTCCACCATCGCCTTTAAGTCGCGATTCGTCGCCGCCACAACGCGCACATCAACCGTCAGCGTTTCGCTGCCGCCGACTCGCTCGAACTGATGCGTCTCCAAAACGCGCAGCAGCTTCACCTGCACGGCTAAGCTGATTTCACCGATTTCATCAAGAAACAATGTGCCGCCGTCCGCCATCTCGAACCGCCCCGCGACACGCTCGTTCGCGCCCGTAAACGCCCCTTTTTCATGGCCAAACAGCTCCGACTCCAGCAGATTTTCGCTCAGCGCCGCGCAATGGACGGGCTTGAATGCCTTGTTCGCACGCGGACTCAATTTGTGGATGGCCTGTGCGACAAGCTCCTTGCCCGTCCCGCTTTCGCCCGTCACGAGCACCGTCGCCTTTGTGGTCGCCACTTGTCGAATCGAATCCAAAACGGCGGTCATTGCAGCGGACGAACCGATGATGTTCACTGCGCCGCCTTCGCCAACTGCGCCATTCTTCTCCGTTCGGTCGCGGAGAACCTTCATGCCACGGTCGATCATCATCTCCAAATTGTCCAAATCCACTGGTTTGGACAAATAATCATATGCGCCGACCTTCAACGCCTCGACGGCAGTTTGCACGGAGCCGTATGCCGTCAGCATGATGACCAACGGCGCATTCTTGCGGGCAGAGACCGTGCGGACGAAATCCATGCCGTCCATGCCTGGCATACGCAAATCCGTCAAGGCGATGCACACGTCTGGATTAGCGTCCAAAAGTGCTAACCCTTTCAGACCATCCTCTGCCAAAAGCACGTCGTAATCATCCTCCAACGCTTCCCGTAACCCTTCGCGGGTGTTCCGTTCATCGTCGATGACCAATATTTTCGGCTTCTTTGTCATATTACCCTATCTCACCCCAAATCAATTCCTTGCAGTTGAAGGAGCCCCCAACTGCCGCACCATTCGCGCATGGCGTGGAAGACTGATGGTAAATACGGCTCCCTCGCCTGGATTGCTTTCGATGGTCAATTCACCGCCGTGGGCACGAACGATGCGATCGACAATCAGCAGCCCCAGCCCCGTTCCGCTGGATTTCGTCGTATAGTACGGTTCCATCAACCGACGCAGATCGGCCTCGCTAATGCCAGGCCCCGTATCCGCGAAATGGACATTGACATAGATGTCATCCGCCTCCACGTCAATCGTCAGCCGACCGCCTTCCGACATCGCCTGGATTGCATTCTTTATAAGATTGTAAGCTGCTTGTGTCAACTGATTTGCATCACCAAGCAACATGGGGATACCGACTGGAACATGGGCTTCGACGGCGATTTTCTTGTTTTCTATCTCCGTCCTCATAAACTCAAGTGCATCCATTAAAAGTTGTTCTAAATCAAGAGGTTCCATCTTTGGAGGCTTTGGCCGGACTGCCTCCAGAAAGTTCTTGACGATACAATCCAGCCGTCCGACCTCCTGAACGGCTACGTCGATGTGCTTCATCGCGTTCTCTCGCATTTCATCGTCGGGCAGTTTCCGCAAGGAGCGTTTCAGCAATTGTAGATGGATGCCAAGACTGTTCAGTGGATTTCCAAGCTCATGCGCGACGCCCGCCGCCAATTGTGTAATCGCCTTGACCTTCTGCGTTTCCACATGTTGTTCATTGGCTTGCATCGTCTCCGTGTTGTCATTGAAAATCAATGTAGCGTATGGCAGTTTGCCCAACCGTGCCGCGCCATCGTTTCCCTTTACGGGCATGATGTAGAAATCCAGATAGCGGTGTTCGGGATAGAACACCTCCATTTCGCGTCGCGAGAGGCTACGCCAACGTTCTCTGGCATCGCCACTCTTCAGCAACTCCATCCAATCCAACTGCTTGAGATACTTGCCGATATACTCTCCCGTCGCTGCATCATTCAAGCCGAGCAGCGTTTGAGAAGCATGATTGTAATAATAAATGTCCAGATTTCCATCCACGACGATGACAGCTTCGCGTATCGTGTTGAACACATCCTCCAAAAAGCCTTTTTCCTTGATCAATCCAAGCAGATGGCCTTGAAGCATATCTGGATCCAGCCTGTCAAGGCGTTCCATCAGCCGTTTTTCAAAACTGTTATTGCCTTTTTTCGCGCTCATTCTATACTACCGCCTTTCGCCACCTTATCGCGTAAATCACGCCAAGGCAGCACGTTCAACCGTCCATCCGCCTCTATGAGACCAATTTCGCCGCAAGTCTTCCAAGCAGGAACTACGTCAAATTCGCAATCTTTCTCCAAATCTTCATGAATCCGTATGTGAAAATGTCCCATCCGTATATGCTTGACTCCAAACCGCTCACAGAAATCGGCAGCATATCGTCTGACAGTCGCCATCGGCTTCAACAGCTTCTCGCGGTCTGGCATGCCACCGCTGCTCAAAAAATGTTTCATGACACGGGCAAAGGCAGGACCAAACGGCAACCAACCCATCACCCAATCACCGAAAGCGTTCTTCGCGAATACACGAAAACAACGATGAAAACCGAACTTACGCTGTGAAATATCGCCATGCAGGAAAAGCATTTCTCCTTCTTGGAAGAATGTCTCCTCACATACCGTAAAGCATTGCGCATGATGGCGTTTCAAATAGAACTCGTGATTTCCTTCCACCATTATTACGCGTCGCCGTGATTTCTCGCGGCTACACCATTCCAGAAAACGGCGGTGCACATCCGTCTCATAGCGTTCGCCAGACGCAATCCACAAATCAAGATTGTCACCAAGAAACAGTACGTCGTAATCCGTCGTCTCCAGCCAGTTCAACATACTGAAGAACTCCTCCTCCAACGGCGTTCCGGGCTGTACATGGGAATCCGCAACCAACAATAGGGAAGATTTATTCATCGACTGCCCTCCATTGTCGTTACCAATTCTATCTTTCCGCGTGACAAATCACGGAGTTGCACGGTCAATTTCTCCGTCTCCGACTCGCGCAACCGCCCTTTCAACGTGATTTCCGCCCCAAACTCCTCGGATAACGTTTCCGCCCCGCAGGCTGTCAACAGCTTTTTCACCTGCTCGTACAGCCCATACGGCACATCCATGCTAAATGAACTCATCGCAACCAATTCATGAGTCCGCATCAGCGCAACCGCCCCCTGTGCGCTTTCCGTATAGGCTTTCACAAGGCCGCCCGTGCCTAGCTTCGTCCCACCGAACCATCGTGTCACTGTCAGAATCACATTCGTAACACCGCTTCCCTTCAAGACTTCCAATGTCGGACGACCTGACGTGCCCGATGGCTCGCCGTCATCCGAACATCCCATTATATTCCCTTCTGGCCCAACGACAAACGCATGGACGACATGGCTCGCATCAGCATACCGTGCCTTCTGCTCACGCAATTTTTCGCGGGCCGCCTCCGCGTTTTCCACATAGAACGCCTCCGCCAAAAATCGCGAGTTCTTGACGTTCAATTCAAACAGGACGTTCTCATCCAATACCAACATGAAACAACCGACAGCTTGACCTACAACAACATCTTGACTCCTGGAAGCAACTCCAATGCTTTGAACAGTTCATGGAGCATCGACAAATCATGGACTGTCCCGTCGAGCTTCCACGTTTCATACGTCCCCTTCGAGCTTTTGTGCGCGTAGGAGACTTCACCTTCCGTCACGCCTACAGCCGCATAAATGCGTCTGACGGAATCTTCTACATTCTCAGCACCCGCTACCATGACAAGACGACCATGCCATGTCAGAGGGAATTTCAACTGTTCGGCATCAAACTGCTCCATATTACAATTTCTTATCTGTTTTTTTAAAACACCGAGTCGTTGGAGGTCCCATCGGCGTTCTGCCGTTGGGAGGCGCAGACGAGACGCATGCGCCACAACCGCCATTTCGTTCAATCGTTCTTCTGTCCATAATAGGCATTTGGACCGTGCTTGCGAAGGAAATGCTTGTCCAGCAAGCATTTGTCAACGGAACTGCAATCTGGCTTCAATGCCAGCGTGTCTAATGCGAGCTTCGCGACCATCTCCAGATACGCTGCGTTGTCCGCCGCCTTTAAGGCATCGCTGCCCCACGCGAATGGTCCGTGGCAGGACACGAGCACGGCAGGAATCCGCAACGGATCCAAACCACCCTTTTCAAACGCCTCCACGATGACATCTCCCGTGCGTGCTTCGTATTCGCCGTTAATCTCCGCTTCCGTCAGCGGTCGCGTACATGGCACCGTGCCGTGGAAATAATCCGCATGCGTCGTTCCGAAGCACGGAATTCCGCGGCTTGCCTGTGCAAATGACGTAGCCGCAAGACTATGCGTATGGGCTACACCGCCGATTTTCGGCCATGCACGATATAAGACGAGATGCGTCGGCAGGTCGGATGACGGATTCATGTCTCCTTCCACAACATTCCCGTCCAAATCGACGAGCACCATGTTTTCAGGACACAACTTGTCATACGGGACGCCGCTCGGTTTGATCGCCAAAATGCCCTCTTTGCTATCCAGACCGCTGACGTTGCCCCATGTTCTGAAGACCAGTCCGTCCTCCCAAAGCTGCATATTGGCCCGCCATACCTGTTCGCGCAACGTCTGAAGCATCATAGACTTACTTTTCCTCCTCCGAAGAAACGTCCTCCGACTCCGCATCGGCTTTTTCCTTCGCCTTGCCGCCTTTCAGAAGGATATACCGATTGTCAAACGCCTTACGTGCATCGTCTGGAATATCCTTTTCATCAAAGCGGACATCCTCCTTGTACGTCACGGCGGCAATGACATTGTCCGCCTCCAAGGCCGCATCATATTCCTTCGAATATCCGCCCGCCATGGCGAGCTTCTTGCCATCTAGACTTGGAATCATGAACTGCCCATCTGCATCCACAACGCCTTCAGGCAGTTGGACGCAGGTAATGAGAATATCGAACTCACCGGCGTACGCCAACATTTCATCCAAATCCGCTGCGCTCCATTTCTTCTCCTCCAGCCCCATCGGGACAGGTTCCTCCTCGCCAGGCTCCAATTTCTTCTCCTCCTTCAGCATGGGAAGGTCGAGAACCTTCACGATTTTCAGCCGTCCGTCCAAACCATCCACAAGACCGTCATAAAGCGCATTCGAGCTTTCGAGGCCTTTCGTGTTCTTCAACATGGGTTCCCGCAGGATGATGCACGAAGCATCTTCATGCTTTTCCGCCACATACTCGCCCAATATCTGCGACTGCACCTTCTCGTAGGACCATTCCAGATTGATCGCCTGGAAACGGTCGCTGTCATAAATGGATTTCATAAACTTGCTCACAAGATGATGATGCCTCCCATACAAGGCGATTTTACGGCAGTTCCAGATCATGAAAACACTGAAAACGAAAATGGCGATGAAAATGATGCGCAGAATCAAAGCCAGCGGTTTGAATCCTCCACCACGGGCATTCAGAAACATAAATGCCACAATGTTCAACATCACCGCGACAATCGCGAAAATCAGAAAAAAAATTTGGATGCGATTCATCGACTTCCTTCAAAATACGTCTTCGGCCACACGGGAGCATAACACTCCCGCATCACCTCCACGTCTAACGTCTATGAGGCATTTTCAGTTCATAATACTCAACAACCCCGTGCGATTCCAGAAAGCGACGGGGTTGGCTTTTTCAATGGCATATTCTAGACATTTCCAGAATCATGCGCAATTCAACTGCACAGTTGACGGCGACGATGAATGACACCGCCGCCGCAACAGGATGAATCTTTAGAAAATTAGTTGGTCTTCAGCGTGTAGCGGACGTTGAAAGCCTTGTCCAGATCCGCAGGTGGATTCTGTTCCCATTCCTTCAGGCCGGCCGCGTTGCCTTCACCAGGATACTGTTTATCAATAGCAGCGACGACGATGGCTTTGGTCTTGAAAGCACCAGCCCACTTTTCGGTGTAGCCCTGGACGATGGCGATGCTCTTGCCAGCCAGCTTGCCCGTGGGCTTGCCGCCGCGGATGGCATCTTCAGGAAGACCGATGGTCGTAATCACAAGATCAAAATCACCAACTGGTGAATAGCCAGGGATGTCTTTGCCCTTGGCATCCTTGCCCTGCAACAGATTGTCCAGATGTTTCTGGCGCCATTCCATTTCTTCCATGGCTTCGTCCGAGCCTTCTTCTGGAACGGGGCGGCGGAGAATTTCAGCGTTGATGCCGCCGAGGCCTTTCTGCAGACCAGTGAGAAGATGGTTCTCAATGACTTTGCCGTTGTTGTCCTTGTAGTCACCCATCGTGAGGATGAGAATCTTCTTGTCCTTGAAATTCTGTGCAACATACTGGCCGACCTTCTCGGCGCGTGCACGCTGATAACCGATTTCCTTGCTGACAGCACCAGCATTGCCACCGCCCGTAACGTTGAGGGCAACCGCCCACAGACCCATACCAATGGCGAGAACACCAAAGATGATTGCCACCAATTGACCCCATGGCTTGCCCTGCTTGTAGGCGCTGTTACCAACCCACATGATGATACCGGAGATGACGGCACCAATAATCGCGATCATTAACATAATCTGTTCTCCTTGTGTTTAATTAATTCCAAAAAAAACAATCTATATCAACATTTACAACCTAAACTTGCACACCAAAACACAATCTTCAACAAAATATCACTTATATGGCGGTTGCGCAAATAATTTTTAAGCAAAAAAACGACTTTTTGTTATTTTTTTAGCTTTTTTTAATGTTTTTTCAGCGCATCCATATATTTCTCCTCGTCCATCAAGTCTGCCAAATCCTCCGCCTTCACGCCCGAAATCTTGCATATCCAGCCCTCGCCCTCCGCGTCTTCATTGACTAAATCAGGCGTCTTATCCAGCTTTTCATTCACTGCAACGACCGTCCCGCCGACAGGCATGAACACGTCACTCACAGCCTTCTTCGACTCCACGACGCACAGGGCGTCCCCCTTCTTGAAGGTCGCGCCAATCGTCGGCAGCTCCACGTATGTCAGTTCGTCAAGTTCGTCCGCCGCGAATTTCGTAATACCGATCGTCGCTTCGCTTCCTTCAACTTCTACCCACTGATGTTCTTCGCTGTAGTATTTCATGCGATTTTCCTTAGATTTCCTATACTTTTACTTAATACTTTCAATGAAACCGTATTTGTTCTGCCTCGTCGTCAAAAGGACGCTCTGCCACAGTTGCCCCTGCGGGTCGATCTGACGACGTTTCACGGTCGCCAGCGGAATCGGCACGTAGGTGAAATAGCCGTTCCAGTTGCCGACGACCACGTCCGTCATGCCCGCCATGGCGGCATGTACGGCATGCTGGGCGAGATGCAGGCAGAAGGTCGAGTCGATTCCCGTCGCGGGCAGACTGCGGATGATGTAGCTCGGATCGATGTATTTCACGGAATGCTCTATGCCCTTCTTCTTGAAGTACGCCTTGATTTCGTCGCGCAGGAACGTGCCGATGTCCTTGTGCAGGACATTGCCGGAAGCGTCTTTCTCACTCTTTCCGCCTGTGATCAAGTTCTGCCCCGCGCCTTCCGCGACGACAATCACTGCATGATGCTTGTCCTTGCTCGTCAAACGTCGTTCCACCGCCGCCAGAAGGCCCGTTTCACCTTCCAGTTCGAACTGGACCTCCGGAATCAGGCAGAAATTGACGACGCTATTCGCCAAGGCGGATGTCGCGGCGATGAAGCCGGAGTCGCGTCCCATCAGCTTGACGAGGCCGATGCCGTTGTAGGCGGCCTTCGCCTCGTTATGTGCGCAGCCGATGATCGGCGCCGCCGCCTCGACGGCCGTCTCAAAACCGAAGGTCTTGTCCATGAAATTCAAGTCGTTGTCGATGGTTTTCGGCACGCCAATGACGCTGATCGGCAGATGGTGCTTCGCGATCTCCTCCACGATGGCATGGGCGCCCCGCTGCGTCCCGTCGCCGCCGATGGTGAACAGCATGTTGATGTTCATGCGCTCCAGCGTCTCGACGATTTTCTCCACAGGCTGCTCCCCGCGTGAGGACCCCAGAATCGTGCCCCCCTCCGTATGGATGTCATCGACAAAGTCCGGATCCAAATCTATCGGCTTCACGGGGCTGTCTGGTACAAGCCCCTGATAGCCATAGCGGATGCCGTAGATGTTGTCAACGCCATATATATAATATAAGGTATTGACGAGAGCCTTGATGACATCGTTCAGGCCGGGGCAGATGCCGCCACAGGTCACAATGGCCGCGCGACTCCACTGCGCATCATGGAAAATTTTCTTACGCGGACCGGCGGCGACAAACATCGGGACCGTCTTGCCCGCCTTGCGCAATTTGTCGTTCAACGTCGGATCCGTGCAATAGGAAACACGTTCCGAATCACCGACGAAAATCGCATCCTTCAGCGTGGACTCCAGTTTCGGCTCGCCGATCCGCCGCACGTTGAAATCCATTTCCGTCAGCTGTTCCAAATCAAACGACATATTGTGCGGAAGCATTGTTTTTTCTCCATTCTGATGAGTGATCTTTTTTTTCAGATGATACAATATAAAGTCCCCTCCCCTTAATATCAACTGGTGAGGGACAGCTTTTTTCAACTCACGCCGAAGATTGCGTCAAATAAATGACGCTGACATTTTTTGACTTTGCGGAATATGACATTAAGATAAATGGTGGTTAATTATCTTTGGATTCTTCATATTCACAATATGTTCTGGGTACGAGACAAGTCATTCTACAAAAACCTGCTCATTCTGGCGGTCCCCATCATCCTCCAGAATGTCATTTCGTTCGGCGTGTCTCTTGCGGACAACATCATGATCGGGCAATTGGGTGAGACGCCTATCGCCGCCCTGCACATCGGCTCGAAAATTCAGGGCGTCCTGCAGATCATCCTCTTCGGAGTCGAAAGCGCACTTATCATCCTATCGTCACAGTACTGGGGCAAACGGGACACCGACCACATAAAGGATGTCATCTCCATCGCTCTGCGGCTGACATTCGTCGTAACGGGCCCCATGGCCTTCATCGCGCTGTTTCTGCCCGAATGGTTCGTCGGTCTCATCACGGACAATCCCGACATCATCCGCTGCTGCGCGGAATACCTGCGCATACTTGCCGTCTCCTATCTCGTCTTCGGCATCAGCATGACACTGCTGTGCGCCATGCGTTCGGTCGAAATGGTCCGCATCGGACTCATCAACTCCGTGGTCGCGCTCTTTGTCAACGTCATCCTCAACTACTTGCTGATTTTCGGCAATTTCGGATTTCCGCGCATGGAAGTCCGCGGTGCCGCCGTCGCCACGTTCATCGCTCGATTCATCGAACTGGCCGTCGTCGCCGTATTCGTCCGTCATTTCGACCCCAACCTGAAAATGCGTCTTCCTGATTTCAAACGGTGGAATCCAGACATTTTCCATGATCTTGTCAAATACGGCACGCCGCTCATGGCGGGGCAGCTCACATGGGCCGTCAACCAATTCTGCCAGACAGCCATCATAGGCCGCATGGGCAAGGCTGTTCTCGCCTCCATCTCCATTGTCGGAACGTTATACCAGTTATTATGCGTCGGCGTCTTCGGACTGGCCGCCGCCACCGGCATCATGACGGGCAAGACCATCGGCGCGGGCGAATTCGAGAAGATGAAGACGCAGGCCAAGACGATGCAGGCCATCTTCTGCTTCATCGGCCTGAGCCTTGGCGCAACCGTCTTCTTCGGCAACGCCCTCTTCCTGAAATGCTACAATCTGGAGCCAGAGACGCGCGCCATCGTTGACAGCATGATGCGGGTGCTCGTCGTCGTCATCGCCTTCGGCTGCTACCAGGGGCCCTGCCTCATGGGGCTCGTCAAATCCGGCGGCGACACGGCGTTCGTCTTCAAGAACGATACGTTCTTCGTGTTCTGCATCGTCCTGCCATCGGCCTTCATCGCCATGCACTGGTTGCACGCCCCGCCATGGGTCGTCTATGCCTGCCTGCTTTCTGACCAAGTTCTCAAATGCTTCGTCGCATTTGTCAAGATAAACAGTTTCAACTGGATGAAAAACCTCACCAGACCAAAACAAACGGCGTAGCCTTCAGGCCATGCCACAAAAGAAAAGGAAGCAAATCATGGGCATCATCGCAATTCCCGAAGGTCTTCAGACCAAACTGTGTGTACTCGGCGACAACGTCCTCAAAGACGTCCCCGAAAACGTCAAGAAGCTCTGGCCAGGCAAGACCGCCGTCATCATCGCGGACGAAAACACATGGAAAGCCGCCGGCGAGAAGGTCTTCCAACTGCTGAAAGACGCAGGCGTCCCGCAGGACGAACCTTACATTTTCCCCGCGAAGCCTGCCCTGCACGCCGACTATTGCTACATTCCGAAACTCCGCGAAATCGTCAAGGGGAAGGCCCCCATCGCCGTCGGTTCCGGAACCATCAACGACTTGACGAAGCTCTCCTCCACGGAAGCGGAATGCGACGGCTACCTATGCGTCGCCACCGCCGCCTCCGTTGACGGATACACATCATACGGCGCCGCCATGGTCGTCAACGGCTTCAAGAAGACCGTCCCATGCGCCGCCCCGCTCGCAATCATCGCCGACAATGCCGTCGTCAGCTCCGCCCCATTCGAAATGACCGCCTCAGGCTACGCCGACCTAGCCGCAAAAGTTCCGGGCGGCGCCGACTGGCTCATCGCCGACACCCTCGGAGAACATCCCATCGACGAACGCGCATGGGGCATGGTCCAGGCCAATCTGAAGGAATGGCTCTCCGATCCGCAGAGCCTGAAAGAAGGCAAGTCAAAACCGCTCGCCGACCTCTTCCAAGGCCTCGCCGCCACGGGCTTCTCCATGCAGTACTACCATGACTCCCGCCCTGCTTCAGGAGCGGAACATCTCTGCAGCCACGCGTGGGAGATGTACGACCTAAAGAAAGACGGCGTCAACCCGTCCCACGGTTTCAAAGTCGCCCTTGGCACACTCATCATCACAGCCCTCATGACGGAGACGTTCGCCATCCCCGCAGCCGAAATCCGCCGTCTCACGGAAAACCGCCCGGGCAAGACGAACGCGCAGCGCGAAGCGCAAATCGCTGGTTTCCTCAAAGGTACGCAGTTCTACGAAGACACCCTTAAGATCGCCCTCTCCAAGAATCTCGAAGGAGACAAACTCGCCGCACGCCGCCAGCTCATCTATGAAAAGTGGGACATCATGCGCGACCGCGTCATGAAGCAACTCATCCCCTTCAACGAACTCCGCGCACGTTTCGCACTGCTTGGCTGCCCCGTCAATCCCGCCGACATCGGAACGGATATCGCCGGCTGCAAACGCGCCGCCACCGTCGCAGGCATGATCCGCAAGCGCTACACCTGCCTCGACATGCTCTACGAACTGGACTACCTTGATGAGATGCTGGACAAAGTCTTCTCCAAGGGCTATTTCCAGCTCTAAAAGACACCAAGGGGCTCTAGATCTTTTAGCCCTCTAGATACTCTAGAGCTTCTAGCATCCCTAGGGCTTCTAGCACCCCTAGCACTGTTTTTTTCAAAAAAAATCCATTTTTTTTAAGAAATCTTTATTTTTTCATTTGCATAACAAAAAAAGAGCCATTACATTAATTTTAATCAAAATTTAATTTGTTTTTTTATTGTGATTAAGAAGAGAAAAATCCCACAAGGAGAACAAACCATGAAATGCAAAAAACTGGTTCAATTCACGCTGATTGAACTCTTGGTGGAGTGAACGATAGCATTTCAGTGTTTGTGAATAATAAAGGCTGTTGCAAAAGCAACAGCTTTTTTTGTTAAAAGCATAAAAAATGATAGGCTACAAGTGAAGGGATTCAAGAAATAAAGGCTAAAAGCCTCCTATCTGACACCTAATCGTCTCTTTGTCTCCGCACGTCTCACCCATCCTCCCTCCCTTCCACCACAAAAGAACTCACCCCATGCTAAAGATTACAAGATTGCCTAATTCAGCCACTAGTTTTCGTGGGGTGCCATTACCATAAATATAAGTAACATGGATTTTGGCGTCAAGGCAGGAGTCCTGTTGACTAGGATAGATGATTTCGTATGTGAATTTCGGAAAATTGCGTTTGTTTCTGTCCATATAACGGTTCAGTTTCAATTTGCCGTATATGGTGTCAATGACAACATAGTCATAGAAGCACTTGATGCACTTGATGCTCTCCCAGAGCATATCTTCGAAATCATGGTCGTCCAGTCTGTCGTTCATCAGGTTGTCGATGTTCAACAATAGTTTTTGGAGGTTCTCCTCACAGGTTTTCGTGCTTTGGGAAGCCATTTCGATTTGAAGCACGTCGGCTTTCAACGACTTGATGCGTGAATTGGCCTTCTCCTGGACGATGCTGAAAGCCACCAAATCCAGCTTCCCCTCGATGTATGCTTGAGCGGCTTCGTTCAAACGACGCTGGTAGTTGTCTATGCTTGCACGAAGCTTGTCCAGTTCCTTTGCCTTTGTCAAAAAGGTGGCCTGCCGTTCCAGTGAACTGAAAAGCGACAGCACAAGCAGGGGGGCGATGGCGTGGCGCAAGCCCGTGTAATGTTCGGACTGCCTGACAAGATTCATAGTCACACGTGACTGACGGCATTTTACATCGTCCGTCCCTATGGTCGCCATGCAGTGGTAATATTCCTTGTCGCCATCCTGTCCGACCACCATTTTCGCGCCGCAATGCCCGCAGACAAGAAGCCCTGAAAATGGGCGTGACTGTATTTTCCGGTGTTGTGGCGGGCGCTGCTTGTTGTTGAGGATGTCATTCGCCTTTTGCCAGATGTCGAACGGAATGATTTCCTGCCCTTTCATCTGCTTCGCCTCGATGAGCGCCCCGTGGGAGTCGAACATATAGCCGCAATAAAACGGTTGGGTTATGATATGACGGAAAGATGTGGAATAGAAGGCTTTGCCTGAAACTCGTTCGCCGTACAAACGATTCATTTCACGTAGAATCCAATTGTAGGGCTTGTGCCTGACAACGTTGTCAAATACAAAACGGATGACTTCCGCCTGCTCGGGAATGACCTCCACCTTGCGCTCCTTTCCGCCAATGTAGTTGATGCCGTACATTCTTGTTCCCGTGGGCAGGTAGCCTGAGTCGCGCAATTTTGTCAAGGCCAGCTTCGATTTTTCAATGGTCAACCTGATCTGGTTGTCGTTGACATGGGATTTGATCGTTGTGACCAGGCTGTCGGAAAAATCCGACGGATTGCTTTCGCCTTCTTTCACCGTAAGGACATGGACACGATGTTCTATTAGCATCATGTCGATATATCCTTGGAGAAATCCGTTTTGAATCGGGCGATACAGACGGGTGATGTCATAGACCAGTAGCATATTGACTTTCGGAAGCAAGTCCAACACTGATTTCAGGCCAGGGCGTGACCGTTTTTCTATCGTGTTGTTCTTCCGCCATTTCTGATAGGCGATGTCCATTTCCATAATCGCATCGGCACCGGCAGGATAAAGCCGCCCCGACGAATTGGCGTCATAGAACTCGCCCAGTATTTCAATGTCCTGCTCCTTGGCCAGGGCACGGCAACGCTCCAGTTGCAAGGCGATGGATTCGCTTTCCTCCTCCTTGCCGCTGGATTGGCGAGCGTAGATGACGGCTTTCTTTCTGGACATGACAATAATATTTTTATCAATTATTATTTATTATTATAAAATTGTATCGATGCTAATATATCTCAAATAATGAAAGAAATCAATTTCTAGAGATTCTAGAGATTCTAGGGATTCTAGAGATTCTAGAAAAAACGCCCACCAGATGATTTCTGGCGGGCGTTGATTTTCAAATGACCTGTGGTGTTTTAGGTATTAGTTGTCAAGGCCTTTGACACCATAGACTTCCTTCGGCCACCACTCGTAGTAGCGGAACCCCTGGACATGGCCGTCCATCATGACGCCCTGGCAGATGGTGAAGGAGCTGTGGCGCCAGAGGGAGTGGTTGCAAGTTTCTGCCGAGAGAATGGCACCGTCGATCTTCTTCTGCTGGGTGTTGCCGTTGAGGGCGTCGTCGCCGTCCATGCGCTGCTCGAAGGCATCATGGCAGAAAACGGTGTTGCTGGGGCGCTTGTATTCGACTTCGTTGCGGGCTTCCGGGCCGTAGGAGTAGCGTTCGCCGCCGGGGGCACCGCCGGTTTTGTCCTTCCAGATCTTGGAGCTGCCGCCGTAGTAGCCGTAGGCGGCCGTCTCGGCGGCCTGCTTCTGGGTGCAGCCGTAGGCGTCCACTTCCTTGCAGGAGGGGCAGCCGAAGGTGCGCTTTTCGCCGACGTACGGGTAGTACATGATGCCCCAGAAATGCTTTTCACGGAGGAGGAGGCTGAAGTCCGGCTTGTTGACGTCGAAGCCGTTGTTGTCCCAGGAGCCGGCGTTGAGGCACCAGGTGCCGTTGCCGTCTAGGTCATTGCGGGTGAAATAATGGTAGCCTTCGTTGTCGTCATTGTACTGGCGCATGGCGAGGCCGATGGCCTTCAGGTTGTTGACGCAGGAGATGGCGCGGGCCTTGTCCTGTGCCTTCTCAAGGGCGGGGAGGAGCATGGCCGCGAGGATCGCGATGATCGCGATCACGACGAGCAGTTCGATAAGGGTGAAGCACTTTTTCATGGTTATTTCTTCCTCATTTATATTAGCTGTTGTCTTTAAATGGCTTCCATGCTGTTAGATTACTGTAGGTGGTAGTCCCACCACTTGCGGGGATGGTAGAGGTTGTTCTTGATGGAGGAGACGTGGCCGTCGATCCAGCAGACGTTGCCCATGTCGTTGTGCGGGAAGTAGGACTCGCGGTGGGAGGTGCCCCACTGGGTCATGTTCTCGAAGGGCATGTCGCCGTTGTTGTCGTACCATGACTCGAAGGTGTCCTCGCAGAAGACGGTCTCGCTGGGGGTCTTCATGTCGGACGTGGTGATCGCCGGCCACTTCCAGAGGGTCTTGCCGTAGGTCTTGTAGGTACCGTCGGATGCATACTGGTGGCAGGTGAGGAAGCAGCCCGGATAGCCGTAGGTGGAGTACTTCAGGTAGTTGTCAAGGCCCGTGTAGAGGCCGTCAACGGCGCTGCCCGGGTAGTTGTCAACGTCGGCCGCGACGGGGCAGCCGAAGATCTTGAGGTCGCCGATGTAGCCGCGCATGGAGACGGCCCAGTAGAGCTGGTTGTTGGCGTAGTTCAGGTGCTCGACGGCGTTGGCGTTCTTCGGCCAGCCGCCGCCGTTCGTGTTGACGTAGGTGGAGCCGTCGCCGTAGCGGCTGTCGATGATGGAGTTCGCGTTGTCCAGTGAGTACGTCTTGTGGGACGTGCCGATCTGCTTGAGGTTGCTCGAGCAGGAGATGGCGAGAGCCTTGTTCCTTGCCTTGGCAAGGGCGGGGAGCAGCATGGCGGCGAGAATCGCGATGATTGCGATGACCACGGAGCAATAATTGGTATTTTAGCGATTATATAAAAGCAAATATAAAATATATAAAATTCGCTTGCAATTTTATATATTTCAATATTTCAATATTAATAGATACACGTTGATTTATTCTCTTGTGTTGTTGATTGTTTGTCAGGAGAGGATATGACATGTCATCTGGTTTGGTATTTAATCTGACGTAATGAAATTGTTTTTTTTATTTGAATGGCTGAAATTTGTTTCATCATATAATCTTCACATATCAACTTTAAATATTATAAAACATGGCTAATATAAAGAAAAATAACATTTTTCAAAAAAAAAGTTTCATAGATGCTTGATTTTGATTTATATGGTATTTATATTAAAAATCAATTAAAAATCCATCGTTTTTAATTGATTTGATATTTTTAGGTTCTGTTTTAAGTTCAAAAGGAGAACAAACATGAAATGCAAAAAACTGGTTCAATTCACGCTGATTGAACTCTTGGTCGTAATCGCCATCATCGCGATTCTGGCGGCCATGCTGCTCCCCGCCCTTGCCAAGGCAAGGAACAAGGCTCTCGCCATCTCCTGCTCGAGCAACCTCAAGCAGATCGGCACGTCCCACAAGCAGTACTCTCTGGACTGCGCGAACTCCATCATCGACAGCCGCTACGGCGACGGCACGACCTACATCAACACGAACGGCGGTGGCTGGCCGAAAAACGCCGATGCCGTCGAGCACCTGAACTACGCCGCCAACCAACTCTATTGGGCCGTCTCGATGCGCGGCTACATCGGCGACCTGAAGATCTTCGGCTGCCCTGTCGCGGCCGACGTGGACAACTACCCTGGAAGCGCGGTCGATGGCCTCTACACGGGCCTTGACAACTACCTGAAGTACTCCACCTACGGCTATCCGGGCTGCTTCCTCACCTGCCACCAGTATGCATCCGACGGTACCTACAAGACCTACGGCAAGACCCT
>JAGCSE010000282.1 GCA_017964325.1 Victivallales bacterium | reverse complement strand
GGAATTTCTGAAGCACAATGATAAGCTCATTATTGCGGCAGTAAAGGCACTGAAATAATAATCAATTACGAATTATCAGAAATAAGGAGAAATAAGCATGTTTGAGAGCATTTTACCGACAATCGTCAATGCCACGGCGGAATTTCTGAAGCACAATAATAAGCTCATTATTGCGGCAGTAAAGGCACTGAAATAATGATCAATTAAGAATTAATAATTAAGAATTAAGAATTACGAATTATCAGAAATAAGGAGAAATAAACATGTTAGAGAGCATTTTACCGACAATCGTCAAGGCTACGGAGCAAGCATTGAAGAACAATTCCAAAGTCATCGGCGAAGCATTGAAGCAGTTATTGCGCTAATGAACAGTCAGAAACAGACGCCTCGAAGAAACAGGTTACGCAAAAAACAAAAGGAGAATGAACCATGATTGCAAGTCTTATTGTTACAACAGTTTTAGGTGTGGCTGAATTGGCAAAATACAATCCGTCGGTTGCCCGTGATGTTCTGAAGAAAGTAATCGGCAAGTAACGGAAATGAATGAACGGGAAGATTCGGGGGAGGGGAGAGATTTTGAAATGCAGTTGAAGTTATTGAGAAAAATCCCCCAAAAAAAGGAGCAAGAATCATGTTGGAGTCCATTATTACGAATCTGGTTGAGACCACGAAGGATTTTGTCGTCAAGCACAACAAGGAAATCTTATTGGCATTGAAATCGATGCGGTTATGACTTGAGGGCGGTGAAAACAACTCATTTCGCGTGGGCTGCCGACGCTGCCGCCCCTTACCGAAGCTGATGTTTACTGGAGGACGAATCAATGGAAAACAGAGAATCGTTGGGAGACGATATTTTTGAATTTGTCTCAAACTGCATCAAAAAGGCGGAAGAGCTTGTGTGCGGGGAATTTGAGAAGCGGCTGGTCATGAAATCGGACCGATGTCGAATGTCAGCATTGATAGAGGAATTGACGGATGGATGGCTCAAGTCTGGATACCGCGTCCAACGGTTTCAATTCAAAGAAGGTGATGAGACGGGATTTTTGGTGCAGATATGCCGTGAAGGAGGTGACGTTGAGAAAATCGTGACAGCAGCCACAGGGCAGCAGATGGCCGTCTGCATGAAGATGCTGCCACAGGGAGAAGATCTGGTCATCTGGTTTGGATGTGGGAAATGGGTTGACAAGATGTTTTCAGGTGTGGTGTCATGGGCGTTGCTGCCTCCGCTTCTGGTGTTGCCGCTGGCTGGCGTATGGCGTCAGAAATCTATGATGGAAAATGTGATACACGATGTGTTGGTTTGGTTTGCGAACAATCCGACATCGACACAGGAGAATGAAAATGTTGATTGCGATTTTTCTGTTAACGATGAAAATGCTGAAGAGGGGGAACTGGTATCACTGTTTTGCCGAAAGATGGCGCAGGCGGATTGGGTCCGGGAAGCGGCAGCAACGGATGGATGTGGAAACGGCGTTTCCGGAAGCCTGAATTTCAAGTTGAGGGATGATGTGATGCTTTGTCTTGCTTTTTGTATTGTGGGCTGTTCAGATGGATATTGGAGCAGCATCCATGCAGTGACAGAGCCCCAATGGAAGGCGTTGATGCCTGATATCCAGTGGGATGAGTCGAAGAAAGAGGCAAGAAGGAATGAGTTTTGCGGCAGGATGTCCGAGAAATATCAGGCATATATGCCGAGAGGCTATGAGTTCCAGTGGCAGAAGGTGGTTGAAGGCGGGCGTGAAGGATTCTTGGCGATGCTTGTCCATGAGCGTCCTGAGCCAGCGGGGGAGAGGTGAGAAACGGACGTAAGCGTATTACAAGGCGAAAAACTGTTCTTGTTCGTATGAAAAAAGATTCATGCAAGCGGAACAGGAGCATTGAAACAATCCAAAGTATAATTGTTTATGAAAAGGAGACATTAGATGAGCAAAAAGAATACAATCAACGGGGCGGCCTACCAGATGGACTATGGCGCGGATTACATTGTCGGCAAATATCAGTCGGATGGCTATGAAGCGCAGAAATTGACGTTTGAGGAAGATGGCAACAATGGTCGTCTGGTGCAGATACGCAACACGTCTGATGGTGTCGGCGGCAAGCTGAAGGCCCTGGTCGGTCTGAAGACCTGCGCGACATTGAAGCTGCTTCAGAGGGGAGGTGACTTGGAAATTGAAGTGTTCGGCGGAAGTTGGCTGGACAAAGGGGCGGTTGTCGCCGTTTCGTGGTTTGTGCTGTGGCCGTTGTTGATTACAGGCAGTGTTGGTGCGTTCAAGCAGAAGAAACTGCTGGACAAAGTTTATGATGACACGCTCTGTTACTTTGCAGGAAGTCGTAGCAACTGAGGGATTTGCAAATGGATATAAATAGACAGATATCGGAGATCATCAGCCGGCGAATGCAGGCGGGAAGCCAGATTTCATCGCTGGTTGAGGAATGGAAGGGACGGCGTGACAAGGCGAAGGCACTTTTGAGGAACATTGCCGAGCTGCGACGCGTCTGTGAAAGCGCCATGACCGGCGTCGCTTCGGGATACGCGCAGGATTTCAACGAAATACTCGACTATTTAAAGCAGCTTGAAAACGAGCAGTGGGCGAATCGTCTCCAAGGGGATGCGGCATACGCACTTGCGAAATTGGGAAAGCTGTCTGACCGCTTTATGCGGAACACGATCCACATTGCTGTGGCGGGCGTCGGACGCTGTGGGAAAAGCACGGCGTTGAAATCGATCATCGGTCAGTCTCAAGAAGACAATTCGACGATTCCAAGCGGCAACGGTCCAGCGATCACGGCGGGCAAGAGCACGATTGTTTGCGTTGAGACGGAGGCGGAAGAGAAATCGGTCGTGCGTTTCCACACGGCGGAGTCATTCCTCAACGAGTTGATAAATCCGCTTTTACAGGATTTGAGCCTAGAGGATTATGCCTGCAACAACCTGGATGACTTTGAGGGATTGGATTTCGAGGAGCTGAAGCGTGCGCTGTTATTGAAACAGGAATCGGCCCAGAAAGCTGTGAAGGATGCGGAACGCGAATATGCGAGCCAGAACAGCGCCGAGGCGAAAGTGCGTCTTGACATGGCGAACGCCTTCTCCTCCTCTTTCAACCAGAAGACGGAGCGGTTGTCCCATCTTGGGGATATCATCCGATCATTCCCGCATTTCCGCGGTCGTCTGACGGGCGGGAGTGACACTGTGCCATTGACGATGGCGCACCGTTTTGTCAGTTATCCGCGCAATGGCGACCCCGCCGTCTGCTACGCCGTGAAGGAATGCCGTATCTACAGTCGCTTCCCGAACAACACCATACAAAATTTGGAATTGGTCGATTTGCCTGGTCTGGGCACGGGGAGCCAGAGCGAGCGGAAATGTTTCCTGGACGGTTTCAACTACACCGTCGATTTGGCCCTCATGATCCGCCGTCCCGAAGGGCTGTTCCAGAATTTCACGACGGATGACGACCTGCGTGTGATGGAGGTCATCGGTGCGACATTCGGTGAAGAGCATCTCCACGAGTGCATGGTGTTGTTCCAGAACGACGCCAACCTGCCGCAATCAGATGTGGAAACATCCTATCAGAAGATTGAACAATGGAATGCACAGCAGCGTCATCCGTTGACGGTCATCCGAGGGGATGCGCATGATACGGCATCCATGCAAAAGTCAGTTCTTCCTAAAGTTCTGGACTTTATGATGACGAATCTGCCCGCTTTGGACAAGGCGCTCATGCAGGAGATACTGCCTGAACTGGAAAAGACGGCGGCGGAGTTCGACAGCTCCCTGAATGAGACCGTCCGCAAGCTGTCTGGCTACAGGCGGCTTTTCCGAGGCGGCAATGGAGACGCCAATGCCGTGACGGACAAGGCGCGCGAATTGCGCGACGGGTTGATGAACGGCCTGAACGACCGTATGGACTATTATGGAGGCGAGTTCGACAAGTCCAATTCGCTGCTTCCTGACAAGATACAGGATTTGACGGCGCAGTTAAAGACTTGGGCAGAAACGGCTTACAGTCCTAAGGACGAACGCCAGTTGGAGCGTGTCCGCAATGAAATCCGCCGCTACCAGAGCGCGATTCCCTACGCAAACGGAGAAATCCACCAGATACGCATCCACATCAGCGAAGTCTATTCGGAGTTGGAGAAGATTCATGTGGAACTGATTGAAGAAGTTCAGCAGGCGGTGGCGGACATCTTCTGGCAGTGTTTCCCGAAACTGCTTCCTCAAAGCAGTGGGCTTCAAGCATTTATCCGATTGTTTGAAGACACGGGCGATTGCCTGGAGATTACGGACGCCTTGAAGACGCTGTTGAATCTGGAGGTCCCGTTCTACAATATCATCTATCCGGACTTGCGCGTGGCGGTGTTCGATTCCGTCAGCGATGTGGAGAAGAATTTCCAGCTTGACGCGGATATGCCGCTGGACAAGAAGGCGTCCATCGTGCTGGGCGAGTTGCAGAATACGGCATTCAATTGGATTTGGAAGGCGGAGAATGTGCTGGAATCCCAGAACCGCATCCGTGACATCATTCTTGCGACACTGGAGCGCCTGCAGGACCGTTTGGTTCGCAGCCGCTTGGCGGAACGCGAGTTGAACGATTTCATCGAGCGTTACTGGAGCGACATCAAGGGGGACGACCATGCGTTTGAAGAGGACATCCGCGCAAAATTGGACAAGATCCAGGAGCAGTGCCTTTCTACTGGAGGAGGACGTGAGACGTGAGACGTGAGATTGGAGACGATTAGACAGCTGCGCTTTTCTGCTGGGGGAGGACGTGAGACGTGAGACGTGAGACGTGAGATTGGAGACGATAAGACGATTAGACAGCTGCGCTTTTCTGCTGGGGGAGGACGTGAGACGTGAGACGTGAGACGTGAGATTGGAGACGATAAGACGATTAGACGAT
>JAGCSE010000281.1 GCA_017964325.1 Victivallales bacterium | reverse complement strand
GGCGATTCCAGTTTCGTCTTCAACACGGTCACTGGCGAACTCATCGACTGGACGCGCGGCGGGCAGGAACTGCTCGCTTCCGGCCCGATCCTCAACATCTGGCGTGCTCCGACGGATAATGACAAGCATATCCGCAACCAGTGGGAACGCTTCGGATACAACACGATGCGTCAACGCTGCGGCAAAATCACATTGACGCATGACGGCGACGTGTCCGTCCTGACGGTCAAGGCGAAATTCGCCCCGCTCGTCCGCGCATCCGACGTGACCGGCCTTGGCTTCTGGGGCTACGATGTCGATTACATCTACAATATTTATCCCGACGGCTCGCTGAAACTCGATGTGAAGGCGAAGCTCCTCAAACGGCCTGGCGGCCATTGGGGCGTGCCCGAACCGGGCAAAGGCGATTTCGACAACATGCCGTATCTGCCGCGCATGGGCGTCGTCTTCAAAGTTCCCGCGGACATGACGAACGTGGAATGGTTCGGCCTCGGCCCGGGCGAAGCTTATTCGGATTCCTTCCAGGCGCAGCACGTCGGCCTCTTCAAGGCAACCGTCGCAGATCTGTTCACGAACTACCTCCGTCCGCAGGAAAACGGCAACCGCCACAACGTCCGCCGCATGTCGCTGTACGACGGCGAAGGCTGCGGCATCGTCGCCGCCGGTTGCCCACAGTTTGATTTCACCGCCAGCCCATACACGATCGATATGATCAATTCCGCCGACCATCCGCAGGATCTTGAAGAGGACGACGCCATCAACGTCTGCATCGATCTCGCGCAGTCCGGCCTCGGCTCCAACTCCTGCGGCCCCGCCCCGCGCGAAGAATATCGTCTGCCCGTAAAGGACTACGAGTTCTCCATCCTCTTCAAAGGCGTCGCTCCCGGCGAACTCGACGACAAGTCGTTCTTCCATATTGTATAAAATTCTATAAACAGTCGCGAAGCGACACCGCATGTAGTGCGGAACCATGCATAACCACAGGCAAGCACCCGGAGCGGCGTGCAGCCTGTGGGAAGGACGCCCTCTGACACAGCGCTCGCAAGAGCGCCACTAAAAGAAGACATATCTTTCTTTATATCATATTTTATATGGTAGTAACAATCATAAAGGAGTTATTCATGCAGGACATCAGACTCGGCACTTTGGTCAACGTCAACGACAAGACGGAGAACTACGTCCGTCAGATCATCCCCTACGGCTTCGAGAGCTTCTCGTTCATCTTCAGCGGCGGCTTCCCCCGCAAGCCCGCCGAATTCGCCGAAAAGATCATGCCCATCCTCAAGGAAAACAATGTCGTCGCCTCCTCCATCTGCCTCTATCTCGGCGAAACCATGGACGAAGGCGAGGCCGGCGACAAGGCCCGCGACAACTGGCGTGAACTGATCGATTCCGCTTATCTTTTCGATTGCAACGTCGTCTGCGGCTTCACAGGCCGTCTCGACAAGTCCATTCCCGACAACATCGAACGCTTCAAGGAAGTCTGGACGCCGCTGACCGAGCAGGCCGCCGCCAAAGGCGTGAAGATCGGTTTCGAAAACTGCAACATGGGCGGTTCATGGGGCCGTGGCCGTTTCAACATTGCCATCAATCCCGCCGCATGGGAACTGATGTTCA
This sequence comes from Victivallales bacterium, assembly GCA_017964325.1. The sequence goes on along the minus strand of JAGCSE010000281.1, from coordinate 1,059 downwards.
ACGCTATCCCTTTGGAAAACATAGGCTTGCAGTGGGAACCATGCCACCAAATGGTGCAACTCATCGATCCCATGCCGCAACTCCGCGAATGGACGAAACGTTTCGTCCACATCCATGGAAAGGACGCCACCATCCATCGTGACACGCTTGCCAAATACGGATTCTACGGCACGAAGCCCTTCGCTTTCCACCGCACTCCTGGCTTCGGCGACTCCAACTGGACGGAAATCATCTCCGAACTCCGCCGCAACGGCTTCAAAGGATCCATCGACATCGAAGGCTGGCATGATCCCGTCTATCGCGGCGAACTCGAAATGACCGGCCAAGTCAACGGCCTCAACTACCTGAAACGCTGCCGCGGCGATTTCTATCCGAATCCCGCCTAGAAGCTCAAAGCCTAAAGCTAAAAGCAAAATGCCTTATCACCGTCTAAAAGACGAAATCTGGGTAACCCCGCTCTTCAGAGCGGGGGTGAAACAAGCCTCCCAATTCGCGTCTGTAAGACGCCACTCGCCAGAAAGGCGACATTGAACCGCAGAGCGGTGATTGTACCCCAGCCGTGGGTGATAACCCACGGGATGGGTGATAACCCACGGTAACGTAACATACCATACAGAACCGCGTTAGCGGTGGCAGGATTCCATCCGTTGGGTAAAAACAACAGGCAAAAAAAATCCCGTTGATGAAAATGAATTCATCAACGGGATTCGTTTCATGTGTTTTGTGGTTTCCTAACTTAATTATGAAGATGGAACTCTCAAAAGTTCAAACGCAGGTTTTTCAAGCCGCGGCATCCGCCCGCAGGGCGTGACCATTCGTAGCCGCGTAGCGGCAACCGCCCGCAAGGCGTGACCATTCATAACCGTGGGCCAGCGACCGCAGGGAGCGTAGCCCACGGTGGGCATGTGGAGGACATGGCGCCCGTCAGGGTGCGACTATAGTGAAAATCGTTTGTGACTTTTGATAGCCGCGTCTTCATAATTAAAGCCACAACCGCCCGCAGGGGCAACATATTCGTAACCGTTTGCAAGCGACCATCTTGTCCCGTAGCTGGCGGCT
>JAGCSE010000280.1 GCA_017964325.1 Victivallales bacterium | reverse complement strand
GCCCAGAACGCCTGGCCAGTGAAGTTCCGGCAACGCCCTTCGCAATGCCGCGCAATCCAGATTGCGCTCTTGCCCTTGATGAAGCCTACGACCTCGCTTACCTTGTGCTTGGGCGGAATCGATATCAGCATGTGGACATGGTCGGGCATGATATGCCCTTCCTCAATCCGGCACTCCTTCTGGCGCGCCAGTTCATGGAACACGCCGCCGAGATCCTTCCGCAGCAATCCGAACAGACTCCTGCGGCGGCATTTCGGTATGAATACTACATGATACTTGCATTCCCATTTCGTATGTGCTAAATTTTCTTCTGCAGGCATGGCTGCCTCCTTATGATTGGCTTTGAGCGGGCCGATCACAATATGGCACCATTCCTGCATTGTTCAACTTCCAACGCCATATCCGCATGGGACACTGGCGCAAAAGTCAAACTTCAGGAGTCCCCCAGCAGAGCTGGGGGTTTACCAGTTTTAAATTATTCTAAATATTCTTGAAAATCTTCAGGATTCACATTACCTTGTTTTAGCAAATCCTTGACGAGTTTCTTCACAGTCACCTTCTGATTCGTCGCGAGACCATAATCCAGCAAGTCTTTGATATTTTGAATCATGAATCCCTTGCTTAATGCTTTATTTTGTTGCATAATCGGATTATCTTTCAAAGCCTTTGAACGTTGAGCCATCAATTGACGACAAGATTTTTCAAGATCTTTGATATAATGAGAAACAATATCATACCGTTTTTCTTTGAATACAATATCCTGTACACGGTTCCAGCACTTTTTGGCAACTTCCGGATTTGCACTCTCCATCTTTTCAAACACAGAGATTGTCACATTGTCCATTTTTCTCGCCTGGTTGAAGACGACCAGATTATCAAAAAGCATGGCGATTTTCGTCTGCTCGTCAATTCCGCCTTTTCCCTCTGGATTCCTTTGTCTTATGTACTTTTCATCAAATTTGTAATGGCTGATATCTCCACTTGCAATCGCTGATTCGATTTCCAAGCACGTTTTTTCCAATTTTTGCTTGCTCTCCGAATCATTCTCAATGATTTCTTGTAACAGTGACAAGGCAAATGATCCCCGTACTCCCAAAGAAGCGGCATAATCATTGGCAATGCAATATTCATAATACTTTTCAAGCTCACGATATGCCTTGCCATATTCATTATTCCGCGCATATTGTTGAGCAACGCTAAACGACGGTATTGCATTTGCATCCTCTGCACTTCCGTCATGTTTTTCCTTTTTGGTATTGAAGAACAAATACCATACGATAACGACGCATACAATCAATACCAAAATCTTAATCAATGTTTTCATTTATGATTTTCCTCTATTCTATTAAAATTATAATTTTATTACTATTTCGTCACATTCATCTGTTCCAAAATCCGTTTCTGTAATTTGCGGACAGCCCTGTCTTCCAGTGTCTCCCTGTCGCCCCATGGAATGACAAGCGTCTCCTTGCGGGCGTAGTGGCGTTCACGCAACTCCGCTATAGGACGCAGGATGCATCCGAAGAAAAGCAGCAGCACGACAAACAGGCAGAGCATGTTGAAAGAACGCGAGGCGTTGAAGCCTTCATGGCTTCCTGCTCCAATGGAATGTATCCACTTCTTAATTGCACGATTGCAGCATACTCCATAGAACAACGGCCAAAGCAGACACAGATACGCGAAGGGAATCACCTGTAAAACAAACCATGGTCCGCCCTTTCCTGCAATGAAATATGTCAACACAAAATAGATCAAAGTTGGAAGCAGCAACCCTTTTATCAGCAAGTCTTTATATAAAGACTGAGACATGATGAACAGGAAAGGCCGTCGTCCTCCGATGCGCATGGCGAGAACATCGACTCCGAATAAGGCGATGACAACCAGAAGACACAGGCAGGCCAAGACGATGGATGCGGAGTCGAATGCCGCCGCTTCAAGCCGTCGCTCATTCGTCCATTCCTTGACGCCCGTACTTTCCGTTGAAAACAGTTGCGCCATTCCGGAAATCAGTCCAGATGCATCCAAATAAGAACGATTTTCCTGCTGCATCATCGCCCTCCTTTCTTCTTCGCTGTCCACGATAGTCTGCCAAGCGGCGATTTCATCAGAGGCGCCAAGCCTCTTCGCGCAAATGAGAAATTCAGCTGAAATACGGGTACAACTAAAAATATCCATAAAATGGATGTTGTCCGTAGAGAAATATTGCGAAAGAAAAGTCCGACATGTCGCGAGAAGCTCGACCGCCTTTGCATTGTCGCCCTCTTTATGGAGAATGACGGAATACGCCGCCACACTTCTTGCAATACGTCTCAGTCCTCCCAAAAACAAAAGCCGTTCCCTTGCCCGGAAATCAATCATCTGCATTCCGCCAAGCAAATCCCCCCTGATCTTGAGCATGCCCTGAATTCGTTTCCAAAGTCCATCGCCATAGGTATTTAAATTTCCCCTGGATAATCCTTGGCGATAGATGGCTATAGCCTTGTCCAATTTGCCACGGTCTTTGATGACATAATTCTCCACAGCCTCATCATCTTCCTTGCGAGGCTTCAGCCAGTTTAGACTTGGTGGCGGCAATTCGCAACCATCCCGTACGAGCATGAGACTTTCCAGATAGTCATATAGCGCATTGGTCGGATCGATCCTCCTGCCATTTGCGATGATTTCGGGAAGCTTTTCCTTCATTTCCGCCTTCGGCTGGGAAAGCTCCAATGCAAAGAAGGCACACAGCATGGCGTCATCACGGTGGGCTTCATATAGCCGTGAAAGAATTTCAAGCCTGTCGCCTTTACCATAATAATAGTCGAACAGCGACTGTTCATATTCCGACAGTTTTCTTGTCTTCAGATTGACATCCCACCCCAAACTCCAGTGATCATTGCTGCCGGGATTGTGTTCAAACCACGATGGCTTCATCGTTTTCAGAAGCGTCACGCTTGCCAGAATCCCCCGGACATCGATGCAAAACAACACGCCGACGACCATCAACGGCACGAGCAGCCATTTCGCGGCACGCCGTATTCGCGCGTTCCGTGAAAGTCGTGCGGCATTGTTTTCGACCAGCTGGCCCGAAATCTCCTCTGGACTTCCAAACCGTTTGAACGTATTGCTTAACGCCTCCTCTTCCGTCGCGTTCTGCCGTTCCTCTTCGTAGGCGTCTTCCAGATGGTCGAGCAGTTCCGCTTCCACCTCCTGCCGAAGTGCCACATCGTCCGACAGCGATTTGGAGCACATTCCCGCAAATTCCCGCAATTCATCTTCCTTTTCCATCATCGCATCCTCCTTGGATATCATGGATAATAGAAAACAATCATCCTTCGACCGGCTGAAGAAGCAGTGTCAATGCCTTGCAGAATTCACGCGACGCCTCCGCGCGGGCCACCGCAACCTCCCGTCCCGCTTTCGTCAAAGAATAGTAGCGACGCAACCTGCCGTTGTTTTCCTTGGTGTATGATTCGACCAGCCCTTCGCCCTGCAGTTTGTGAAGGCATGGATACAACGAGCCTTCCCGCCATTCGAAGAAGCCGTTGCTCCGTTCATTTACGGTCTTGATCATCTCATAACCGTACATATCGTGCTCCGACAACAGCTTCAGAATTACGATTTCCACCGATCCACGAATCAATTCATTGTTGGTTGACATCTTTTTGGCTCCTTTTTTGATTTCACACCTGCGAAGAAACCTAGTTTTTCTAGGCATCAACAACAAATTTACATCGGTTTTCGATGTATTCAAGCCGTTTTTTGGGATTTTTTTGATTTTTTTGTGAAAAACTGAGGCGGACACAAAAAAATGTCTTGTCTCACGCCACCGCAAGCCACATGATCTGGCAACGCAGGCAATACGTTTGCTTCTAGAGCTTCTAGAGCTTCTAGAGCTTCTAGAGCTTCTAGAGCTTCTAGAGCTTCTAGAGCTTCTAGAGCTTCTAGAGTTTCTAGAGCTTCTAGAGTTTCTAGAGCTTTACTGCCCCAAACACCAAACTTGCGGCTCCCAACAACGACGCCTCATAGCCAAGATGCGTCTGTTCGATGATCGCCTTGCGGCATTCGGGCAAGGCGTCGCGATCGAACGTCTCGCGAAGGCTCGGCATCAATAGATCCAAACTGCGCGACACGCCGCCGCCTAGATACGCTTTCTCGAAATTCAGCGTGTTGGCCAATTGCGCCAACGCGCGCCCCAAATACATGCCGGCCGTTTTGTAAACCGACAACGCCCGTTCGTCGCCTTGACAGCACAACGCCGCGCAGCCAGCGGCATCCGTATCCAATCCGACTTCGCGGCACATTCGCGCAATGGCGGGGCCAGAAGCGTGCGCCTCCAAACAACCGTAACCACCGCAACCACAACGTATTGGATGGTCGTATTCGACTTTGATATGGCCCAATTCACCCGCGCAGAACGATTTGCCGCGAACCAATTCACCGTTTGCGACGACAGCGCCGCCGTTGCCCGTGCTGATGGTCAGCCATACGAAATCGCGACCGCCACCGCCAAACCGCAGCTCCGCCAATGCGCAGGCATTGATGTCGTTCTCCAAATGGATCTTCTCAGCCGGAAGTCCCAGATCGGGAACCAATAACGACAATGCGGAGAACGGTCCCCAGCCAGCCGACGGCGAGCCATAGACCCAGTCCTTCCCGTCCGTCATGCCTGGTATGCTCATGCCGACGCCGTCCATTTTGTCTAACGTCACGCCGATCTCCGCCGCGCAATCCTTCAGCATGGCCGCGCAACGGTTGAAATACGCCGCAACATCCTTCGGCGGAACGGATTCCGTCCGCGAAGACAAAATCTTTCCGCTGTCATCGACGATTCCCGTCATGACCTTCGTGCCACCACCGTCGATCGCGCCTGCCAGCATGTCGTTTCCTCCTTACAACTGTTTCCGCAAAGCGCAGACAAGATTATGGAAATAAAAGAGATGCAGATCTTCCAGCATTTCCATGGAATACGTCGGAGCGATGAGAATGATGTCGCACAACGCTTTCATCTTGCCGCCGTCGCGACCGCCCAGACCGATGGTCTTCATGCCGATCTCTTTCGCGGCTGTCAGGCCGTTCACAACGTTTGGCGAATTGCCGCTGCCGGAAAACGCCAACGCGACGTCGCCCGCCTTCGCATACGTCTTCAGCAGAATGGAATAGACATCCGCGTAGGAAAAATCGTTCGCGAGACAGGTCAGCAGCGTGCTCGAATCGTTCAGACAGATCGCCTTGAAACCGACTTCGTCCCGCACACGGCACCCCTTCACCAAATCGTTCGTCACATGCGATGCCGTCGCGGCGCTGCCGCCGTTGCCGAACAACCAGATGGAATTGCCATTCTTTTTCGCCGTCAGAAGCGCCTCGCCGATCGCGTCCAAACAGTCCCAATCCGTCGCCAGCAGGCAACGCGAAAGCTCTTCTCCGTATGCGCACAAATCACCGGACATCCGTTTTTCCGACATTATTCAGTTCCTTTTGTGATGATTTTTATGAATCGAATACATCTATATAGTTTACGCCTATTCCGTCTGTTTTCCAGTTTTCACCACAAAAACCATGAATGGAACCAGAATTGTTAATTCTGCTCCACAACGGCGTCGTTGAGCACGCCGAACGTCTTGTCGTTCTCTGTCACAATTTGGAATTTACCTGTCACAGTGATGGCCTCGCCATTCTTCGGATAGGCGGCGTTCGCATCCGCCAGCTTGAAAGGAATCATCTTCGCACAGCATCCCGTACCGTCCAAGACGTTGCAATTGTAGGTTTTCTGCTGGGTGACGCGATTCTTCATGATCGTGCAGACACCCGGCATACGGATGGTCTGGCCGTTGTAATCCTGCGGCTTCTGCATCATGTAGAACACTTGCACATAGACCATGACGGTGTTGACCTTCGTCAGATCCACATCGATTTTCACGTCCTTTTGAGGTTCCGTGGTTGTCGTCGCATCAGCGTTTTCCTTTCCTGCAACAACCGATCCATCTTCCTTTTTATCAGACTGTTGCGATGTCTGTTTCTGCCCGCAGGAAACGGCAAACAGCATGATCAGACACAATGCGGCGGAAGCCATCTTCCTAAGCCTTAATCGCGGAAGCAACACGCCGATTGCCGCGCATAGGAGGAAAACAATCATGTCCGCCGCCACAATCGTCGAACCGACGGGCGTGCCTCCCAGAATGGCTGTCAACATGCCGATCAGTGCGCACGCCACGGAAAGAACAGCTGCGCAAATGGTTACACTCAAAAAACTTCGGCAGACGCGCATGGCCGCCAACGCGGGAAAAACGATGAGCGCCGAAATCAGCAGTGAGCCGACAAGATTCATCGCCAACACGATGATGACCGCAACGACGACCGCCAGAAACAGATTGCAAAGCCCTGTGCGGACGCCGCCTGCACGGGCGGACGTTTCGTCGAACGTAATCGCGAAAATACGTTCATAGAAAAGGATGAAGAAAACGACCACCGCCATGGAAAGGATCGCGCAAAGCCATGCGTCCAGACTGGATAACGTCAGAATGGAAGTCGAGCCGAACAATGTCGTGCAAACATCACCCGACAGATTGGATGATTTGCCGAAAAGATTGAGCAGCAGATAACCGATTGCCAGCGAACCGACGGACAGCATGGCGATGGACGCGTCGCCGCGAATCCGCGAATTCCGCCCTGCGCAAAGCAATGCCACGGCGCACAATACAGTGGCGGGCAGGACGAAGATCATCGGCGCCGTTAACCGCAAGACAGACGCGATGGCCAGCGCCCCGAAAGCGACGTGCGACAGTCCGTCGCCAATCAACGAAAAGCGTTTGAGCACAAGCGTCACACCGAGAAGCGACGAGCAGAGCGCGATCATGACACCCGCCACCAATGCGTAGCGCACAAACGGATACGCAAGATAGGTTCTGAGGGATTCCAGCATTTCAAACCTCCTTTGTTCCTGAAAAAAGACTGTCCGACAACATGGCCTGATAGGCTTCACGAGTGCCCCAGAACGGTTTAGGCCCCATCAGCAGAATATGCGTGGCGTGCCCCACCGCCTCATGGAGGTCATGCGAAACCATGATGATTCCCATGCCGTCCTCCTGGCAAAGCGACTGCACCAAACGATACATTTCGACCTGCATGGCAGGATCCAGCCCCGCCGTCGGCTCGTCAAGCAGCAGAAGCCGTTTGGCGGCGCATAGAGCACGCGCCAGCAAAACCCGCTGGCGTTGTCCGCCCGACAATTCACGAAAGCTCTGTTTCTCCAGACCGTCCAGCCCAAGCCGCGACATCTGGCGGCGCGCCATGTCCTTTTCCATCCGCCCGTAGAAAAACCGCCATCCAAGATGCCCGATGAAACCGGAGAGTACCACCTCCTGGACAGTCGCGGGAAAATCACGCGGCACGGCGGTCTGTTGCGGTAGATAACCAATGTCCTTCGGAGACAATTCATTGCCCAAACGGATCGTTCCACCGAGTGGCGGCTGCAGATGTAACAGCGTCCGCACCAACGTGGATTTGCCCGAGCCGTTCTCCCCCAGAATACAGAGGCATTGCCCCGCTTCAAGAGAAAAGGACAGGTCGTCCGTCAACAGCCGCCCAGGATAGCCCAAGACCAGATGACTGCAATCAAGTAAAATCATGGCGCGTCTCCAAATAGCTTAGTCGGAAATACCTAGAGCTGTCCGAATGGCCGTGAGATTCTTCTCCATGGCCCCCAGATAGGTCTTGCCGTTGGCGGCATCACGCGATGTAGAAGACTGCAGCGAATCGACGGAGATGATTTTCACGCCTTTGGATTTGGCGGTTCTCACGACCGTTTCCGCTATTTTGTGATGACGGTTTTCCAAAACCACGACAGCCGGAAGTTTCAGTTCATCCACCTTTCCCGCCAAAAAGGCGATGGTCTTGAAACTCGCCTCCGTTTCCGCCGAACAGCCGGAAAACGCCGCAAAACACGTCAGCCCATAATCCTCCGCCAAATAACGGAACGGAAAGCGGTCGCCGAACAGAAGAATCTTTCGTGGAGCCGATTTGACCATCGTCGCGTAGCGGCCGTCCAATGCGGCCAGTTTGGCGACATACGCCTTGCAGTTGGCCTGGTATTCCGCCGCATGCTCAGGATCAAGCTGAGCAAGTTTGGCCGCGATCGTCTGGCAGAGACGAGCGGCGCAACGAAGGGACAGCCAGACATGTTCGTCCAGTTCACGATCGTCGTCATCATCATGATGGTCATGCTCATGCTTCTTGTCATGATCGTGATCGTGCTTCTTGTCATGATCATGGTCATCATGCTCATGTTTCTTGTCATGATGATGATCATGGTCATGGTCCTCCATGCCCTCCAGATGCTCCTCCTCACGGGCGGCGTCGCCGAGTTCTTTCAGCAGATTCACGGCGATGCGGCGCGGATTGCGCTGTGAACGCAAGGCCGTTTCCGCCCATTCATCCGATTCGCCGCCAACAAAAACGAACAAATCGCATTGGGCGATGCGTGCGATGTCGCGGACGGACGGCTGGAAATTGTGCAGATCGACGCCATTGTCCTGCAACTGGATCAACTCCACGTCTTGGAGCTGCTTTCCAAGTATCTGGCGTGTCCAATCATACAATGGAAACGTGGTAGTGATGATGCGAAGGCGAGGAGCCTGCGCGGCAAAAACGGAATCGGCGGTCAGGCACAATACGGCCATGGCTGCCGCAAATGCAAATATGCGGACTTTCATTTGATTTCTCCTGGTCAAGATAATGATTTCATGGCGGTCAAGCCGCCTGCACAGGGCACAATACGCCCTTGTCATCAACCAGAAGACGGTTTATTTGTTTTGCCGCACCTTCAAAAAGACAAGCGTCGCGGGAACGGCCGCAGGAACGGCCGTGTAGAAACGATGTTGTTGAAATGACGGGATTTGCGAAGGAACAGAAGCCGTCAGACTGCCTTCGCCCAACCCCAGGCAGGTCATGTTCTTTTTCGCCTGATGAATCGCCAGGCAAATCGGACAATCTCCTCCTGTACAATCATGATCATGTTCCAGCAGGATGAACGCGCTGGAGACCGTCATGACAGCCAGCAGCAGCACGCACAAGAGTGCCGTTGCCTGTTTTTGGCGTTGGTTGTCGTTGAACAGTCTCATAGTCGCAAAAGTTAAATGAAGATATGCAAAAATTTTACCGTTTATTAATGTAAACTTTTCATGAAAAAAGTGCAAATGAAGGCTTCAAAAAAACGGTTGCACTATTCGTCTTCCTTCAGATTGTCGCAATGCTCCCACGTTTCGGCATTGCCCCAACGCTGCCATTCCACATGGCCGTCGCAGAACGTGAAAACGTCGCCCTTGCCATGTCGCTTTGCCAAGACATTGTTATCGACCAGAAAATATCCATCGTCCGTGGTGCTGTGCGTCCCTTCCTCCAAAAACAACGGACAATTCGCCACATCCTTCGGAGCGTCAACGGATTGCGCATTCAACTTGGAATTGATGCCATACGAATTGTTGTTGCGTGTCTTCTCGGATGGGCAGCGATAGACTTTCACAGTCCCGACGTATGAGAAAAGCGTTCCGCCTTCGATGTCGAAAATGCCTGCGGACGGACATGGGAAATTTTCATAGCGGATCCATCCGCCATAGACGCCGTTGCCTGCCGCACCGTCTGTCAGATAGGGGAAATGGCTCCGGTTGTCGTTGGAATACATGAGGATGGCCTGTCCAAGATTCCGCTGGTTGTTGATGCACTCCGCCTGCTTTGCCTTCTGGCGAGCCTTACTCAAGGCGGGCATGAGCATCGCGGCCAAAATGGCGATGATGCCAATGACGACCAACAGTTCAACCAACGTAAAAAATTTTCCGTTCTTCATGGCGCTTCCTTTACCCCAAACTATAAACCGTAACGGTTCTGCCATTGTAAATTGTTAATTACAAAAGCGCCGCAGACCGTCTCAGCCTGCGGCGCCACAAACCAACGGCTTTCAGACGACCGTTATTTATTCACAAACAGTTCGATTTCAGAAAGCTGGAAATGCTCGCCGCCATGGTTGGCCTTGATGACCAGACGGTAGTACTGGTACGACACGGCGGCCTTCAGCTTGAAGAGCTTCAATGTGTAGCGGCCGAAAAACTCGACGCCCTTCTGCGAGTCGATGTCCGTCCATGCCTTGCCGTCGTTCGAGCCTTGCATGACCCATTCCTTTGGATCCCGCTCTGAGGCGTCGTTTGCCGTGCGCAGTGAATATGCTACAATGGACGGCTTCACGCCGTCGGGGAACTGGTACTGAATCCACGGCGTCGCGTTGGGCGTGCAGTATTTCGTATTCCGGTCATTGTCGAACAGACACGTCACGCCTTCTTTTTCAACGGCTCCGGCGGTGGACGCCGTGATGACGCCTTTCACGCCGTCCGTCGCATCCTTGTACATGGACGTATCGACGGGTTTCGGCTTCGGCCATGTGCCATCGACCTTCGGATCGGTCTTCCACGTCTTGGAAATCGCCCCTGCAGACACATATTCCGTGCCATCTGCAGTCTTGAACAGCGTCTTGCCTCCATCCGACAGCGGACACTTCGTGCAGCAGCACCCCGTCAAAAACGCCACTCCCAGCAGCAATGTCAAATATTTGTACATGATATAACCTCTCTGTAGTTTATTTCCAACGGCTTAATAGACCCTGTAGGCGGTGCGAACGTATTTCGTCGCTTCGGGATCGCCGATGCAGGTCATCGTCTTGGCGTCCCAGTAGATGCGGCGATGGCTGCGGATTGCCAGATTGCCCAGCAACGCAGTCTCCGTCAGCTTCGCGGCGTAATCGACGAGATTCGAACCGCAGGGCGCGCCGCCTTCCTTGCAGGATTCCACCCATTCCGTATGAGGGTTCTTCCCCGGGGCCGACGGCGGCATGTTTCTCGGCTTGCCGACTTTCTTCATGCGCTTTTCGGGGAAGATTCGCGGTGATTCTGCATAGCATCCCGCCATCAAATTGCCGTTGGAGCCGTAGAAGACCTGTCCATTGCCATGCGGCAGGTTGCGGCCTTCCTCCAATTCCGCAGGACGCGGCATTTCCTTGTGCTTTTTGCCGTCGAACCACACCAGTTTCACAGGCGGACGCCAGCTGTTGGCGGGGAAGAAATATGTCACAACGGACCATGTCGGAGTCATATCTCCATCTGGAGCGTCGGATTCCGCTTCGACCCACATCGGGTCGCGCAAGTCAAGCGCCCAGAACGCGGCGTCCATGATATGGCACCCCATGTCTCCGATGGCGCCGCATCCGAAATCCCAGTAGCCGCGCCACTTGAAATGCATGCCGCCCTTCGGGTACGGACGGTGCGGAGCCGTGCCGAGCCACAGGTTCCAATCCAACGACGACGGAACCGGAGCCGCCGCCGGCCACGGAGTCTTCTGCGCCCAGATCGGGCGGTCCGAATAAAGATGCACTTCGCGTACGTTGCCGATGTCGCCATTGCGGATCCATGCGTAAATCATGCGGGTGAAATCCGACGCATGGCCCTGGTTGCCCATCTGCGTGGAAACGCCGTATTTGGCGGCGGCCATCTGCATCAGGCGGGCCTCCTCGATCGTGTGCGCGCAGGGCTTCTGCACGTAGATATGCTTGCCCATCTGCATCGCCAGCATGGCGATCGGAAAGTGCATATGGTCTGGCGTCGAAATCGTCACGCCGTCGAACTGGTCGCCCAAATCTTCGAACATCTTGCGGTAGTCTTTGTAGATTTTCGCGCCTGGATAACGGTTGACCGCGCCGCTGATGCGGACATGGTCAACATCGCACAGGCCGATGACATTCGCGCCGGAATGGACCGCGCCATGGATATCCGATTCGCCTTTGCCCGCGCAGCCAACGCAGACAATGTTCATTTTCCTGTCCTTCGGAACGCGCTTCGGCGTGCCGCCAAACCAACGCATGGCGTATGCTTCGGGCGTAAGCCCCGCGACTGCCGCCGTCGCAACCGCGCCTTTGATGAAACTACGACGTGAGACGTCCATCATGTTCTTTCCTTTTGCTTGTCCTTTGAAACGATAGGCTCTGAATTAATGAAAAACTGTCAAATGACTAACTTATACGTCTTTTTGTCAACGTCAAGTCATTTCTTGTCTTCCGCCTTCGTTTCCTGCGGCTTGTCTTTGAAAAAATCACCAATAACGTGATCGACATTGCCTAGAGAATATGTCCCGATTTCGTAAATCCATTTGCCGAATTTCGCGTTCAATTCCGCCGCCTTGTCCTGTTTTTCTTTGACCTTTGCGGCAAACTCCGCATCCAGTTTCGCCTTGTCCTCAGGCTTCTCGCCGTCTGCAGGCTTGCGGACCGTCTCGCCCTCCCATTTTACGTTGTCCAATTTCAGATAACGTTCATCGCCGACCACCGCGCCAAACGTCAGCGTGTAGGTAAATCCATCGAAATCGCTCACCACCAACGTCTTCGCCTTGTCCATGCCAATCTCCCCAGGCTTCGCCGACGGATCCGCCACATTGTTGAAGCGCAACCAGCTGAACGCGCTCTTCACATTGTTTATCCTGCCCGTGTCAAGCTCCTTGCCATCGGGAACCGGAGCATCCAATTTCATATCTGCGTTCTTCTCATCACGCGCCATCTTCCACAGCGACTTGCCCCCTTCCAGAAGCTCCGCAGTCTTCATGTCGCCGATTTTGAAGAAATCCTTGTCCAACCACCAGGACGCAGGCGAATCCACAGCGTAAAACGTGTCGGGCACGAGCACGGCGCGGCCGTCTTCCAGAAGGATGAAACGACCGTCAGGCATATTGCCGCCGCCCATCATCATCATGCCCTGTGGCATGTTCGAGCCGTCCGACTCCTTCTCATGCTTCACGCCGAACACCAGCGTGCGCAGAACCTGCCCGCCGCCGTCCATCAACTTCACCGTAATGGCCCCCGCGCCTTCCGTCAGTTTCATCTCCGTTTTCAGTTCGTCCGACAAGTCCATCGACCGCACGACCTTGCAGTCCAACAACGCTGAAATGAACTTGTCCAGATTCTCCATGTTCACGGGATAGCCGAAGCATTCCACGACTTTCCAGCCGTCCTTGTTCTCCAATGAAATCGACTTGTCCTTCGATGTGATGACGACCTTCTTGACACGGCTCGTATCCACGGTTCCTTCCGGCAGCAACTGCTCTACAGCCGCCTCCTTCTTGCAGCACATCTGCTTCAATTCATCGCGGTGCATATAGCAGGCTATCAGCCCCAGCACAACGAGCACTGCCAGCGTCTTCAACAACTGTTTCTTTTTCATGATTTCTTTTCTCCATAATGGGAAGCCGCACAGGGCACGGCCCTCCCAAGCTTTTATCTCTTGAATCCCTTCGGGAGGGTCACGCTCCCGCGTGACCGGCTCCCCTTAGCTCCTGCGCCGCAGGAAAGCGTAAACCAATCCACCGATGGCGACTAGGAGCGGCATCAGCCCGATGTTCACGAGCATGACATTGTTCTCCAGCGAATCCACGTCTTTCCGCAATTGCTTCCGCGCCGTTTGCAACGCCTTCTTCGCCTCCACCTCCTTCTTGCGGAAATCCTTCAGCAACTCACGCTGCTCGGCGGACAGGAGCTCCTTGTCTCCGGGCTTCCGCTGCTGCTGCAACCGATTGATTTCCACCTGGATATCCTGAACGTCCTTCTCAAGCTTCTCAATCTGTTCTTGAAAACGCTTGTTCGCAGCGACTTCCATGTCACGCACACGCTTGAAGGGACGGTTCGCGCCACCGCGCGAGCGAATTCCAAACAGTACGCTGTCGCCGCTCATGTATTCGATCAAATTCTGCGCGAACGCAAGATTGTGATTCAGCGGCTGTACAAGAATCTGACCCATGAACTGCTGCCGTTCCACGCAGACAGGATCGTACAGCATGTCGGAATCGCCGACGAGCACGACCGCGCCGTCCTTCGCGGACTCCTTCAGCCAGCCGCCTTCAGGCGGTTCGGGAGCCTTAGGGGCTTCTTCGCCTTCCTTCGCGGCAGGCGTCGGATACCCATCCGGATACGCAGTTTTGAACTTGCCCGTCAGTTTGATGGCCAAATCCTTTTCCTTTCCGTCGGTTTTCATGCCTTTGGAAAGATCAAGCCCGCCCTGCATGACCATCATTTTCGAAATTATCTGCGATTCGCCTGAACTTTTCAAAAGGACCGTCTTTGTGATCCCTTCGGCAGGAGTGCCGCTAAATGAACCAACGCAGAATGATGCAAGTGAGGACAGCTGGCTCGTCGTCGGATCGTCGCCGACAATGTGTTCCTTATCCAGCAGCAGCAAGGCGGGATTGCGGGAGCCGTTCCCCATGTTGCCGGCCAGAAGTTTATCCAACACAAGCTGTTCCGTATCGAATTCGACGCCCCACGCCTTCAGCAGCGGCGGCAGTGACGAATCCAATGTAGGCGGCGCGTACTGCTGCATCTGCGGATTCTGGCTCTGCATGTCCGCAATGCTCATTGGGTCCAAAAACGCAATCAGATGGCCGCCGCGCAGGACATACTGGTCCAACGCGAACATCGCCGTGTCACTCATCCCCTTCGGATGAATCAAGAAGACAACGGAAATATCTGAAGGTACGTCTTTTACGTCCATGCCGAGTTCTACGACCTCATACGTCCGCTTCAATTCGCTGATGACAATCCACGCGGGATTTGGCCGCGCGTTGCCCTGCATCATCGCCATCGGATTATCGTAACCGCCCATGATTTTCAATGCACTGATGACACCGACCTTCGGCTTCGCCGCGCTCTTCACGCCCAAGATCGCCCGCGTCAAATCGTATTCCAGCAGTTTCTCGCGGTCCGGACTCAAAAACGGAATCGACTCCGTGCGGTTGCCGCAGCTGACGGCCAAGCCAAGATAAATCTGCTCGTCGCCGAACACGTCGAGGCTCTTGCCCGAAATGCCGTCCAATTTTGCGGAATCCTCTGCGTCCGTATCGGGCTTTGGATTCAATTTCTTGATTTCCAGCTTCTTGCCTGCCACCTGTTTATATTCTTGAAGCAGGTCTTCCACGCGCATTGCGTAGTTCTTGAAATAGACAGGCATCTTCGCAACATCTTTCGTGTAGTAGAAACGGATGCTGACCGTGTCCGTCAACCCCTTCAGTGTCGTCTTCGTGCCTTCGGACAGCGTGTAGAGCTTGTCCGCCGTGCAGTCGATTCGTGCATTCATCGGCTTGAAGATGACGTTCACCAAAATCAATATCGCGGCGATCAGCACTATGCCAGCCACCGAACTGAAAATCATTGTCAATTTTTTGTTTTTCATGATGACAGCCCCCTTTCCTCAGCTCCGTTTCTGTTTCAAAATGATGCCTGTCGATATAAGTGCGAAGGCCATAAGCGTCACGAAATAAATGACATCACGCAAATCCAACACACCGCGCTGCATACTCTCGAAATGGAACATGACACTTAATCCAGCCGCGAAATCGACCAGTCCGCTGGATGCGCCCCACTTCAGCAGCAGATTCGTAACTGGCGGGAAACCAACCAATACCAACAACAGACACGCCACGACGGATGTGATGAAACTGATGACTTGATTGCGCGTACAGGCACTCGTCATGCCGCTTATGGCAAGATAAGCTCCTGACATCAGGAAACTTCCGATATAACCTGTAATCATCGGCCCGACATCGGGGTCGCCCAAATAGCACACCGTGATCGGCATGGGCAACGTCAACAGCAACGCAATGCCCAAAAACAGCCATCCCGCCAAAAACTTGCCCAATATGGCCTGCTTCGCGGAAAGCGGCAGCGTGAACAGCAACTCCAACGTCCCCATGCGGCGCTCTTCCGCCCACATCCGCATTCCAATTGCGGGAACCAGTAGCATATACAGCCACGGATGCCATGCGAAGAACCGTATCAGCGACGCTTCATCCGACTGGAAGAAGCCGCCCATCATGAACGTGAAGAATCCCATTAATATAAGGAAGATAATCAGAAATACATACGCGATGGGAGATCCGAAATAGCTCGCCAGTTCGCGCTTGATGATATGCAGTGTCTTTTTCATTTTCAACCAGTCCCTTTATTTCACATTGGCGCTGTCCAGACTCGTAATCGTGCGGAACACATCGTCCAGACGCCCTTGGTTTGTATGCAGTTCGTCGAAACTCCAGCCTTTCTTGTCCAAAGCGGATTTGATGGCGGAAGCCAAGCCTTTTTTCCCTTCCGCGGGCGGCACGGTCGCCGTCGCATTACCATCCTGTTCCATGACTTCCAACGGACGGCCGATTTCAGGAATGCTTTCCAGCAGCGCTGTCAATTCGACTTTGGAAACACCTTGCACGCGGACGGTTACGCGCCCCGCGCCTTCGGATTTCGCACACATTTCCGCAGGCGTGCCATTGAAGACGAGCTTGCCTTTGTCGATGATGATGACGCGTGTGCAGATGGCCTCGACTTCCTCCAGAATATGCGTGGAGACGATGATCGCCTTGTCCTGCCCCATCCGCTTGATCAGTTCGCGCATTTCATGCTTTTGGTTTGGATCCAGACCGTCCGTCGGTTCATCCAATACGAGAACTGGCGGGTCATGCAAGATCGCCTGCGCGAAGCATGTACGATGGAAAAAGCCTTTCGACAGCGTGTCGATGCTTTGATGGCGGACTTTCTCCAGATGGCACGTCGCAATAGCCTTTTCGATGGCTTCATGCTTCACCTGTCCGCTCAAATCGCGCATGGATGCCGCGAAATCCAGAAAGGCCTCCACCGTCATATCTTTATACGCAGGAGCATTTTCCGGAAGATATCCGAACAACGCCTTCGCCGCCAGCGGCTCCTCCGCCATGTCATGCCCGCCGATGGAAACGCTGCCTTCCGACATCGGAAGGTATCCCGTCAACATCCGCATCGTCGTTGACTTGCCCGCTCCATTCGGCCCCAGAAAGCCCAGAACTTCGCCTTTCTGGACCTCGAACGACACATGATCGACGGCCAGCATGCCGCCGTACCATTTCACTAATCCTTCTGCTTTTATCATGCCAAAATTTTCTCCTTATTTATACGCACTATTGATGTCATTTTGATTTTCAGCTTTACAAATTAATAAAAGACACGCATTTTTCCAAGTTGTTTCCATCATCCACGGTTTTTCTGCATTTTTTCCAGAACACTCAATAAAACAAAAAAAGAGGCTTGCCTTCACAAGCCCCTTTTCCCTTAAGTATTAAGCATTAAGCATTACTCATTAATCATTAATCATTAAAATAAGTCTTTCCAGCGGGCCGCCGTCCTCCGCGGCGACCTTCGCGCCGAGCTCCCACTGGCCGCCGCCCTGCCCGATTTTCACCAGCAGGACGTTGTCGCCAGCCTTCAGATCGACCTTCATCTTGTCTTCGTTCTCCGTATAGGCGCGCGGGACGTTCACGTTTTCAATCAACGCGCCGTTTAGCCATACCTTCGCTGCATCGTCGCTGCCGAGCATGATCTGCGCCTTCGTCGCGGCCGCGACGCGGATGATGCAACGCGCATACGCCGTCACCTGGTTCGCGTTTTCGACCGCCGCCAGTAGATTCAGCTTGCCGTTTTTGTCGGTGTTCGCCGCCTTCCATTTGACGCTGGCGGCTTCATCCGCCTTTTCAGGGGCGAACACCATATCCTGCAACTGCTGATAATCCTTTCCATTAATACGATAGGCCGGAGACACTTGCCAACGCATGACCTTACCGACATTCCTGCTGATGAGCGCCAAACATGCCTGCGCGCGCTCTTTCTGTTTGTCGTTCAACAGCGCCATCGCTTGCCGCAATGGCACGATGCATTCAGCGACGCTCAGCTTCTCACTCAAATTGACAATCGCCAGCGCGGCTTCGCCTTTCAATTCGTCATCTTTCATGCAATCAACAAGATACGCCATTGCTTTAGTATCCGCCAAATTGCCCAGGGCACCTATCGCCAACTTGCGTTCATCAACGCGTTTCGCCAACGCCAGCAAGCTGTTCATTTCATCCGCTTTCTCGGCGTTTTTCTTGTTCTGCATTGGAATCAGACGGACACAGCCACGGAACGCAAGCACTTGAAGCAACGGCTTTTCCGCTGTCGCAGCGATATCGCGCAACGTCGGCAAAGCAGACACATTCGGCCATTCGGCCAACGTGCGCAACGCGGCTTCCTTCACAGCGTCGCCTTCGTTCTTCCACGCCGCGATCTCCATGTCCAACGCCTCCTGCGAGCCCGCCAATGCGGCCGCCTTCAGCAGGCTCGGCTTCGCCTCCGCCTTGCTGGCCGCAAAAGCGTTCTTCAACGCAGGCAGATAGAGCTTCGCATCGCCCAGACGACGGCACAACGTCAGTAGTCCTTTTTCAGCCGCCAGAAGCAGCTTTTTGTCTTCTGCCTTCTGCAACTGGTTCAGCAGGAACGGCATGGCCGATTCATTCCCGATGTTTCCATGAATGCGGCACAACACCTGCTTCATGTCCAAATCGCCGTTGTCCGCCAATGTGGAAACTTTCGGCAACGCCGCTGTATCATTGCGTTTTTCAATGAGTTCCAACACTCCCAATTGCACATCGCCCTTGTTCTGCAATGCCAATGCCGCAAGTTCTTCCGCCAACGGAGCTTTCAACGAAGCGACAGCCGCCTTGACTGCCGCCGCGACGCCGGCCCGTTCATCCGCCAACCATGCGGGAAGACGTACGAGACTGTCTTTGCCGTTCAACGTAACAGCCGCTTTGATGGCCGCCGACCGCGCGACTTCATCTTCCCAGCCGATAACCGCCTCAACGGCTGGCAGTTGAGCCTTGTTGCCGCTGTTCGCAAGAAGCTCCAACGCCAACGGCGCCTTGTCGGCCTTTTTCGCATCCAACGTCTTCGCAATCAATGCCAAGCGATTGGCCGTCAGATTCTTCAGCAACAGACGTTTTGCGGAAAGACGGACACGCAGTTCGTCATTCAAAAGCCCTGCAACAAGCAACTCATCTCCCTGCGGCGCACCAGAATACGCTTCTTGCGCCGCACATGCGACTGCGATGTCGCCCGGACGCGCCTTGGACCATATCTCCGCCAGCTGGATGGCCTCCACCGCTTTGTCCCAAGCCTGCAAATTCTTCAGATATTCGCCCAACGCGCCATCAACGACGGAACGCTCATAGCGCGGCAGCTTTGCGCTATCCGGCAGCCAGACGGCGAACGCCGCCTTCGCAAGCGGAGAATCCATCCGCGCCAACGCCTCGTAGGCGATCAGCCGCGCACGGCGGTCGTCGCTTTGCGTATCTTTTACGGCTTCTACAGCCGCATCGGCGATGCCCAATTCGCCCAACGCTTGCATAATTTCATAACGGCAGATGCCTTTCGCGTCAGGCAGCGCCTTCAAGAAGGCCGGCCCAGCGACTTTTTTCGCATCTGGAATCGCCACCAGGACCTTATAAATTTCATGGCAGTACTGTGGATCGTTCAACAGCGGCGACAACGCCGCGACCGACTTTTCACCAGCCGTATAGTACAGCTGTTCAAGCAGATACAATTTCACTTCCGTCTTCTTCGTCTCTGCGAAAGCTTCCAGAATGCCCTGCTCCACTGCTTCGGCGATGTTGTTGTAGCGGGCATGGACGCACACGCCGTGCAACGCCACGCGCGCTTCCGTATCGTTCTTTTCATTCCGTTCCGTCACGTCGATCAATTTCAACGCACAGGCCTTCACGGCGGCCGTGCCGCCTTTCGCCAATTCGTCCGCCGTCTGGCCCTGCGCCGTCAGCCACAACGCCGCCACCAGCAAGCCACATGTAATTTTATGTATTTTCATCCATTTTCTCCATTAAGTTTTTTCTAGAGCCTCTAGACCTTCTAGAGCCTCTAGATCTTCTAGAAGGTCTAGAACTTCTAGAGCTTATACTAGCCGCGAACTATTCGCTTTAAGCTTTTAGCTTTAAGCTTTTAGCTGTTTTATAACGTCCACGGTGCTCTGCGCGGCGGATTCGCCATGCGCGTCGCTTCAGGATCGCCAATGATCTCCTGCTTGACAGGATCGTAGTTGATCTTGCGGCCAAGCCGCACGGCCAGTGACGCAAGATGCAGCAAGTCGGCGGAACGCGTCGCCTGACGGACGTTCGGATGGACGCCGTTAACGTTTTCGCGCGTGCGGACTGCATGCTCCCAGCTTTCCAGTTTCGGCGGGTCGGGGAACTGCTTCAGCTTCTCCAGAAGATTTGCGGGTTCAAGATTCATGCCGCCCCAATACTTGCCGTTCGGGCCTTCGATGAGCGGACGGCCTTCTGTCGTGCGTTCGCCCCACTCCCAGCTCTCGATGATGATTTTCGTCCCGTCGGCGTATTTCAGATTGATGGTGCCCCACAGTCCGCACGCATCCGGATGCTGCGGCCACGGCGCGACGGCCTCAATCTCCGTCGGCCCCGTATCATCTTTGCCCAGAGCATATTGGAATGGGTCGATGTGGTGCTGTCCCATGTCGCCGAAACCACCTTCGTCATAGTCCCAATAGCCGCGGAAGCTGCCGTGGACACGGTGTGGATGGTACGGTTTGACGGGCGCGGGGCCGAGCCACATATTGTAATCCAAAACGTCCGGAACGGGATGAGGCTCCAAATTCGGACGGCCGCTCCACATCTTGATTTTGAAGCCCGTCGGGCAGTAGCGCGGATTCAGGCAGACGGTCAGCGGACCGCCTAACAAGCCGCTCATGACCAACTTGCGCATGAACCAGCCAATACCCAGATAGCTGCGGCCCCATGTGTTCGCCTGATAAACGACACCGCTCCGTTCGACCGCTTCCACCAACGCCTTGCTCTCCGCTAGCGTATGCGTCGCAGGCTTTTCCGAATAGACGTCGAATCCCGCCTTCGCAGCCGCGATGGCGATTTGCGCATGCCAGTGGGGCGGCGTCGGGATGTGGATCGTGTCGATGTCCTTCCGTTCCAGGACTTCACGCCAATCGGAATACGCCGTAACCTGTCCGCCCGCCTTCCGTTTCGCGTTCTCCAGATGATTCTTATCGACGTCGCAGAAGGCCAGCGTCTGCGGATATTTCGTCACATGGCCCATGCCCATGCCACCCGTACCGATGACCGCGCGGGTGATCATGTTGCTCGGGGCCGACGGCCCGCCGAACACATAGCTGCTCGGCACGATCAGCATGCCTGTGCCGACCACCGCGCTTCCGCGAAGGAAATTACGCCGCGTCACGCCGCGTTTCGTCTGTTTTTCTGACATCGTTGCCTCCTGTCTTGACGTTTTTGACATCTAGTTAGTATCTTAATTATGAATTGCACATTATGAATTATGAATTATGCTTTTCCCAAAATATACACCTTTATTAGTGGATAATCACGAATTGACCATTATTTTTTATGTTATTACATATCTTTTACGGTTTTAAAAACTACAAACACTATGAAAATCTCCGAAACATTCAATTGGAAACGCATCACGCCTGACAACGGCCATTATTTCTTCGGATACTACGACCGCAATCCGTGGAATCCTTCGCAGACGCTCCATCTGGCCATGAAAATCCCGCAGATGAACCGCCTCCCGCAGCCGGGCGAACTCGCGGAAATCGGAACCGTCACGCCTGACGGCGGTTACACGCCATTGACCACCACTCGCGCATGGTGCCATCAGCAAGGTTGCATGGAGCTTTTCCTAAAGCACACAAAAAACGACACGGTCATCTACAACGATTTCGATCTCAAAGATAAGAAGCTCGTAGCCAACATCTTCGAAATTGGCAAAGGCATCATCGACCGCTTTGAACAGCCCATCTACGCCATGTCGCCAGACGGCCACTGGGGCGTCTCCCTCAATTTCGGCCGAATCCCCCGCCGCGGCTACAGCTACGCGGATGCGCCAATCCCCCTAACTCAGCCAATACCAGACCTCGACGACGATGGACTGTTTCTCATCGACCTCTATACCGGCGAATCGAAACTGCTCGTCTCCTACCGCCAGATGTTCGACATCCATCCCGTCCCCTACGGCCTAGACGACGTCTATATCTGGCTCAACCACGCCATCTTCAACTGCGACTCCACGCGTCTTCTCTGGCTCTTCCGCCATTGCCGCAACCCGCTTGCGCCTCAATGGCAGACCTATATGTACACGGTCGGTCTCGACGGCTCCGAACTCCAATGCCCTCTCCCGCAGGTCTATTGGAACGGCGCCATCTCCCACCAAATTTGGGGCCGTACGCCGCGAGAAATTCTCATCGACGCGAAATGGCGCGGCAACAACGCCGACTATGTCGTTTTCGACGAAACAAAACTACCCCTGCAGGCCCGTCTCATCTCCAAAGGCTTCGGCCCCATGGGACACACCGTCTTCTCCCCCAACGGCAAATGGCTTCTTGCGGACACATATCCCGATGCTGAACAGAATCAACATCTTGGACTCGTTAATGTCGCCACTGGAGAACTGACAAAATTGGGCACTTTCCGCCACCACAAGCCAGTCGGATATCCCGTCGATGTCCGCAATGACCTCCATCCCAGATGGTCGCCAGACGGCAAGTTCGTCACCGTCGATTCCATTCACGACTACAACCGCGGCATCTACCTTCTGGAATTAACAATTAACAATTAATAATTAACAATTTAGCCCACTCCTGTGGAATTGTAGGTTTGTGGTTATCCAGAACATCCTGAATATCCAGTAGAAATTGTTAATTGCTAATTATTAGAGGTAATTTCAAAACTGCTCAAATGTCTTTTTAATGAAACCACAGATAAGACGGATTAAACAGATTTTTTCAGAGATGGCCTTGCCTCCGAGGCCGTCGTAAAAAACATAAGATTCTAATTAATAACGAGATGTAAAAAACAGAATTCATCGGCCTCCGATGCCAAGACCGTTTTTGAAAAATACAGATGAAAATCAGACTCAATTACATTAGGTCAAATAATTTTTTTTAAATTACCTCTATTGTTTTTTTAATTGCTGTTTTTTAATTGTTAATTGTTAATTAAAAAAATGGAAACTGTCAAACATCTTGGAACTCAGCCTCTCAAGACGCCACGGCTCATCCTGCGTCGTTTCACCATGGACGATGTGCAGTCCATGTTCGACCTGTTCTGCAACGATCCGCAGGTCACACGTTTCCTCTCATGGGGACCCCACGGCACAGTTGACAACACGAAACGTCTTGTAAAAGGATGGCAATTATGCTACGAAGACGACACATTCTACAACTGGTGCATTGAATTTGAAGGACTTCCCATCGGCGGCATCGACTTGGTCATGCGTAGCGAAAAGTCGCTCCGCGCCGAGCTTGGCTATTGCCTTGCAACAAAATACAGCGGCCGAGGCATCGTCACGGAAGCAGCCTGCGCCGTTCTGACATTCGCTTTTGAAACCGTCGGCCTCCACAAGATCTGCGCAAAGCACGATGTCGAAAATCCCGCCTCCGGCCGCATCATGCAAAAGCTTGGCATGCGGCAGGAAGGCTACATGAAACTCGATGCGCAACGCCTCGACGGCACTTATTCCGACATGGTTCTCTATGGCATCCTCCGTGATGAATGGCTCCGATGATGGAAAACGATAATAATCCAGCAAAAACTCCTGAACAACAGGCATTTGAACAAGCATTGCAGGACGCCGTCACGATGCGGATGCCTTTCGGTAAATTCGGTCCAGAAGGTTATCCGCCCCATGGCCTTCTGCTTTGTGACCTCCCCTACGAATATCTCCGTTGCTTCATCCGCAAGGGCTTCCCAAAAGGGCGTTTAGGCGAAATCATGTCGTTCGTTTATCAACTGAAGCTCGACGGCGCGGAAAACGTCTTCAAACTCATCCGCGACACGCCCCGCCAAAGCCTCCGCAAGCCTATTAAGAAAAATTTTGATTTTTCTTAATATTTTTTATCGCAAAGACGCAGAGTTTTTTAAATTGCTTTTTCATGATGATAAGCTACAGTATGTTGTTTTAATTTCGACTCTTATAGTAATTTACAGTTGATAAAATAAATATTTTTCATAATATATATTAAACAAATCATTTATGTCAGAACTAAAGCGCAACATCATTGAAGCGGATTTCTGCGTCGTCGGCGGTGGCATGGCAGGTATGCTGGCGGCCATTTCAGCGGCGCGCCATGGAGTCAAGACAGTTCTCATGCACGACCGTCCCGTGCTCGGCGGCAACGCATCCTCCGAAATCCGCATGTGGATTTCAGGCGCGGGTACACGCGTCCCCTATTTGCAGGAAACCGGCATCATGGAGGAAATCGCCCTCGAAAACATGCACCGAAATCCTACCCGCAACTACACGACATGGGACGCCCTCCTCTATGAAAAAGTCCGTTTCGAGCCGAACATCACCCTCCTCCTGAACTGCGCTTGCTGCCAAGCGAAAATGGACGGCGATTCCATTGCGGAAATCACTGGTTTCCAACTGACAACATATACATGGCAGACCGTCCGCGCCAAGCTGTTCGCCGATTGTTCGGGCGACTCCATCCTCGCGCCGTTATCCGACGCCGAAACGCGCGTCGGCCGTGAGGCGAAATCTGAATTCAATGAAGAGTTCGGGCTCGACAAGGCCGATCCATACACCATGGGCATGAGCCTCATGCTCCAATGCCGCGAAACCGACCATCCCGTCGCCTACACGCCGCCGCCGTGGGCGTATGATTTCAAGACGGACGAGGAGATGCACAACAAGCCGCACACGATGCTGCAAGACCTAAACACCAATTTCTACTGGATTGAACTGGGTGGCTTGCAGGACACCATTCACGATACGGAAGCCGTTCGTGATGAACTGCTTAAAATCGCCTTCGGATGCTGGGACCATCTGAAGAACCATGGCGACCACGGCGCGGAAAACTGGGAGCTGGATTGGGTCGGATTCCTCCCCGGAAAACGCGACTCGCTCCGTTTTGTCGGCGACTACACGCTGACGCAGAACTACGTCGAACGCGGCGCCGCCTTCGACGACGAAGT
>JAGCSE010000279.1 GCA_017964325.1 Victivallales bacterium | reverse complement strand
TCGACGGGATCGCCCGCGTCGGCGATGTCAACGAAATGGACGCCTTTGACGACGCGGCCGTTTTACATGTCGAGGCAGGGCATGATGGAGACTGTTTTGCTCATGGAAAATCCTTCTTGTTGATGGTGAGTGGGAAATGGATGGAGAAAAAACGGATTACTATAAATCTTGCGGATTCATTTTCAAAAAAACGGAATGATATTATAATGATATGTTTGCCTGGTCTCTCGTCAAAAAAAGGAAATGAATCATGGAAACTATCAGACATAGGGCGGATTTCTGCGTGGTTGGCGGCGGTCTGGCGGGCATGGCGGCTGCCGTGGCGGCGGCGCGTCATGGTGCGAAGACGGTCTTGATACAGGACAGGCCCGTATTGGGCGGCAATGCGTCGAGCGAATGCAGGATGTGGATTTCAGGGGCGCGGAACGACGTCCATGAGACGGGCTACGTGGAGGAATTGAAGCTGGAGAACAACTACCGCAATCCGCAGCTGAATTGGTCGATTTGGGACAGCATCACCTACGAATCCGTCCGTTTCCAGCCGAATCTGGAGGTGATATTGAACTGCTCCGTGAACGATCTGACGATGGACGGCATGCGCATCACATCCGTGAAAGGCTGGCAGCTGACGACGCAGACGTGGCATGTCGTGGAGGCGGATTTGTTCGCGGATTGTTCGGGCGATTCGATTCTCGCGCCGTTGTCCGGAGCGGATTTCCGCATCGGACGCGAGGCCCGCAATGAATTTGGAGAGGATTTTGGCCCGGATGAAGAGGATTCGAAAACGATGGGCATGAGTTGTCTGATTCAGGCCCGCGAGACGGAGTCACCAAAGAAATTCATCCCGCCGACGTGGGCGAACAAGTATTTGACGGACGACGACATGCCGAACCGCGGCCATGGCTACCGCGGTCTGAGCAATTTCTGGTGGATTGAACTGGGCGGCGAAGATGATTCCATCCGTGACACGGAGACGATTCGCGATCGACTTCTTGCCGTCGCTTTCGGTGTGTGGGACCACATCAAAAACCACGGCGACCACAAGGCGGACAATTGGATTTTGGATTGGGTCGGCTTCCTGCCGGGCAAACGTGAGTCGCGCCGCTATCTGGGCGACCATATTTTGACGCAGCAGGAAATCAAGGCGGAAGGGCGTTTCGACGACATGGTCGCCTACGGCGGCTGGCCGATGGACGACCACGATCCGGCGGGCATGAACGGCACGGGCCGTCCGAATACGAACTATCCTGCGCCGTCGCCATACGGCATACCTTATAGAAGCCTCTACTCGCGCAACGTGGAGAATCTTTTCTTCGCGGGGCGGAACATCTCCGTGACGCATGCGGCGTTGAGTTCAACGCGCGTCATGGCGACTTGCGCGACCGTCGGTCAGGTGGTAGGCGTGGCTGCGGCAATTGCAACCGCCAACGGATTGACGCCACGAGGCGTTTATGAGCAACGGATTCAAGAACTTCAGAATACGCTCATGGACGACGACTGCTATTTGCCGTGGCATATTCGGCCGATTGCAGAACTGTCGCGAACCGCCATTCTACGTGCTTCTGAAGGCGATCCGGAGCCATTGCGAAACGGCATCGATCGACCGTTGGATGGACAGGAGAATATTTGGTCATGCCAGCCAAACGGTTGGGTGGAATACGATTTTGGGCGGACGGTTTCGCTGAAACGCGCACGGTTGATTTTCGACAGCGATTTGAACCGAAAAGGGCAGGGTGACTGTGCGCATTTCGAAGAGCGCAATTTGCTGTCAAATTATCCGCTGAACCAGCCGGATCGCCCCGTACCTGCCACGCTCGTAAAATCTTTCAGACTTGAGGTGAAAGACCCAACTGGTTCATGGAAAACGGTTTGGGAAACTACTACCAATCACCAACGGCTTGTGTTCATCAATTTGGACTGCGACAGCTGTGCCGTTCGCATCGTTCCGACAGAAACATGGGGCGCCCCATCATGCAGATTGTTTGCGTTTGAGGTCAGTGATTGAAAGAACTCGCGGTGGAAGGGGAGAGGAAGCAATCAAGATGGTCATTCTTCCTTTGGGGAGGCGCGAACTTTCTTTCTTGCAGTTTTCTCTACGGCTTTTATGATTTCAAGGTAAGCCTTTTCCACAGGTGAGAGCGTCTGAGCCTGATACTTGCGGTATTCATCTGTCGCCTTGTCGATGGCCTGCTTGTGGCTCACCCTCCCTGCATCCGCAAGCAGCTTTCTGCCACCAGATGAAAGTACGGCATCCAGTTGCCGTACATAGTCGGCCATGTACATCGGCTTATGTTCAATCGCGTTGATTTCCGCCAAATCGAAATAACCGGAGACCAAATTGTTCAGCACTTTGAGTTCATCCTCTTCCAGATAGTTTTTGGCGATGCCGATATCTTTCAACGCCGGCAGTTCTCCCGAAAAGGTCTTCAACCCCATGAATGGTTTTGTCGCATCCGCACGCTCGAAGATGACCTCCGCCGCCGTATGCCCGTGTGCGGCGTAGTGTAGTTTGTTCTGAACCATCTTGAAGAAGGCAACGGATTCCGCGCTCCGCGGGTCGTAATCGACGCTAGTGGCGTATAAGTCAAGAACTTGGCGGTAGAGCACCTTTTCCGATGAACGGATGTCGCGGATGCGGTCCAGCAGTTCCTTCCAGTAGGTTCCGCCGCCATTGCCCTTGAGACGTTCATCGTCCATGGTGAAGCCTTTGATGATGTACTCTTTGAGACGCTCCGTCGCCCATCGTCTGAACTGCGTGGCAATCAATGATTTGACACGATAGCCAAGTGAGATGATCATGTCAAGGTTGTAGTGTGGAAGCTCTCTTGTGACCTGCCGTGTACCTTCCATTCGAACCTGTCGGAAATTCCGACAGGTTGAGCCAACGTCCAATTCTCCCTCTTCATAGACATGACTAATATGCTCGATGACATTACTTCTGGAAGTTTGGAATAATTCCGCCATCTGCTGTTGCGTCAGCCACACTGTCTCATCCACGAAGCGGACGTCGATTTTCGTGCTGCCGTCGTTGTTTTGATAAATGACAATTTCCCCTTGTTTATCGCCTTCCATTGTTAATCCTCCGCTGAGGTACTGATGTATATGCATTAATAATCATATAGCAATAAATATAGCAGTTGAATCATACAATGAAAGCAATTGCTGTTGTTTTTCATTGGTACTGTTGGAAATGCATCGTCTCCTCTGTTTTTTGTATTTTTCGGTATTCCCAAGACTAGGCAAGCTGACTTGTCCATCGACTTGCCCCTTGAATGAAGGATCTATTTATAACATATTGTTATTAAAATATTTAGTTCTTTTTTTTTGACTTGTCCCCTGAACGAAGGATCTATTTATAATATGTTGTTATTAAAATGTTTAGTTCTTTTTTTTGACTTGTCCCCTGACTAGTCCATCGACTTGTCCCCTGTAATCTTTAACACAAAGACACAGAGGCGCAGAGGTTTAACACAGAGGCGCAGAGACGCAGAGGTGCAAGGCGGGGTGAAGCTATGGCTCTCCTGCAGTTGCATAAACATCCATCTCACCTTTTATTCTATCAGAAATGTAAAGTAGTATATATCTAATATCAAGCTTACAGAAGGGGGTGATTTGTATTTGGTAAGAATGACGGTTTTCGATTTTTTGCGAAATCGTGGCCAGGACGTTTGAATTCTGCATCATTGCTTTTTCCTTTCCTTTTTTCTTTACGATTGTTTTCTGCGAATGAGAATCGTAATAAACAGGATGGGAGAGAAAATCCACTTTGGAAATCATTGTTTCTGAATTTGCCAAATCAACAATTTCCGTACAGACGGACTCGGTATTGAAGGTGATGGAATAATTTCTTTCTCCTTTATCAAAAAGATTTACGTATGCATGAAACAAATAATTTGGCTCAAAAAAGCGTTCCCACCCAAGATATGTGATGGTGCATTCGGCATTTACACCAGTTCCCGTCGCGCAAATACTTTCTTTCTTTTCCCTGTTAATAACATCACGATTCATTTGGAATGATATCGGTTCCTCAAGATAAACCAAGGCTGGTTCTGGAGAAGTCTGTTGGTCAAGAATGTTTTGGCGAACCCAAAGAAGTCTGGACGTATCATATCCTCGGCGTTTTGCTTCGGTGAGCAAAGCATCTTTTGCCTTTTTGTCAAGCTGTGGCTTACGGGAAAGAATCCAGAGATAATCCGCGCTTCCGCTTCCGACGAGCGCGGCTGAATATGTTTCGTCTATCATCATGACGCGGTAGTCGGAGTAAAACGGCCCGAAAAACGATATACGCAGAAGGCCCGGCGTGTCCGTTGTCTTTCCCGTGCCTTTTGCCGTCTGAGGTTCACCGTCCTTCATGCCACTATTAAGGACTTGGATTTTGCCGTCATTGCGTATGGAATATGAAGCTTTTGACTCTACGACACCACGTTCGAACCAGTGGTTGAATCTGGCGATTTCATACCAGTCACCGATATAGCGCTCCAAATCAAACGACTGGACGACAGAATTGTCCACTTTGGGCGCTTTTTTGAAAAGTGACAGTATTGCAGACCAAATTCCCATTTTGTTTCCTCCTTGAAAGAAGCAGAAAACACCTTTCCTTTATCAACTTTTTAAATCAGACAGAGATTATTTTGAGTAAATATATACATTGATATTTTCTTTGTCAAATGTCACCAAACGTTCAGAAATGGTAAAATACATATCATTTATTAATACAAGAGATAGTCTTTGAGGACATGCTTTGCCGTCATTTGCAATGTATGCAAATTTTGCATATACTGAATCCCTTCCAATTTACCTTCCTTGAAAATTTTGTTGATATACTGTGTGATTACGGATTGGTCTCT
>JAGCSE010000278.1 GCA_017964325.1 Victivallales bacterium | reverse complement strand
CCTTCCTCCACTTCCATGGATGGTGGAAGACGCTCGGTCATTATGACATCAACAAGTCATTGTTCCCCAATGGATTGGATGATATGAAAAAGGCCGTGGACAAGATCCATGACGCAGGCATGCTCGCCTCCTTCCACACGCTGACGGCCTGCATCGACCCGCGCGATCCATGGGTGTCTCCCGTTCCGTCGGACGATTTGATCTCCAGCGCCACCTACACGCTCGCACGGCCGTTCTCCGAAACGGACACGGAGCTTTACGTCAATGAAAAGCCCGTGCCCGGCCATGAAATCGTCTGGAGCTATTCCGCCAACGGCAACGCCATCAAGATCGGAAAGGAAATCATCCAATACGCGGAAATCTCCCGTGAACCGCCCTATGCCTTCAAAAAATGCACGCGCGGTGCCTTCGGCACGAAAGTCTCCGCCCATGCACAAGGCGACAAGGCGGACTATCTGCAGCAGCGCTACATCGCCTTCTATCCGGATCCGGACAGCCAATTGGCCGAAGATCTTGCGGACGCCATCGCCAACGCCTACAACGCCACCGGCATGGACGGCATCTATTTCGACGGCTCCGAAGGCATGCGCAGCCGCTACGGCATCGACACAATGCGTTGGAAGATCTACCAGAAGCTCAAACGCCCCGCCGTCACGGAGGCCAGCTGCTGGGGGCATAACAGCTGGTGGTTCCATTCGCGGCTCGGCGCATGGGACCATCCGCGCTACGCCTCCCGCCGCAACCATGACGCGCATGTCGCGTTGGCGCAGAACTTCCGCAAGGCGGATCTCGTCCAGCCGCAGCTCGGCTGGTGGGCGCCCGTCGGCTTCTCCGCCGACAACGACGCGCAGTTCCCTGACGAAATGGAATATTTCGCCGCCAGAAATCTTGGCATCGACGGCCCGATGTCCCTCCAAGGCATCGGCACAACCCGCTCGCCCAACAACGCCCGCGTGCCCGAAATGATGACCATTCTCGGCTGGTATGAACGTTTCCGCATGGCCCGCTATTTCAGGCAGGAGGACATCGAAAAACTCGCCTCCCTGAAATCGGACTTCCGCCTGCGGATGGACTTCGGAGGCCATTGGCGGCTCACGGACGTCACGACGTTCAACCATGTCGTTTCCAGCCCAAAGGCCGTCGCCGAAACATGGAACGTCCAGAATGATGATAATCCCGCGCCTACCTATTTCCGCATCCACGCCCTCTTCTCCACGCCGCCGCTGACGGAGGAGAATCCGAAACCGCTGGCGGATTTCTCTGAAATTGAAAAACTTACGGCAAAATCAACGGCCGACGGCGTTACGCAGCAGCTTCTCGTGGAAGAGAATGACGTCAAACTCGCGAAGAAGAACCTCCGCATCGTCGCGAAAAGCAAACGGAACACGCCGAAAGGCGCATGGTCGTCCGTCGGTTTCGACTATCCGCATCCGTATCTCAGCATGGGCAACAACCGCGCCTTCGGCCTGTGGGTGAAAGGCGACGGTTCGGGAGCCCTTCTGAATCTGCAGATCCAGACGCCGTACGTCTATCATGGCGCGATTTCGGACCATTACGTCGATTTGGATTTCACAGGCTGGAAATACGTCGAACTCCTTCTCCGCGAACGGGATGCGGAACGAATGGGCGATTATGAATGGCCCTACACAACCGCCGCCGGAGCGCACTCCGTCTGCCGCAACGTCATCTATCCGAGCGCGATATCGTCCATCAAACTATACCTTAATAATATTCCCGCCAACGGACAGGTCGATGTGACGGTCAGTCCTGTCATCGCCCGCCCCGTCGTCGAAAACGAACTGAAAGACATCGCATTGACAATCGACGGCCAGACATTCAAGTTCCCGATCGCCTTGAAATCAGGCCATTATATCGAAGCCGTCGAAAACATGCTGTGGGATTTCCGCCACTATGACGAACGCGGCGAACTCATAGAATACATCAAAATGGACAATATGCATCAAATCGGCGATGTCGTTCTGAATCATGGTCAAAACACCGTGTCCTTCCAGGCGAATTCAACGGACGGAGCCACCAGCGCCCGTGCGAAAATCACGCTGGTCGGAGGATATGGCAAAAAACTGTTTGGAAAGCGTTCTGAAAACGTCGATTGGAGCTATCTGAAAGACGAATACGAACTGCCGGTGACGCTCTTCGGCAAAGATGTCCTCCGCAACTGGGGCATCATCCAGCGGGACGAAGGCGGCGCAAGCCCCAACGACAACGCGAAGCTTGAACTGGAGCTTTATGTCGCCAACGCCGGCAGCAACAACGCCATCTATAACAACGCCAATGGTTCCCGCATGCTCGACGACTGCCAAACCGTCGAAAGCTATAAGGAATCGGATTTCAACAAATATGCGAAATACGCCTTCGACAGCGAAAATCAAGGCACGTCCAAGCCTGGTGTGACCTTCCAATTGAAGAGCATTCCAGGCCATCAGGAAGGATCCACCGCCCTCCAGTTCGACGCGCGATCCGCACGTTCGGACAACGCCGGCTGGGCCGCCGTCGGCCGCCATTTCGAGAAGCCAGTCGATATTTCCGACGCGAAGGCCATCGGCTTCTGGCTGAAAGGCGACGCGTCTGGAGCCTTGTTCAAAGTGCAGTTGCGCGACGTGAAAGGCTTGTGGCACGACATGTACACACGCGTCTCCTTCACCGGCTGGAAGTTCATCGAATTCAAGCTGAACGACGTCCGTCTCGATCTCTCGAAAATCGACTATATCCTCTATTATTACAACAACCTGCCCGCCGCCCGCACGATCGACGACGCGTCTTCCGAAGGCACGCTCGTCTCCTGCGCCGTCGATGATGTGAAGATTCTTCTGAATTCGTCGAAGCTTGTCAATCCAACCTTCTCTGTCAACGGCCAGAAGGTCGTCTTCCCCGTCACGATGTCCACCGGCGACGTGCTGACAGCGGATGACCATCAATGGACCGTTGTGGACACCGCAGGCCGCAAAGTCGCTTCCGGCATCCCCGAAACGCCTCTTCCACCATTGAAACAAGGCTTCAACAGCGCTTCGATGTCATTCGCCCATGCCGACGACGATAACTACAAAGTGGTCGTCAATGTCATCAAGCATTACTAAAGATAACATCCTAAAGATCAATGATTTGTAAAATTACAAGTTGCAGGGAATCCCATCTGTGTCCCGCCGATGGGAGGCATAAGCAGATTGCTCACGCCGCATCCGCCATCCGCCAATAACCATTTCTTTTTATTTCACAAATGTCATCCGCCCGAACTTGCCTGGCACGAAATATGCGGCTTCGCCAGTCGGAGACCAGACAAACGGCGTCGGACGACCGCCCGCCACACGTGTGCGGTAGAAATTCACAACCATGTCACCCGCGAAATTTATATCGTTGATTCTCAACGATATAAATGGAAGTGTCACGTTCACAATCCAGCGGTTCGACTCCTTCACGATTTCACAAGCCGCATTGGACTCCCACGACAGATCTGGTGAGACGGGGCGCGTCTGAATCCCATCCATCACCGTTCCAAGTGAATTGATGATAATGTGATAGCCTTTTTCCAGATTATTCGGATCCGTGAAGAAGAAGAGCTCCACGCAGTCATCGTCCCAGATGGTCCCCTTGTCGTGTTCCGTAACCGTCGCACGGAGTTCGTTCATATTCGGTTCATAGCAGAGGAATTTCAAATACAGGTTGCGGCGGTCATAGCCCGCATAGATCCATGTCGGCGGTTCGCTCCAATCCGCCAATTTGTCGTAGAAGCGCATCGGTTTCAGATTGTCCAAATCGCCAAGTTTCTCCACATGTTGCACTTCAAAGAGCGACTTTCCAGCCGCCGCCATGCTCGTCAGACGTTTGGCTCCCTTCTGGAATTCGTCGTTGACGGTTTTGATTCGTCTTGCATAGACGGAATCCTGCGGCACGGCCTTCATGGCATCCTGCAGGAACTGATTCAGCGCCAATAGGTTCTGGCGTGTGAAAATGCTGTCAGGAGCGGCATTTCCAGACTTTACAGCCGCATTGCGGACGTTTTCCGCCATCTCCCAGAATCCGCGCATCGGCACCTCCGCTGGGCCGTAGAACAAACGGTAATATTCATCCAGAATGTCTTTTACATTCAGCTGAGGATTCCATTCCAATTTCGCCGTCAAATACAGGTTCAAATGCTGCATCGCGGGCGTCCCCATGCGATCATGGCCGAACGGGAAGGCATCGCGGAAATTCTCCGACTCGATGAATTCACCGCAGATTTTAGGATTTGCCGCCATCTTGCGGATTTCGCGTTCGATGGTCTGCGAATAGAGAATCGGCAGTGAATCCGTCGGCGGCCAATGCGTAAGATACCAATCCCAAAAGTACAGCCGTCCGGATTTCTTCGACCACGCATCTACGCCTTTCCAAAACTCCTCGCTTTCATTTTCATCCGTCATGGAACTGCGTGCATGGCAAATCATGACCGCCACATTTGGTTCGAAATCAAGTTCTTCCGGCGGTTGCCAATATTTTTCGTATGCAAGGCAGCCAATGTAGCGGCCTGGATGCGTCTTATGGATTTCCCGCGCGACGGCGTTGACGAATTTCCATATATGGTAAGAAAACACGCCATTGCTTGCGGCATTTGGCCGTAAGTCCGCTTGACACTGTGGACATTCGCAAATGCGCGTCAATCCGTCATTTGGAACGATGGGATAGACCTCTATGTCTGGATTTGCATCGAAAAACTTGCGGATGTCGTCGCACCATGTCTTCAGTAGTTCGGGATTATTGAGGCAGAGATGACCGTGACCGTCCGCCACGCATTCGTTCGTGAAAGCGCGTTTCCCGTCCGCAAGTGCCCAAAAATCAGGATGTTCCTTCTGGTGATGCTTGACAAAATTGAAGCTGTGGATGATGACAACAGGAGCATGGCCGCCAAATCCCGCCCGATGGAACCACAGCGCATTATCCTTGTCCTTCGAGAACATGCAATACCATGGATATCGATAGCTAAAGCGTGGTGTTCGGGTTATGTCAATTTCTGGAAGCTTCAGTCCTTCAACTGGTTGCAGAACAATTCCATCCTCCCCAGGCCAATAGAAGCGGATGCCGCCGAACTCTTCCAGAAACGCATAGACGCCGCACAGCGTCCCCTGGTCCTGCAATGCCGTCAGCCTCAGCTCATCGCTGTACAGCTCCGTTTTACGCCATGGATTGCGTGGTCCGAACGGCGGCGGATTTCGGCTGTCCTTTCCTGCGATGTACAAGGCACTTGGCGCCGTCTTGATGCGAAAACCATCCGATGGCAATGACTCCGTTTCGATGCCATGCCCGAGATGGACCGCCCCTTCGCCCGCAACCGCCTCATTGCGGATCGGCAGTTGGATGCCGCACAGCCGATCGATGAACTGCTGCATTTCGGAAGCCGCCAAATTCACAGAATCCGGCGCGTCTTTTTCTATGACAATATGCGTATAAGCCTGCCCGTCAGGACCTTGGAATCCTGCATGACTTGCCGCAGCGGCCATCAGCATCGTCAGTGTAGTGAGCATCGACAACGGTTTGTGCATCATGGCAATATCTCCAATCTCAATTCATTCTGGTTGATTTCCAGTCCTTCGGCCTTGTTCTTCTTGTTGCCGCGATTTTCGACCGTCGCATCTCGCAGCCGCAGAACCAACTGCGTATGCCCGACTTGCAACAAGCCATTTACGCAATCCGTCACATCAATACGTTGACGGCAAGGCGGCTTGTCTTCTGACTTGATGACAAAATCAGCCCTTTTCTCCGCATCATCACTCAATGTATCTGCCGATTTCAACTCCATGCGTTCCCGCATCAACTGCTCCAGCACAAACGTATTCTCATCATAAATACCGAAGGGCGTGACGGTTAAGAACAGTTCCGCTTTTTTCACACGCCCCTTCGCCAAATATTTCGTCAAATCGAAGCGAATGGTCGTGCGGTCTTTTCGATTGAGCAAGTTGGGATTGCCGACCCACAAATGTTTTGCAGTCCACCAGTCAATGCACACACAAGCAGTCGAGCCCGCTTCCGCTGGCTTCAACTCATCCGCTGCCTGCGCAACCGCCAACCCGGCGGAGAGGACTACCATCAAATACAATTTACTGTTTAAAGATTTTATCATCTGTTTTTTATCTAACTGGGACTACTGGGATTACTGCGACTCGTTGAAACAAAATAGCTGTCCTCATTACTCATTACTCAGACGCAACTCTTAAAAGTCGTTTGGCAATTTTGCCATTTAGCACAAACGTTCCTGCCACCGCTACGCGGTTCTGTATGTATTTTATTGCCTTACCGTGGGTTACGTTCGCGCTTCTGCGCTCGCTACACCCACGGCTATGTTCCTGTCGCCCCCACGGGGCTTGAAAACCGCATACTTGAAGACTTTTGAGAGTTCCATCTGCTTAATGGTTAATAATCCAAAAGTGAAGATGTG
>JAGCSE010000277.1 GCA_017964325.1 Victivallales bacterium | reverse complement strand
CTGCGCGAAACCCGCTTGTTGCAATGAGGGTGCGGAATGCTGCAAGGAAGGCGCGAAGTGCTGCGAAAAACCTGCTTGCTGCAAAGAAGGCGCGGAATGCTGCAAGGAAGGCGCGAAGTGCTGCGAAAAACCTGCTTGCTGCAAAGAAGGCGCGGAATGCTGCAAGGAAGGCGCAAAGTGCTGCGCAAAGCCTGCTTGCTGCAAAGAGGGTGCGGAATGCTGCAAAAAGGCCGAAGCTGACGCCAAGCCCGCTTGCTGTTTAAAGAAAGCGGAATGCTGCAAGAAGGTCGAAGCTGATGCCAAGTCTGCTTGCCCAAAGGCAAAACCTGCCTGCTGCCTGAAGAAGGCGGAATGACGTAAGTAAAATCCGTCAATGCTTTCCTTCCCTCCTTGAACGCTGCTTCAAGGAGGGAGCCTTTTGGGAAGCCATTTTTTATTTTTTTCGTCATAAAAACTACTTTTTTAATCGTGTTTATTTGACAAGTCTATTTTGAGATGTAATTGTATCTTCCATTACAAGCGTATTGATATTCAGTTTTTCATATCGACATAATCACTATTATTTTAGTAGTGATTATAAAGAAGGCAGAATCGTACCAAGACAGTAATACACAAGTGAACAATCGGTGATGGGAGATACAGGAATGAAGGCAGGTCAAACAGTATTTGAAACAGTCGGCGGAACGCCTTTGTTACGTCTGCCCGCTATCGGACGTGACTTGGATGGTGTGGAGCTCTATGCGAAAGCGGAATACTTTAATCCGACTGGGTCGGTGAAGGACCGTGCTGCGAAGGCGATGATTCTGGATGGAATAAAACGCGGGCTATTGACGCATGACAAGACGATCATCGATGCGACAAGCGGAAACACAGGAATTGCGTATGCGGCGTTGGGGGCGGCACTTGGATACAAAGTGGCCTTGTGTCTTCCGGCTAATGCAACGGAGGAGCGCAAGAAGCTGATGCGACTCTATGGCGCGGAAATCATCGAAACGGATCCGCTGGAGAGTTCGGACGGTGCATACAATGAATGCCGGCGGCTGGTTGCTGAACATCCCGACAAGTATTTTTACCCTGACCAATATAACAACGATGCAAATTGGAAGGCTCATTACGAAGGCACTGCGGTGGAAATCTGGGAGCAGACGGAACATCGCGTAACGCATTTCGTGGCGGGGACGGGAACATCTGGAACATTCATGGGAACAAGCCGTGGATTGAAGCATTTGAATCCACAGGTGAAATCAGTTCTGATGCAGCCGGATTCGCCGTTCCATGGCTTGGAAGGAATGAAACACATGGCTTCAACGATCCATCCAGGCTTCTTTGATGATTCAATAGCGGATATCAAGTTGGAAGTATCGACGGAAGAGGCACTTGCTATGACTCGCCGTCTGGTTGGCGACGAGGCGATTCTAGTTGGAATCAGCTCTGGAGCGAACGTAGCGGCGGCATTGAAGCTGGCGAAGACATTGCCATCTGGCTCCGTTGTAGTGACGGTGCTTTGCGACAACGGAAACCGTTACCTTTCTTCAGAATTCTGGGAGGAACAGTGATGTTGAAACTGACAAAGCAAATCGAAGCAGAAATCCGCCTGGCGGGTGAGAAGGCCTATCCGAATGAATGCTGCGGCATTTTGTTTGGTAGTGAAGACGGCGATGACCATGTCGTTAAGTCATTGAAACCGATTGATAACGCGCGTGAAAGCGATGAACAGTACCATCGGTTTCTGATCACGGCGGAAGACATGATGCAGGCGGAGCTGGAAGCGCGAAAACTTGGGCTGGAAATTGTCGGTTTCTACCATTCTCATCCAGACCATCCTGCCAAGCCGTCCGACTACGACCGCGACCACGCGTTGCCGTTTTATTCGTATGTCATTCTGCGTGTGGCGGAAGGCAAGCCCGAAGCGATGACCAGCTGGCTCCTTCAGCCCAGCCGCGAGGCTTTTGACAGTGAACCATTCGAAGTTGAACCATAAACAAGGAGGCTTGACATGAGCGTGACAATTTTAATTCCAACCGCATTGAGATCTTTCGTGGACCGCAAGTCCGAAGTCGAAGTGGAAGGCTCCACCGTAGGAGAGGCTCTTGCCAACCTCGCCGACCAGTATCCCGATCTGAAGCATCAGATTTATGAAGACGACGTGAAACTTCGCGGCTTCGTGAACGTTTTCGTCGATGGGACGAACATCAAGAAACTGAACGGGCTTGAAACGAAACTCGCGCAGGGCGCGACCGTGATGCTCGTTCCAGCCATTGCGGGAGGATGCTGAAACATGAGCGAAAGTAGTATAAAAAGTGTTGTTCCAGAAGAACGCTGGGGCGAACTGAACCATGACGATCTCACGCGTTACAGCCGCCAGCTTCTTCTGTCTGAAATCGGCATTGAGGGACAGCGGAAACTGAAAGGCGCGAAAGTCCTAGTCGTCGGAACAGGTGGCCTTGGAGCGCCATTGGCGCTCTATCTGGCCGCGGCGGGCGTGGGGACCCTTGGGCTCGTGGATTTCGACAACGTCGATATCTCGAATCTCCATCGCCAGATCATCCACGGCACACGGGATGTGAACCGCCCGAAGGTCGCCTCCGCACGCGACCGCATCCGTGCGTTGAACCCGCTGGTCAACGTGGTCACCTACAACGAACCGTTGAAAAGTGAAAACGCGCTGGACATCATCTGCGAGTATGATGTGGTGGCGGACGGAACAGACAACTATCCGACGCGCTATCTGGTAAATGACGCATGCGTGCTGCTCGGCAAACCGAATGCATATGGCTCTGTATTCCAGTTCGAAGGGCAGGTAAGCGTGTTCTACGCCAAGCAAGGCCCGTGTTACCGTTGCCTGTACCGCGAGCCGCCGCCGCCCGGACTGGTTCCCTCCTGCGCAGAAGGCGGCGTTCTGGGCGTTCTGCCGGGCGTTGTCGGAATGCTGCAGGCCAATGAAGTCATCAAACTGCTGGTTGGCGGTGGTGACACGCTAACGGGGCGTCTCCTGCTCTACGATGCGTGGAAGATGAAATTCCGCGAGTTGAAACTGGAGAAGGATCCGGAATGCCCGATCTGCGGAAAGCATCCTACCATTACAAAACTCATCGACTACGAGCAGTTCTGCGGCATGAAGCAGAATCAGGACGACACACCCGTGGAATCCATTTCCGCCACCGAACTGAAACGGCGCTTCGATGCGAACGAGCCCGTGCAGGTGGTCGATCTTCGCGAGCCGCATGAGCGTGCTTATTTCAAATTCCCGAACGCGAAAACGATACCGCTCGGCCAGGTGATCCGCAGGCAGGATGAACTGGATCCGTCCATCGATACCGTTTTTGTCTGCAAAATCGGCCAACGCAGCATTCTCGCCGTGCGCAACCTTCGCGCGGCAGGCTATCAAGGCAAGCTAATGAACCTCCTGGACGGCGTGCAAGGGTGGAAGAACGAGGTCGATCCAAATGTGAAACTGATCTGATTTGTGCCATTAACAAATAAAATCAAAACATAAAAGAAGGAAGTAAAACATGTCCGAAGACGTCAAAATCAACGCATTAGGGAAAGCCGCCGCCTATCAACTGGCAGACGTAACGAAAACCAAGCCACAATTCGGGCTGCTGACCCCGAAATGGCTCTCCAAGTTTTTGGAATTCAAAGGATTGGATGCAGGCATCTATCGTGTCAACCGTGTAAAAGAAGGCAACACGCCATTGGAAGTGCTTTGCAGTTCCAAGCCAAAGAGCGACATCATCCCACAAGGATTCGTCGATTACGAATCCAAGCCACGTGAATACATTCTCAACTCGATCTCCACCATCATCAATGTCAACACACAGGTGGCAGATGTCTTCAGTTCGCCATACGACCAGACAAAAGAGCAGCTTGCATTGGCGGTGGAGAGCCTTCGCGAACGCCAGGAAAGCCAGCTCATCAACAACGACGACTACGGTCTTCTGAAGAACGTGGCCGATTCACAGCGCATCCAGCCGCACAACAGCGTTGGCGCGCCCACGCCGGACGATCTGGATGAGCTCATCTCCAAAGTGTGGAAAGAGCCGTCCTTCTTCCTCGCACACCCCCGCGCCATTGCGGCGTTCGAACGCGAATGCACGCGCCGCGGCGTGCCGCCAGTCACCGCCAACATCAACGGAGGCACCTTCATCCTCTGGCGCGGCATTCCGCTGATTCCATCCGACAAGATGCTTGTTGACGGCTTGAAGAATCCGAAGTCCCAGAGCGGCAAGACGAACATTCTGCTTATCCGCACCGGTGAAACAAAGCGCGGCGTCATCGGACTGTATCAAACCGGTCTGCAGGGCGAGCATTCGCGCGGTCTTTCCATTCGTTTCCGCGGCATTGACGACAAGGGCGTCGCCTCTTATCTACTGTCGCTGTATTGCTCCGCGGCGATTCTGGCCGACGATGCCATAGCGGTGCTTGAAGACGTGGAGGTTGGTGAATACTATGACTACAACCGAGACTAATCTAAATCCCGCTGCGGCAGGATTGCCTACGGAAGCGGAGTTGCTGAACTTGGCGGCTGAACTGTATGGAGAGGCCACGCCGAATACAGCCGCCTCAGGAACGGATTGGGCGAAGATTGCGAGCGATGTGCTTCGTGATCAAGCTGATATGCCTTCGCCGTCCGCCACGGCTTATTCGCCGACTCTTGTCTCCGCCGCAAAAGCCGCGGAGACGCCATTGAACGCGTCCGCCCAGACAAAGGCCCTCCCCCGTTCACGTGCGACAGTCGGTTCCATTCCCGTGGAGAAGATTCGCGCGGATTTTCCAATCCTACAGGAGCCTCTTTCATCAGGGAGGCAGCTGGTCTGGTTTGACAACGGCGCCACCACACAGCGTCCCCAGCAGGTCATCGACCGAATCTCATACTACTACGCCCATGAGAACTCCAACGTGCATCGTGGCGCGCATGAACTCGCCGCGCGTTCGACTGACGCCTACGAGAACGCGCGTTCGACCGTTGCGAAATTTCTCGGCGCGGGCAATTCAAAAGACATTGTCTTTGTACGCGGCACGACCGAAGGCATCAACATGGTCGCGCAAAGCTATGTGCGTCCATTGCTCAAAAGCGGCGATGAAATCATCGTCTCCATGCTGGAGCACCATGCGAACATCGTGCCGTGGCAGATGATCGCGGCGGCGACCGGCGCTAAAATCCGCGTCATACCGGTTGATGCAGACGGGCAGCTCATCCTGTCCGAATACACAAAACTGTTCAACTCGCATACGAAATTCGTGTCCGTCGCGCATGTATCGAACGTGCTTGGAACGGTCACGCCGGTGGAGGAGCTCGTCGCCATCGCCCACGCCCATGGCGTTCGCATTCTGATCGACGGTGCTCAATCCGTCGCGCATCTTCCGGTCAACGTGACCGCGTTGGATCCAGACTTCTATGTGTTCTCCGGACACAAGGTGTTCGGACCGAACGGAATCGGCGCCGTTTACGGCAAGACCGACGCTCTTGAAGAGGCCCAGCCCTATCAAGGCGGCGGCAACATGATCGCGGATGTCACGTTCGAACGCACCATCTACCAATCCGCCCCGAACAAGTTCGAGGCGGGCACTGGCAGCATCGCGGATGCGGTCGGCCTTGGCGCGGCGCTCGAATACATGATGCAGATCGGAATGGCGAATGTCGCCGCATACGAGCATGAACTGACGCAGTACGGCATGACACGGCTGGCGGCGATACCGGGCCTG